>JBJXFJ010000287.1:0-7435 GCA_046154735.1 Chloroflexota bacterium | reverse complement strand
CCTTCACCCACTGGTGGCTGGTCGTCCGCTGCAGTCTAATCGGCGTATCGCTCGGGGTCATCCCTGGCGTTGGCGGCGGCCTCTCCCAATGGCTTGCCTATGGTCATGCCGTCCAGAGCTCCAAGGATCCTTCGCGATTCGGGAAAGGAGCGGTGGAGGGCGTGCTGGGCCCCGGGGCAAGCAATAACTCAAAAGAAGGCGGCCACCTGATCCCAACCGTGGCCTTCGGCGTACCGGGTAGCTCAGCCATGGCGATCTTGCTTGGCGCCTTCGTGATCCTGGGCATCCAGCCCGGCCCGAACATGCTGACTCGGAATCTCGATCTCACCTTTTTCCTCGTCTGGGTGTTGGTCATCGCCAATCTGATCGGCGTCGCCCTCTCATTCCTGTTCCTGAATCAGCTTGCCAAAATCACGTTCATCCGGGGCACGCTACTCGTCCCATTCATTATCCTGCTCGTGTTCCTGGGCTCAATGACCTCCACCGGTCAAATTGGCGACCTGATGGTGACGCTCTTTTTCGGAGCGCTGGCCTTTACGATGCACAAGCTCGGCTGGCCGGTTGTTCCGCTGATTCTCGGCTTAGTGCTTGGCGATCGAGCGGAGAACAGTCTCTGGATCAGTAGCCGGATTTATGGCTTTAGCTGGCTGGGACGTCCGATCGTAATCTTCCTCATCATCCTGGCCGTTGCCGCTATCGTCTTCACCTTGACCAAGATGCGCAAGGGAGTGGAAATTGACGCCGTGGAGGAGCCAACCAATTTTCCCGTTCTGCGCGTAGGTTTCAGCGCCGTAGTCTTCGGGCTAGCAGTAGGAGCGGTAGTCATGGCACTCGATTGGCCAGCCGCGGCGCGGCTCTTCCCTATGGCCATTGGCAGTGTCACAGCCGTCGTCGCATTCGTTCAGCTTGCATCTGATGTGCTGAAATTGGTCCAAGAGCGCGGGCGAGCTCCTCGGGTCGAAACCGAGTCACACGAGCGAAATGAACTGGCGCGAGTGACGAAGCTTCGCACTATGGAGATTTTTGGCTGGATGTTTGGACTCTTCGCGGCAATCTGGGCCCTGGGATTCACGTTCCTCGTTGGGCCGTTTATTCTGCTTTATCTCCGACTGACCGCCCGCGAGTCCTGGAAAACAGCACTCATTGCGGCCGGTGTTACCGGCCTGATTTACTGGGCGTTTTTCGATCAGTTTCTCAAAGTCTTGACGCCGCCGGGAGCGCTCATTCGCTAGGCCTGAATTCATTGCATCGTAACTGCTGAATCATCTGGGGACGGCGGCGTCTCCGAGTAGCGCGGCGGTCTTGTGCCCCGCGCCCGAGGATTCCCGCACACCGGGTGCTGCTCGTCCCTGGGTGATTCCACCCGCGCGGGGCACAAGACCGCCGCGCTACTCGGAGACGCCGCTCACTTTGACGATGCATCGGTCAAGATGCACGAGTGCGAACGTGCATCTTGACCGGTGATTCATCCGCCGCTCGCTTATTAAGAACACACAGCACGAGCCGCCGCATCTAAGACGTATGCGGCATGTCGTGCTGTCATGCCTGCCGCGCTACGCCGTGGCGCTTGCCGGACTTTTAACCTCCGGCAAGTTCACGCTGTCCTTCAGGTGAAAGAACTCAATACAGTTACTCTTCACCATCTTCTCCACATCCTCAGACGGAATCCCCCGGAAATTCTCCTCCATGCTTCGGAGGGAATTTGGCCAATCCGTCTCGCCATGGGGCATGTCTGACGCCCACATCACGCGGTCCACACCGCCCTCCCGGTGCACGGCACGCACGCCTACTGGATTCCAGAGGAATCCCCAGTACACGTGCTCTTTAATGTACTCACTCGGCATTCGGTCAAGCGGCTTGAGCCCGAGCAGTTTGTCCGCCCAACGATAGTGGCGCTGGTAATGATTGTCCATCTGCTCAAAGAAGTTCGGTAGCCAGCCGATTTGAGTCTCCGCAACGTAGAGCTTAAAGGTCGGGAAGCGATCAAATACGCCAAACCACAGCAACTGGACCGCGTGGATGCTTCCCCGGAAGCCGTACTTGCCAAAGCGGAGGATGACATCGTTCTCTCCATCCTCTGGCGCCCGCTCATAATCAAACATCTTGCCACGACCACCGTAGGTCCCAGAGGGGAAGCCGAAATCCACGTGAATCGTGATGGGCATGTCCAGGTCGATCGCGGCGGACCAGAAACGGTCGTCATCCTTCGTTGGAAATGACTTGCCACTGGGAAATGAGTTGAGCGTTACTCCGACCAGCCCAAGCTCTTTGCACTTCGTGAGCTCGGCAATTGCGGCATCGACGCCAATCTCCGGAATCACACCCAATCCGAGGAGCCGATCTGGAAAGGCCGGACAATACTCCTCACCGAGGTACTCATTGAATGCGCGGACAACTGAGCAGTATGCCTCGTCATTGCGAATACCGCGCCAGAGGTTCGGGCCGGAAACACCGGTAAACATGATCTCCGCGTCAATACCATCCTGGTCCTGCTCACGGACACGCTGCTCTGGCAGGCCGGTGCCGGGCGTTTCCGCGTACGTGCCACCAATGGTGAGTCGCTCCCACCCGCGCGTGCCAAAATTGAGACCCAGCACGTTGAGCGGCCTTCCCTCAACCATCAAGGCCTCGCCCATCGGGATCTTGATCGTGCGCGGAGCGCGGTCTCGGTGCTTTGCGGGAACTCGATCTGTCCACCGCTCGGGCGGAATCTCAAGATGGGAATCGGCAGAGATGTACCGATACAGACGGCTCATGTGGCCCCCTTGGCTCTTTGACGACTATAGTCGTAACTGCCCGGCATGATAGGTCGAGCGCGACCACTCGTCAAGCCCAGCACAATGTCCTTGCCCGTGTTCTTTCAGACCTGGGCGGGGGGTGCGCGACAGCGCTTTGGAGTGCGGGTGGCCGTCACACCGCTGTGGCTTCCGCGATCGTTGCTGATGCGGACTCGGAATTGAAAGCGGTGTCACGGCCGCCCGCACTCCAAAGCGGTGTCGCGCATGATGGCTGCTCCATAATCTCGTCCTTCGGCTTGTGGACACTTACCCCTGCTCACCGGTGTTCAAAACTTTCAGCCAAGGCGCTATAGTCATACGCAATGGGGACGAGCATTCGCGACGCGTTTCAGTGGCACGAGCCGCCATCTGCCAGACGCACTGACGGAGTCGAAAAAGTAACGGGCTCGGCCGTCTTTGCCGCGGATGTCCGGCGACCGGGCCAGCTCGTTGGGAAGATCCTGCGCAGTCCAATTCCACATGCTCGGATTGTTCGCATCGATGCGTCTCGCGCCGCCGAGCTGCCTGGCGTTCGGGCCGTGCTCACGGCTCATGATCTTCCCGCTTTCCGTATCGGACGGTCCATCCGCGACATGCCCATCCTGGCCACTGAGAAGGTGCGGTTCATCGGGGAGAAAGTCGCCGCGGTGGCCGCGGACACGACTGAAATCGCCGAGGAAGCTCTGAGCCTGATTGAAGTTGACTACCATGAGCTCGCTGCGGTCTACAATCCGCTCGAGGCAATCCGTGAGAACGCCCCGCTCATCCACGACCCCGCACTCATCAGAGCCTGGAAGACGCCATCCCAGGTCGTGGCGGATTACCCGAATAGCGTCTCGAACCCCGTCTGGGGCAGTAGTCGTGATGAGGTGGAGCAGTCATTCCAGAACTGCGCGCATGTGTTTGAGCACACCTTTCACACGCCGCGACAGCATCAGGGGTATTTGGAGCCGCACTCCGCGCTCGTTGAGATTGACCCGGCCGGCACCGCCCACATCTGGGCGTCCAATAAGGCGCCGTTCCTGCTCTTCAACTATCTCAAGGACAGCATTGGTCTGACTCGAGAACAGATTGAGTTTCACATGCTTCCGCTGGGTGGAGACTTTGGCGGCAAGGGCTCATTCATGGATATCCCGCTGGCTTACTTCCTCGCTCAGCGCACCGGACGCCCGGTGAAGATCACCATGACGTACGCCGAGGAGCTCACGGCCGGCAATCCACGCCATGCCTGCACCATTGTGGTGAAGAGCGGATTCGACACGGCGGGACACATGCAGGCGCGCTACACCCGCGCGTACTTTAATAGCGGCGCGTACGCGGCCTTCAAGCCCGCTCCCGACGCCACACTCCCGAATATTCGCGATGGCGGTATGGGCTCGTATGTGCCGCCAATCTGGCGGGTGGAAGGGCACATGATTTACACGAATACGGTTCCATGCGGTCACATGCGTGCACCGGGAGACGCCCAGCCCTATCACGCACAAGAATGCCATATGGACCTCTGTGCTCGAGCCATGGGGATTGATCCGCTTGAGCTTCGCTTACGTAACGCGACGCATGGCCGGCGCGATCGATTCAAGGGCGGCTCAGGTAGCGGCTCACCGCCTCGCGCGAGCGAGGTTCTCACGATGGCAGCCGAGGCCATCGGTTGGGACAAGCCGAGAGTGGATGGAGTCGGCCGAGGGATTGCCCTGGTCGGCATTGGCAACAGCGTGGGCGTCTATAGTGCCGAGATCATTGTGGAGCGCAAAGGAACGATCATCCTGAATACTCCGATGATGGAAAACGGCGCGGGGCAGCTCACCGCGTTTCTTCAGCTCACCGCGGAAGCATTCGGTGTCCCATTGGAGCAGGTGCGCGTGGAACAATCGCTCAAGAACATCGAATTTGATCGCGGGCTCGGTGGCAGTCGCATCACCCGGATGACGGGCAAGATCGTCAGCATTCTCCACCGCACTCTGGCTCAAAGACTCACCGACCTGCTCGCCGGCGAGCTCGGAATCCCCGCGGACGCAATACTAACCGAGCCGGGCGGTTTCAGGTCACCAGACGGACGTCTATTCACGATTGCGGAAACCGCGGCGCTTTCACCAACAGATCTCACTGAGGTTCTGAAGTATGAGGGCGCCGATGAAGACAAGGTGGAAGCGTTTGCTGCCCAAGCCGCGGAAGTCCAATTGGATTTCGAAACAGGAGAGGTGACTGTTCTACGAGCCATCACGGCGCACGAGCTCGGGCGAGTCATCAATCCGGTGCTCCACCAGGGTCAGATTGAGGGAGCACTCATACAGGGACTTGGCTATGCCCTAACCGAAGGCCTGGTGCTGGATGGCGGCCGGGTGCTCAACGCCGGCTTGCATGAGTACAAGCTGCCTTCGATTGCCGATATCCCTCCGCTGGAAACGTACAAGCTCCCGCCGGACCTCAGTCTCGGTATCACGCCCATCGGTGAGGGGGCTAACTGCGGCATGTCCGCCGCAATCGTGAACGCCGTGATCGATGTTGTCCGGGCGCAGGTGGAAATTCCACTGAGTCCTGAGGCGGTTCGAGAGATCCTAGCTGATCCTTCTCAGAACATCATTGCTACTGAGCCATTCTGACGTGCTCATCAACGCGACTTCAAAGTTCACGTGAGTCAACGGGAATGACCATGCATATGTACAGTGATCTCGCGTCCTGGTTTCACCTCATCACCGCTCCGGACGAGTATCAGGAGGAAGAGGCCATTTACAGCGGCGCTATCATCGCCGCTTCAAGCGCAGCACCGCGGACCATCCTCGAGCTTGGCGCCGGGGGCGGCAACCTGGCCTGGCAGTACAAACATCGCTTCACCCCCACACTGACCGACATCTCCCCTGACATGCTCGAGCAGAGTCGCTCGATCAATCCAGAGTGTGAGCACATTCTTGGCGATATGCGCACCTTGCGACTTGGCCGGACATTTGACGCGGTGCTTGCCCATGACGCGGTGATGTATCTGACCGCGGAAAACGATTTACGCCAGGCCATTGAGACGGCGTTTCTTCATTGTGCGCCGGGCGGCGTAGCCCTCTTTGCACCGGACTGCGTCAAGGAGACTTTTCAATCGAGCACCGATCACGGTGGCAACGATAGCGCGGGTCGCGCGCTGCGCTTTCTGGCGTGGTCCTACGATCCGGACCCAGCGGATACAACCTTCATGACCGAGTTTGTGCTCATTCTGCGTGAGGACGGTCAACCGACGCGCACCGTTCACGATCAGCATGAGGAAGGACTTTTCTCCCGATTGGAGTGGCTCAGATGGTTAAGTGAAGCCGGGTTTCAACCCACTGTGCATCCGCTCATTCATAGCGAGGTGGAGCCCGGAACCGTCGAGTACTTTGTGGCTGTTCGGCCGACCTAGTCGATCTCAGTGTCAGTGCCCTGGTGGTTGGGCGTCGCTTTCGGTGCGCGAGGACGGAGCGCCATATGCGGAAGTAGCGAAACCCAATGGCCGCTGGTCGGTCTCATCATCGATACCGCATCCGCTCCGTATAATGGCGCGGTCGTTGGCTTGCCGCCAGCGTTTTGACGCCCCACCTTGGAAAGGACACCGCCCATTATGACCAGCGCACCGCGTGCCACCTTCGGCTTGATCATTTCCGCCAATTATCCAGCCGGCACGGATCTTACCGCCCGTCTGGCGGATCATCGTGAACAGGTGAAGCTTGCGCGAGAAGCCGGCTTTACTTCAGTGGTAGCGAGCCAGCACTTTCTGGCGCACCCAACGACCGCCTTTTCAACCATTCCATATCTGAGCAGCGTGATTGATGTCTCAGGCGACATGCGCCTGGTGATCGGGGTTGCGCTCCTCCCGCTGCTGAACCCCGTGTATCTGGCAGAAGATGTGGCCACGCTGGACTGGCTTTCTGGCGGGCGAGCCATTCTGGGTCTGGCCATGGGTTATCGGCCGGAGGAGTTCGCCGCAATGGGCGTGACCTTCAAAGAGCGCCGTGGGCGCTTTGAGGAGGGCATCGAGATCATGAAGAGGATCTGGTCCGCTGAATCCGCGTGGAGCTTTTACGGCCGCTACTACAACTACACGGATCTCCCAGGCGGATTGAAGCCAAAGCAGCTCCCGCACCCGCCCATGTGGTTCGCGGCTGATGTGGATGCGGCCGTGGAGCGCGCCGGCCGGCTCGGCGCGGCCTGGTATTCAAATCCCCGCGCGGGATTGAAGTCGCTCAGTCGTCAGGCCGAGATCTATCGCACAGCACTCGCTGAGCATGGTAACTCGCTACCCGAAGTCTTCCCACTTCGGCGTGAGCTGTTCATTGCACCGTCCGATGCCGAGGCTCGGCGTGTGGCCGTGCCGCACATCCTCCACCAGCTCGAGCTTTATGAGAGCTGGGGGCAGTTTGAAGCCATGCCGAAGGACGATCAGCCCCCCATGAAATTCGACGACGAGAATATTCCGGATGCGTTCCTGGTGGGCTCACCGGAATCACTGGCAGAACAAATCAATCGTTATGTCGATACGCTTGGGGTAAACCATTTCGTCTGCAAACTCCAGTGGGCTGGCATGGAGCACCGTGACGTCATGCGCTCCATCGAGCTCATTGGGAATGATCTCACGCCGCGACTCTAGCGGCTGCTAACAGGCAACTGTCAGCGGATTTTGGAGTGCGGCGTGGGGGGGG
>JBJXFJ010000284.1:0-2725 GCA_046154735.1 Chloroflexota bacterium | reverse complement strand
TCACCCGTGCGCCTGGGTGATTGGGAGATCGGCATTCCCATGCTGATGATCAACACCATCGGCGCGGGCGGCGGCACCATTGCCCGCTTCGATAGCGCAAGTATTCTCCAGGTGGGACCGGACAGCGCCGGGGCGGATCCAGGGCCCGTGTGCTATGGCCGCGGCGGCGCCGAGGTCACCGTTACCGACGCCAATATCGTGCTGGGCTATCTCCATCCCGAATACCTCCTGGGCGGCAAAGTGCAGGTGGATCGTCAACGGGCCGTTGACGCCCTGGAGACGCTGGGCCGCAAGGCTGGACTCAACGCGCTGCAGATGGCCGAGGGTGTGATACAGATCATCAATACCAAGATGGAGGAGGGCATCCGGCAGGTCTCCACCGAACGAGGCTACGATGTGCGCGACTTTGCGCTGGTGGCGTTTGGCGGCGCTGGTCCACTCCACGCGGCCGCGCTGGGCGCCGATCTCGGCATTGCCCGGGTGATCGTCCCGCCGGCGCCGGGTGTGAGCTCCGCGCTGGGCCTGGTGATGGTGGACCTGAAACGCGACTACATGACCTCGCGCATCCGGCCATTGGCCACCATGGACATCAGCGAGCTC
Organism: Chloroflexota bacterium; assembly: GCA_046154735.1. GTDB lineage: Bacteria > Chloroflexota > UBA6077 > UBA6077 > JACCZL01 > CAVXYC01. The sequence goes on along the minus strand of JBJXFJ010000284.1, from coordinate 2,125 downwards.
AATACGGTGCTTGACGGCTTGAAGCAGCAGGCGCTGGCCGAATTTCAAGCGGATGGCTTCGGTGCCACGGAACTGGGCGTGGACTACTTCCTGGATCTGCGCTATCAAGGGCAGGGGTATGAGCTCACGATCCCGCTGGCTCAGAGCGAAGCCGTGACCGCCAGTGCCCTTCAGAGCATGCGCCAACGCTTTGATGAGCTGCACGAGCAACTCTACGGCCACAGCGCGGCAACGCAACCGGTGGAGGCGGTGAACTATCGAGGGCGCATCACCGTGACGGTTCCGAAATTCGCCCTGGAGGCTGAGCCGGTGGGGGCCAACCGTGATCCGACCACGGCACTGTCGGAGCGCCGCCAGGTCTGCTTTAGCGCTGCCACGGGCTTTGAATCCTGCCCGGTGTATGACCGCGCCCGACTACAGCCGGGCCACCAGGTACGGGGCGGCGCGATCATCGAGCAATTCGACTCAACCACCGTCATTCTGCCGGGCCAAACGGCTGAGGTGGATGGCTACCGCAACCTCGTCATCACCACGGCGTAAGAGGAGAGACCCATGACCGAGGTCGACGTCATTACCCAGGAAGTCATTCGGGCTCGTCTTGACGGGATTGTGCGGGAGATGCAGGGCGCCGTGCTCCGCACCGGTTACTCCACGATCATTCGTGAATCGTACGACTTTAGCTGTGCCATTCTGGACCGTGAGGGCAATACCGTGGGCCAGTATGCCGGCCTGCCCGTGCACCTGGGCGCGTACCCGGAGTGCGTAAAGGGCGTGCTGCGGTTCTACAGCTATGACGAGATGGAAGAAGGCGACTGCTTTCTCACCAATCACCCCTATTTCAGTGGCTGTCCGCACCCCACGGATATGGTGGTGGTGGCGCCCATCTTCCACGCGGGCAACCTGGTGGCCTTCTGCGCCAGCATGGGGCACAAGAGCGACATTGGCGGCCAATCGCCCGGCAGCCGCAACGCCGCGGCCCGCGACCTCTTCGGTGAAGGGCTGGCGATTTTGCCGGTGAAGTTCCTCAGTCGGCGCACGCCGGTAAAGGAGGTGGAGCTCTTCCTGCGCGGGAACAGCCGGACGCCGGAGCTGGTTCTGGGCGATCTTCTGGCTCAGGCTGGGGCTCTCTGGAGTGTGGGCTCGCAGCGGCTCAAATCGGTCATGGACCGTTACGGTCAGGATGTGACCCTGCACGCCTTTGAGCAGATCGCTCTCAAAACCGAGGAGCGCATCCGCCGTGAGATTGCCACCTGGCCGGACGGGGTGTACGAGGCTGAGGCGCTCATCGACAATCTGCCCGCCACGGATACCTGCACTCGCATCCACGTGGCCGTGACCAAGCAGGCTGATCGGCTGGTGCTGGATTTCTCCGGGTGTGGCGATCAGGTGGAGGGGCCCATCAACGTGCGCCCGCCATTCATCAACGGCACGTCGTACTTCTGCACCATCGCCATGATCGATGCCAACATGCCCAACAACTACGGTTTGGCCCGTGCGATTGAGTGCCGATATCGCGAAGGGAGCATTCTGAACCCCGTCTTCCCGGCGCCGGTGGGCTTCTACTCGCAAACCGTGCCGGTCGTAGAGGACGTCATTCTTGCCGCGCTGAGCCAGGCGGCCGGCCGGCCACGTGTGGCGCAGGCGGCCAACGGCGGCCTGGTGACCATTGGCAGCTCTGATGCGAGAAGTGGCCGCCCGTACGTGCAATACGAAATTCTGACCGCCGGCACGCGCTCTTTCGCCGGTGGTGATGGCTATTCCGGCACCGGTCAGGGTGCACTCAGCGGAGGCGCGCGCCTTGCCAGCGTGGAGATCCTGGAGACCGAGTTTGATGTGCAGATGCTTCAGTTTCGGGTTATCCCCGATTCCGGCGGCGCGGGCACGCATCGCGGTGGCATGGGCCTCCGCCGGGACTATCTGATTAAAAACCCGAGCGTCTTCTCCGGCGGCACCAACCGTCACATGGCCCCACCACGCGGGGTTGAGGGTGGTGCGGACGGGCGTCCAGGACGTACCGTGGTGAATCCCGATACCCCAAATGAGAAGGTCTATCTGGGCCGCGTCTCCAACGTCATGCTGGCGCCAGGGGACGTGCTGCGCATGGAGACTGGTGGGGCGGGTGGCG
>JBJXFJ010000282.1:0-9315 GCA_046154735.1 Chloroflexota bacterium | reverse complement strand
TGGAATCTGTACAACGCGCGGAAGCACAAGGGTGAAAGCATTCGCGTGTTCCCGCTCTCTAACTGGACCGAGCTGGATATCTGGCAATACATCTATCTGGAGAACATACCCATTGTCCCGCTCTACTTTGCCAAGGAGCGCCCGGTGGTGATGCGCGACGGCACGCTGATCATGGTGGATGATGACCGTATGCCGTTGGAGCCTGGTGAACAGCCGAAGCAGCGCAGTGTGCGCTTTCGCACCCTGGGGTGTTATCCGCTGACCGGCGCCGTGGAGTCTGAGGCGGATACGCTGGCCGGCATCATCCAAGAGATGCTGCTCACCACCACGTCGGAGCGCCAGGGGCGCATGATTGATCACGATTCGTCGGCGTCCATGGAGAAAAAGAAGCAGGAGGGCTACTTCTAATGAGCCTGCCCGTTGGTCTGGACCGCAGCCTGGCCGCCGAGGATATTGAGCAGTATCTGAGGACCCATGAGCATAAAGAGCTGCTCCGCTTTATCACTTGCGGCAGCGTGGACGATGGTAAGAGCACACTCATTGGCCGACTGCTGTACGACTCTAAAATGCTTTTTGAGGATCATCTCGCCGCCCTCGAAGCCGATTCACGCAAAGTTGGCACGCAAGGCGAGAATCTGGACTTCGCACTGCTGGTGGATGGACTGGCGGCTGAGCGTGAGCAAGGTATCACCATTGACGTGGCGTATCGATTCTTCGCCACAGATCGCCGCAAGTTCATCGTGGCGGACACCCCGGGACATGAACAGTACACCCGCAATATGGTCACCGGAGCATCCACCGCGGATGCCGCGATCATCCTGATTGACGCGCGCAAAGGCGTGCTCACGCAGACCCGGCGCCATAGCACCGTCGTCTCACTGCTCGGGATCAGACATGTCCTCCTGGCGGTCAACAAGATGGACTTGATGGGTCACTCCGAGAATGTCTTCAACGACATTGTCGAGGACTATCTTGAGCTCGCTGGCTTGATTGGCCTCGGTGACGTGGTAGCGGTGCCGCTCTCAGCACTTAATGGTGAGAACATCATCACCCGAAGCGATGCGATGCCCTGGTATCACGGTCCCACCGTCATGGACTTTCTGGAGACGGTTGAGATTGACGCGGACCGCGTGCAGTTGCTGCCATTCCGTTTCCCCGTGCAATGGGTGAATCGCCCGAATCTGGACTTCCGCGGGTTTGCCGGGACCATTGCCAGTGGTGTGATTGCTACCGGCGATCGCATTCGCGTGCAGCCCACCGGCCTGGAGAGCACCGTGTCGCGCATCGTGACCTTTGATGGTGATCTGGACACCGCCGTGGCCGGCCAATCCGTCACATTGACGCTGGCCGACGAGATCGACATCAGTCGCGGCGACATCATCTCCAGCGCGAGTGCGCCAGCCGAGTCGGCGGATCAGTTCGAGGCCACGCTCGTCTGGATGAATGATGAGCATCTGCTGCCCGGTCGCTCGTATCTGCTGAAGATCGGGCCACGGACGGTCAACGCCAGTGTCACCCACATCAAGTACAAGATGAACATGAACACTATGGAGCATCTGGCCGCCAGGGTGCTGGAACTGAACGAGATTGGTGTCTGCAACCTGAGCCTGGATCGGCAAATCGCCTTCGATCCGTATCACGAGAATCGTGAAACGGGCGGCTTCATCATGATTGATCGAGTGACGAATTCCACCGTGGGCGCCGGGATGCTGCAGTTCGCCCTGCGCCGTGCGCACAACATTCACATGCAGGCCGTGGATGTCAACAAGGCAGCGCGCGCGGCCATCAAAGGCCAGAAACCGTGTGTGCTCTGGCTGACCGGACTCTCAGGCGCCGGCAAGTCCACCATTGCCAACCTGGTGGAGAAGAAACTCCACATGTTGGGTCGCCACACCTACCTGCTGGATGGAGACAATGTGCGCCATGGCCTCAACAAAGACCTTGGGTTCACCGACGTGGATCGAGTGGAGAACATCCGCCGTATCGGCGAGGTAGCCAATCTCATGGTGGATGCCGGTCTGATTGTGCTCACGGCCTTCATCTCACCATTCCAGGCCGAGCGGCGCTTGGCACGGGAGCTCCTGCAAGAAGGCGAGTTCATTGAGGTGTTTGTGGATACGCCGCTCGCTGTGGCCGAGGATCGTGACCCCAAGGGGCTCTACAAGAAAGCCCGGCGCGGCGAGCTGGTGAACTTCACCGGCATCGACTCACCGTACGAACCGCCTGTGAATCCTGAGATCCGCATCGATACCACCGAATTGTCCCCCGAACAATCCGCCGACCTGATTATTCGATCGCTCCGGGAGCTGGAGATCATTCAGGCGAACTGACACGCCACCGGCAATACGCCGGTATGATGGTGGAGCGGACAGCGCAGTTTTCCCTCCCCCGGCATCATTCAGCGCCGCGTGGGAATCGAGAGCTCTTGCGTGCATCACGCAAGATCGTGAGATACATACCTCCAGATCGGCCACGGCGATGGTAGACTGAGGTTCCGAAACAGGTTTCGACGAACGACGTGACGTGTCCGTCATTCGAATCGAGCGACTGATGCCGGGTGAGAGGATGCTCAGTGTGACTGGACAGATACCAGTCGTAGCCGACGAGGCGCCACCGTTCTCAACGCCGGCGAGTCTGGACGAGACGGCTGGCGTGCCTGCGCTGCAACTTGGATCCAGGCGGAGTGACTCTGATTCCATCAAGCGTTACGCCAATGATGTGAGTGCGCTCGCTGCGCTCCAGGTGCCACTACTGGCGCCCAGGACAGTGCTGGCAGTGTTACGCCAGCGCGATGGTATCGCGGAAGCGATCTCTGAGAGCGGGGCGGTGACGACCGATGAGTTCACGTGGCTCCTCAACGCAGACGCATCGTTGATGGATCTAGCCTGGACACTTGAGCGCCGGCTGGGACAGGCAACGTTGGCCGAATGGCGGGCAACTCGCCAGCCGCCAGCCGAGGCCTGGTGGTGGCGGTTGGACGACTTGCCAGAACGCATGATTTCAAAGCCAGGCTGGGCCTCAGTGACGCTGCTGGCGTTGATCGTTGCATTCGCCTTTGCACTCCAGCTCGCTCTCAAGCTACTGAGCTCTGGAGCAGATTATCTGGGCTTGTTCACCGCCGCCGTGCAGTCACTCCTCGTGCTGTTGGTCGGGTCCAGTTTCACCGAGGCGGGTGATCGCTGGGCCCGCCGTGCCTTTCGCCGACTCCGCATTCCGCCATACCGACATCACGAGAGTAAATCGCTCGTCGCCGCCGGCCTTGCACTTCTGTTAGGTATTGCCGTGTGGAACGTATCACGCCTGGCCGCGGTGTATCATGATCTCGGCCTGGCAGAGCTTGGCCGTGGCAATCTGGAAGCGGCTGTGGCGCAGTACGATCGCGCGCTCAATCTCACTGAGGACGGCGGAGTTTCCCTCGCGCCTCTGCAGGCTGGCATTGAGAATGCCGCGCTTGAACGGGCTCTGGATGCCCTGGAGCGGCAGCAGGTCCGCGCCGCGCTGGTTCATACCGAGCTCGCGGTACGGATCCATCCGGAGTCGCCCCGCGCCCTCCACACCCGCGGCTCAGCACTAGAGGAAGCCGCTGATCATGGCGCGGCGATCCAACAGTACCAGTTGGCCTTGAAAGCGAATACTGAGTATGTACCCGCAATCAACAATCTATCGCGCCTGCTCCTGCGTGAACGCGGCGATTACGCCCGCGCCCTGGAGTTGGTTCAGTACGGTGTGAGCATCATCAATCAAACCGCCACTATTGACGCCACGGAGCGTGACGAAGCGCTGGCCGCCCTCTACAAGAACCGTGGGTGGGCGCTTCATGGCCTGAAGCTTCCGAGCGCCGCTGAGGTGGATCTACGTGAGAACAGCCGAATCAAGCCTACGGCGGCAGCGCCCCATTGTCTCCTGGCCCAAGTGATGGAGGAGACCAGCCGGAATGAACTAGCTCTGGGAGAGTGGACCAAGTGTCTGGCACTCGAAGAAGATTTGGCAGTGGAGGCAACGTGGCGAGGAATGGCACGGGCGCGGGTCGATTTTGGCAGCCGCTAGGTCGCGGGGCACTGGTCCTCATCGCTACCGTGAGCGCCACGACGCTACCGAATCATCCGAAGGTCTACGGTGAGCCGGTCACTCTGCATACGCTCATTCGGGCCAGTGGTCAGGTGGAGGTGCTACGGCAGCCGGAGTGGAGTAGTTTTGCACCTGCCCGAGTGGGAATGGCGCTGCGCGCCGGAGATTTGCTGCGCATCGGCAATGGAGCCCAGGCTGAGGTGCTGTGCGCCAACGACCGACCGGTGCAAGCGCCGGTGGGCACGGGCAAGGTGCCCTGCCCCGATGAGGGGCGCAGGAGCGCCCAGTTTGATGGGCAGCGGACGGGCGCCTACCGTGGGCAGAACGACCTACGTCTTCTGTCCCCGCGAGGTGGCCGGGTAAGCACGGGGCAGCCAATGTTGCGTTGGTCATCACTCGGCAATTCGGCCCGGTACACCGTGACCCTCCTGGTTGATGGAGCGCCGGAATGGACCACCGAGCTTGTGGGGCAGACTCAACTCACCTATCCCAGCGATGCGCCGGTGCTTGAGTCCGGACGATCGTACCGAGTGGAGATTCGGTCTGGCACCCGTTCCACCAGCGCAGAGCGGACGACAGTGGAATTCCGTCGATTGGACGCCGATGGCATGGCGCAGCTCGCGGCTACCCTGGCCTCGCTTGACGCAGCCGGCCTTGCTGGCGACATCTCTGTACTCCTGCGGGCTCGAGCGATGTTATCCGATGAGCTCGATCTGCGATCGGAGGCCATGGCCATGCTGGAGTCTCTCGGGGAATCAGGGTCCCCCGCGGCTCATCGACTGCTTACGGAACTGTATGTGCTGCTGGGGCTAGATGACGAAGCCGAGCTTCAGGCGGACCGAACCCTGACGTCCGCGCTCGATGCTGATGATCCGGCCACGGCAGCCTGGGCCCACACCGTGCTCGGCGACCTGCTGCTGGCCACTAGCCGATTTGGACCCGCGCGCGACGAGTACGCACTTGCCCAGGAGCTCTTCCAGCGGTTTGGTGATGGCGCATGCTCAGACTACGTGGCCGAGCGGCTTGCCGAGGCGAGCCTGGAGAGGCAACGTCTGGAGCCAATTGGTCGCGTCGGATGCGGTTGAATCATGATCGCAGAGAACGGCTTGATTGCTGTAATGGCAAGGTAAAGCGCCTTCGGTTTGGAACATCAACCGTGCGGCGAGCGGAGGCTGGCCCAATGGGACGAGCGGTTCTTATGATGATCATGACGTCGGTGCTGATGCTGAATGTGCCAGCGGTGACGTTTTCCCAAACAGGTCCAGTGGCGACGACACCGGGATCGTCTGACCAGGAAGCCGATCAACTCCGCCGTGACGGTCAACTGGCGTTCAGAGAACGACTTTATTCAGCCGCGATCACCGCTTGGGAGCGCGAGCTCGTCGTGCGACAGGACCTGGGCGATCGTGACGGTGCGGCGACAACCCTGAGTAACCTTGGCGTCGCTTACAAGGAGTCGGGGCAATTCAGACGCTCTGGCGAGCGGTTCGAGCAGGCACTCGAGAGCTGGCGGGAGCTCGGCGATCGTCCGCTTGAGGCCACCACCCTGAACAACCTGGGCTTCGTCTATCAGCTCCAGGGCCAGATGGCCCTGGCCATCTCCCGGTACCAGATGGCGTGGGGCATCGCTCGAGACCTCGGTGAGCGGCCGCTTGAAGCTACCAGCCTGATCAACCTGGGTAGTGCGCATGAGGCGCTGGGGCAGGTAGGCCGTGCAATCGATGTGTTCGAGCAGGCCCTGGGGATCCAGCGGGAGCTGGGAAATCGAACCGGCGAAGTCGATGCTCTGAACGGCCTCGGTGGCGCCTATCAGCGTCTGGGCCAGGTGGGCCGCGCAGTTGCGGCGTATGATCAGGCGCTCGCCATCAGCCGGGACATGGGTGATCAGCAGGGGCAGGGAATATCGCTCCATAACCTGGGTGCCGCCTACGAGGACCTGGGGCAGTCTGCACGAGCCGTCGACGCGTATGAGCAGGCACTGGCGATAGTGCTGGCAGAGGGCAACCGGTACGGGGAGGGGGTCATCCGTGCCAGTTTGGGAAGTGCTTACGACGACACGGGGCATGTGGAACGCGCCATCGGGATGTACGAGCAGGCGCTAGTCATTCTGCGCGAGATCGGCGACGTGAGCGACGGAGTTCGAGCGCTGAACGGTCTGGCCCTCGCCTACAATCAGCAAAACCGGACCGAGCAGGCAATTGATGTGTACGAGGAAGCTCTGGCGATCATACGCGAAGGGGCCAGCCGCACCGCGGAGGGAGCCACCCTGAACAACCTTGCCGTGGCCCACTCAAAGTTGGGCCGAGTGGCTCACGCCATTGAGCTGTACCTGCAAGCCTTGGCGATCCGCCGCGAGGTCGGTGATCGATCCGGTGAGGCGATCACGCTGGGGAACCTCGGGCATGCGTTTGGCGAACAAGGGGATGGACCTCGCAGTCTGGCGGCATACCGTGACGCGGTGGACGTCTTCGACACGTTGCGAAGCGACGCCCGCGCTGAGACGTTTCAACAAAGTTTCGCGGATGCGAATGCTGACGTGTACGGGCAGGCCGCCGCGGCCGCTTTCCGGTGGGGTGAAGCCGAGGATGCCCTAGCGTTCACTGAACGCGGACGAGCGCGGACGCTCCTCGATCAGGTCAGCCGGGGACGGGTGGCGACGCCGGTGGGCGCGTCGGGAGCGCTGGTGGATCAGGAGCAAATCTTGCGCGCGGAGATGGGAGCCATTGACTCACGACTGCTCGAGCAGCGCGGACAGCGACGCACCGCCAGAAGCGAAGCGCTCGTCAATGAATTGAGCAACGAGCTTCTGGCCAAGCAGCGCACGTATGACGATGTCCTCGCCCGTCTGCAGACATCAAGCCCAGAGCTTGCGAGCCTGGGGAGCGTTCAAGCGGTCAGCATACGCGGATTGCAGACACGATTGGATGACGCCACGACGCTGCTGGTCTACCAGGTCATTGGGGAGCGGACACTGGCGTTCCTTCTGACCAGCAGCGGCCTGGACGCATGGTCGCTCCCCGTGAGCGGTGCACAGCTCGCGTCGATGGTGGCAAAGTTGCGCCCGATGGCGGCGGGGGATGATTCCAGCGTGGCCCTGGCCGAGCTGCACGCGGCCCTGGTGGCGCCGATCCAGCATCAGCTACGTACGCCGGTCGTGGGTATCGTGCCGAGCGGGGCTTTGCATTACGTGCCCTTTGCGGCGCTGCGGGATGGTGAGCGCTACCTGGGGGATCAGTACACGCTCTTCACATTACCCAGCATCAGCGTATTGCCATTCGTACAAGACAAACGCAAGAGCACCCCGGGCCCAGCGGTTGTGCTGGCTTATGATACGCCCGCCGGTCTGGCCGCGCTGCCCCACGCTCGGGAGGAAGCCGTGTCAGTCGCGGCAATGCGCGGGGTAGATCCGATTATTGGCCGGGAGGCCACGGAGAGCCGTCTGCGGGCCGCGGTGAGCGACGCCCGAGTGCTGCATGTGGCGGCCCACGGTGAGCTCCGCGCGGAGACCCCCCTCTTCTCCCGATTGGTGCTGGGGCCAGATGCCCAGGCGGACGGCTCGCTCGCGGTTCAGGAGATCTACGGCCTGGACCTGGGTCAGGCTGATCTGGTGGTGCTGAGTGCCTGTGAGACGCAAGGTGGTGAGGTAGGTGAGGGCGGCGATCTGGTGAGCTTAAACCGGGCCTTTCTGGCGGCCGGTGCCCCCACGGTAGTAGCTAGCCTCTGGCGGGTGGATGATGCGGCAACCCGAGTGCTCATGGAGGCCTTCCACAAGGAGCTCCTTGATGGCCGAAGCAAGGCGGCAGCGCTACAGGCGGCTCAGCTCGCTACCCGGGCGGAATGGCCGGATCCCTACTTCTGGGCTGGCTTTATCTTGAGCGGGGACCCAGGCGCCTGGCAGCCCTGACCGATTCTCTGGAGCGCGGCAAGCATTGCCGCGCTCCAGAGAACGGGATCAGTTACCGCGCTGCACGGCTCCAACCGGCGCAGACAGCGCATCCACCTCGGCAACTTCTTCAGGTGTGAGCAGCCACTCGCTCGCCGCCACGTTCGCCTCGAGCTGGGCTACCGTCTCTGGGCCGGCGATAACCGAGCTCAGCATGGGGCGGGTGCGCAGCCAGGCCACGGGCAGGTCGTTGATCTTGTGGCCGTGCGCATTGCACCACGCCTCGAGCTGGTCTTTCAGCGCCCAGTTGCGGTCGTTGGTCCAGCGTGAGAAGGTCGGGCGGCCGGCGCCGCGCGTGCCGGCCGGGGCGGGCTGATTTCGGCGATAGGTCTCCGTGAGAAAGCCGCCGGCCATGGGGAAGTAGGGGATGAAGCCCAGGCCTTTGCCCTGGCAGAACGGGATCATCTCGTGCTCCACTTCACGGTGTATCAAGTTGTAGTGCATCTGCACGGCAATAAACTGAGCCTGGTGAGCGTCACGCGCGTAGGCGTTATGCTCGCTGACCTCCCAGGCCAGAAAGTTGGAAGCGCCAATGTAGCGCGCCTTGCCGGAGCGGACAATGTCGTTCAGCGTGTCCATCGTCTCTTCCAGGGGAGTCTTGTAGTCGATGTGATGGATCCAGAAGAGATCCACGTAGTCTGTTTGGAGGCGCCTCAAACTCGCCTCGAGGCTCGCAAACAGATGCTTGCGGGAGGTACCGCCGCCATTGGGTACGGGGTCAAACTTGCCACCCGCTTTGGTGGCCAGAACAACCTCATCACGATGCCCGCGCAGTGCATTGCCAAGGATCGTCTCAGACCTACCATGGTGGTAGATGTTGGCTGTATCGATGAAGTTCACGCCCAGGTCTATGGCCCGGCGAACGATGGCCGTGGCGGTCTCCTGCTGGACCTCGAGGCCAAATGGGTTAGCCCCCACACCCAGTGCTGAAACGGTGAGACCGGTGGTCCCAAGCTGTCGATATTCCATCTTCATGCCTCCCGCGAACGGTGGGCATTATAGAGGTAGCCCGAGAGTGGTGGGGGCCACCACCCTCGGAAATCGCTCCGCAGCGCATCACCTCTGGCAGACTCGTGAGAGGTGATGCGTCGCTAGAACAGGGCGCGCTAGGCTGGGCTGCCCTTTGCGCACTCCTCGGAGCCACCCATGACTGCGAGAGCAACCATGGATGGATCAACCTCAACCGTTTGCGTTTCAAGCACAACCGCTGTCAGGGCCTGTTCGAAGCACTGATTCCCCTTGTCACCATACTGAGTGGTGAGTGCATTACAGAACTCCGTGAACGGCTGCAGGAGCTCTGCCGG
>JBJXFJ010000279.1:0-5032 GCA_046154735.1 Chloroflexota bacterium | reverse complement strand
CATTACCGCGCTCCCGCGGCTTCCAGTATGCGGGCCATCTCGCTGAAGCCGCGACTTCGGGCCAGGGTGAGCGGCGATTGGCCGCGACCGTCCTGCAGATTTACGTTCGCGCCGGCGTTCACCAGGGCGCGCAGCGTGGCCGTATGGCGTGGCCCACCATTGCCCAGGACGATGGATTCTATGAGCGCGGTCCACTGAAGGTTGTTCACGTGGTCCAGAGGCGCACCCGCGGCAACGAGGGCCTCCACCACTTCCACATGCCCCAGGTGCGCGGCGGCAATCAGAGCGGTGCCATCATAACGACTGGTCACGTTACTGGGGCTGGCGCCAAGCTCCAATGCCAGGCGAAGGGTGGCCACGTCATCGGCGACCGAGGCAATGGTAACGATGTCATAAAAATCTCGCTCGAGCGCGTTGGGATCCGCCCCCGCCGCAATGAGCCTGCGCATGGCATCGTGCTGGGCGCGATACGCGGCAACGTGCAGTGGCGTACGGCCGTAGCTATCACGATCATCCACGGGCGCTCCGGCAGTAAGTAGCTCCTCAAGCACAGGGAGATCGCCATTCAGGGCGGCCTGGTGGAGACCGCCATATCCAGCCGCCTGTTCCGCCGTCGGCGGTATCTGGGCATCCGCAGAGCTTGGGACACCGCTAGTGCCGGTCAGAATCAGGATGAAAAGGATGAGTCTGATAGTCATAAATGTGCGCCGATCAATCGCCTGCCTAAGGTTAGCATCATGTCCGTCCGGAGCGGTTGTGCATCGTGGCGTGGTTGACTGGACTCGACCTGCCGGTTAGGATTCCGATCAGGCGATCGCCGGGGTGCAGAATGGCGATGCCGGCGACACCAGAAGCCAATCCGGAGGCACATTTTCATGCCAGTCATCGATGCCGATGCGCATGTCATTGAAACCGAGCACACCTGGGAGTACATGGACCCGGACGAGGCCAAGTATCGTCCCGTCATCGTGGAGTCTCCAGCGGGGGATGGGGTCAAGTATTGGTTGATTGATGGCAAGATCCGAGGCACCGCGCGCGGGCCGGTGGCGGCGCGCGGGCTCGCTGAGAACGTCAAGCGGAATATGGTGACGGATGATTCCAAGCGGTATATGGAAGACATCCCCGGTCGCGTTGCGCATATGGATGAGCTGGGCATCGATGTGCAGGTGCTCTATCCAACCATGTATATCAACCGCATGTGCGATCTGCCTGAGACGGAGATCGCCCTGTCTAAAAGCTACAACCGCTGGTTGGCCGACATCTGGCAGCAGAGCAAGGGCCGTCTCCGCTGGACATGCATGTTGCCCCTGGAGACCCCGGAAGAGGCCATAAAGCAGCTTCAATGGTCGGTTGAGCACGGGAGCTGTGGCGTGACCATGCGGGGTATCGAGGGTGAGCGCCTACTGGTGGATCCGCACTTCTATCCCGTGTATGAAGAAGCGCAGCGGCTAAACGTGCCCATCACCGTGCATATTGGCAACTCCAACTCAAATATTCTGGGCATCATGTCCAAGGACGGCATTGGCGGCACGTTCGGCGCGTTCCGGCTCTCTTCAGTAGCCAGCTTCCATCAGCTCGTCACCACCGGCATGCCCAAGAAGTTTCCGAAGCTGCGCTTTGGTTACATTGAGGCCAGCTCCCAGTGGATTCCGTATGTGATCCATGATCTGCGCCGCCGGCTGGAGACGCGCGGGCGCCAGCTTGAGGAGGATGTGCTGGGGGCCTACAACATCTGGGTTACGGCCCAGACGGATGATGACCTGCCCACGGTGCTGCGCTACGCGAATCCCGGGCATCTGATGATCGGCACGGATTACGGGCATCAGGATCAAAGCAGCGAGATCGAGGCAATGCGCAACCTGCGCACCCAGGGTGGCCTGGATCCGGCGGTAGTGGATCGCATTCTGGGGCCCAACGCGGCGGAGTTCTACGGGATCGCCGCATAGTTCCGAGCGGAGCCGCATCCCGTAAGGGTGCGGTTCCCGAGGCGGACACCCCGTCTGGTGAACGGGAAGAATCTGCCTCAGGAATCCCGCCCGTACGAGCTGCGGCGCTGCCGAGTACGGTTCCTTGAGTATGGAGTACACTGAGCCACAATTATGGTTGCCCAACGTTTGAGCTCAACGGAGATTCTGGGCGCGGTGCGTGATTTTGCACCGCGCATTGCGGAAGCCGGGCCGCGGATCGAGGCAGAGCGGCGGATCCCACCGGAGATCATTCAAGGGTTGGTGGAGATCGGTGTCTTTAAGGTTCTGGTCCCACGGTCCATGGGCGGATCTGAGATTCCGCTGCCGCTCTACGGTGAGATTATGGAGGCCATTGCTCGGGCAGATGGCAGCACGGCCTGGTGCGCCTCTCAAGGGGCGGTGGCCGCGCTGGTGTCGGGCTTTCTGCCGGGCGCAGAGGAGATCTTCACAGATCCGCACGTCATCATTGCCTCCGGCGCCGGCACGCCTGGTGTTGCGATCGAGGAAGACGGCGGTTACCGCGTGACCGGTCGTTGGCCGTTTGGCAGCGGATCTCGGCATGCCACGTGGCTGGCGGGCGGATGCGTGATGAAACGGGCGGATGGCAGCACAATCCCCCGTGAGAACGGCGCCCCGCAAACGTGCACCGCCTACTTTCGGGCCTCGGATGCAGAGTTTGAGGACATCTGGAAGGTCAGCGGCTTACGTGGGACCGGGAGCGACCTGTATGCGGTGACAGACTATCTTGTGCCGCGGGAACGAGTGGCGCTGATGCCGTATGATCGGCCGCTCCAGAGCGGGCCGCTCTACCGCTTTCCCGCGGTTGGCTTCACCCCTGTGCACGCCATTGGGTTCGCCTCGGTGGCGCTTGGTCTGGCTGGGGCTATGCACGATGCCTTCGTTGAGCTTGCGGCTACCAAAGTCCCGCGCGGCGTCACTGGTATTCTGCGTGACAACGCGGTGGTACAGTCGCGCGTGGCTGAATCGGAAGCCATGCTGCGCTCCTGTCGTATGTATCTGCGTCAAACGGTGGAGGCCGCCTGGAATGCCACGCTCGCGGAAGGCAGCGTACCGCACGAGCATCGTGTGGCCATTCGCCTGGCAACTACCTTCTCGATCCTTCAGGCTATGAAGGTGGCAGATGCCACGTTTCACGCAGCCGGCGCCACGGCCATCTTTACCAGTCAGCCGTTTGAGCGGCGCTTTCGCGATATTCACGCGGTCTCCCAGCAAGTGCAGGGCCGCGCAGAACATCTGGAGACCGTGGGACAGGCGCTGTTTGGCCTGGAGCATGATCAGCAGTGGCTGTGACTCGTTAGCGCCCAGGGCCTTCCGTTGCGCTGACCGCTCGCGTCCGTAGCCACTTTCGTCGCTCACCCTACAGGGTCTCTACGTTTTCTTGCTCGAAGTCGTCCGCGAGGTAGCACGGGGCCCTGTGCCTAGGACGCAGGAACCGCTGATCGCAATCACGGGTTCGGGAGTTCCGGGCACAAGGCCCCGTGCTACCTCGTCTCGCCGATAGCTCAACTTTGAAATGCCGCTCCGTCACCCTCGCCCTCTACCTTTGGGAGAGGGCGAGGGTGACGGAAAACAGGAAGCCCTCAGGCCGTGGCTCCGCTGGACTTCTCGCGATCCTCTCGATCATGCCGGGCCAGCGTATCGCCCAGGACCACGCCAACTCCCAGCGCCACGCCGCCCGCGCAGAGAGCAAGGTAGATGAACCCGGCGCCGTAGCCCAGCGAGTCCGCGATGAACGCGAAGATGGCCGGGGTGATGGTGGCGCCCACTTGCGAGATCATGCGCCAGATAGCAAAGAACTTACCGCGGCCGGTGCTGGGTGAAAGGTCGGTGCCCAGCACCTGCATGGTTCCGCCGGTCATGCCCTGCGTAGCTTGTACCAGCACATACGTGAGGAGGAAGAACTCAAAGGGGAGCGAGGCGAACGCGGTTGTGGACATCAAGATCAGCGACACGCCAAAGATGCTAAAGCCGGGGACGATTACCGCTCTACGGCCGAACTTGTCCATGAGATAGCCGCTGATAAACGGCACGGGCAGTCCAAAAATGATCGCCGCGGTGCTCAGGAGTCCCAGCGTGTCAGGTCCCACGTCATAGGCATACACTGCGTAAAGATTCAGTGAGCCGTGCTCCTGCCCGCCGCGTGACATATTGGCCAGGAGCTGGACAGTGAGGAACACGAGCATCTGGAACGTGAGAATGTACGAGATGACTCCCTTCCACCCCGGGTCATCCACAGCCTCTTCATTGTCCTTACGCTTGCGCATCTCTGGCGCTGTTTCCTTGATGAGCTTGAAGCTGGGGATCACGGCCAGAAGCGTCAGTGCGCCATACACGAAAAATGGAACGGCAATGCCAAAGCCGGCGGCCAGGAAGCCGCCCACGGCCGGGCCAAAGAGCTGACCCGCTCGGCTCGCGCCCATCATCCATTGCACCTGCCTGGCCCGCTCGCCATGGCGTGCCGTATCGGCAATGACGGCCAATCGGCCTTGCTGCCACACCTGCCAGGCCGCGCCCGAGAGAAACCGCCAGAAGAGCAACTCAAAGAACGTACCTGAGTGGGGAGTAAGGAAGGCCGCGATGGCGGTAATGATGGGGCCGCTCAAGACCACCGGTCGACGGCCTATCTTGTCCATCAGATAGCCGGCCGGGAATGTGGCCGCCACAGCGCCAGTGTTATATGCCACAAAGACCCAGGCCGCGGTGGTCAGGGTCACCTCAAACGACTTGGCATACACGGGGATCACCGGAGCCACCATGCTACTGCCCAGCATAAGCAGCATCCCGGGTAAGTAAAGGGAGAGCACGTGATTCCAGGAAAGCACGCCTGACGATTTTTCTTGGCTCATCTCTGTGCGCGGCTCCTGAAGCGTGATGTGTCTGGAGGTGCCGCGCTCGCGCTCCACCCGGTTGACCTCCGCTATTCTACGCCGCGTCCGGAATTCCGCCAATTGCGCCGAGGAATGGTAACTGTTCAGAACTCGGGTAGCGGCTTCGGCTCGTAGTGCGGAATTTATTCCGCCGTCCCTCGACGACAATTTGAGATC
>JBJXFJ010000269.1:0-3149 GCA_046154735.1 Chloroflexota bacterium | reverse complement strand
GGGCTGCCGGTCAAGCTGCTGGTGGGTATGGCCGCGCTCTTCGTGGCTCTCCCTGTCATCCTGCCGCGCATGACTGCCGTCTTTCGCATGGTCCCATCCGGCATGGCCGGGCTGGTGGGTTAGACAGCCATGGCCGGTGAACGAACAGAAGCCGCCTCGCCTCGACGCCTGCAGGAGATGCGCTCCAAAGGGCAGGTGATACACAGTACGGACCTGACCGCGGCCACCGGTCTGCTTGTCAGTCTCTTCTTGTTGCGCAACATGGGCGGCGAGGCGGTCATCCAGATGCAACAGTATCTCGAACAGACGCTCACAAGCGTGGGGCCAGGTGACTTCAGTGAAACAACCGTTGCCGGAATGGGCATGGCTGCTGGCAATGTGGTTATGGCTGCACTCACGCCTATCTTTGTCGTGCTACCCATCGCCGCTATCTCTATCACCATGATGCAAACCGGGCCGGTGCTCAGCGG
This sequence comes from Chloroflexota bacterium, assembly GCA_046154735.1. GTDB lineage: Bacteria > Chloroflexota > UBA6077 > UBA6077 > JACCZL01 > CAVXYC01. Next base: position 2,679 of record JBJXFJ010000269.1, on the reverse strand, counting down.
CCACGGCCTGACGCCGGATTTTGAACGCCTCAATCCGATCGCGGCGTTGAAGCGCCTGTTCTCCGCCCGCTCCATGGTGGAGATGGTGAAGTCACTTGTCAAAGTAGGCATCTTGACTTTCTTGGTCAGTCGAATGTACCTGGAGAGCACCGGCAGCTTCCTTTCCCTCGGAGGAAACGAGGTGCGAAACAGCGTGGCCATGTTGCTGGAGCTCATTATGCGACTGGGCATGACCGCCGCCGTTGCGCTCTTTGCCCTGGCCGCACTGGACTACGGATATCAGCGCTGGGAATTCCAGCGTTCCGCCATGATGAGCAAAGACGATCTCAAGGATGAGCATCGACAGTCTGAGGGCTCCCCTCAGGTGCGCCAGCGTATCCGCGCATTGCAACGACAGTTGGCACGCGGACGCATGCTACAGGATGTGCCCACCGCCGATGTGATCATCACCAACCCAACTCACCTTGCCATTGCTCTGAGCTATCACGGCGAGGACATGGCCGCTCCGAAGGTGGTTGCCAAAGGCGCGGATCACATCGCCGCGCGCATCCGTGAGATCGGCCAGAAGCACAATGTTCCGCTCGTGGAGAATAAGCCGCTGGCCCAGGCACTCTATCGTAGCGTTGAGGTGGGGAACGATATTCCCGCGGCGCTCTTCCAGGCCGTGGCGGAAGTACTCGCATACATCTATCGGCTCCGTTCACGTGGGCTGGGGGGAGTCTAAACCTTGGCCCAAGCACTGGATAGCACCGCCAACCTGACCGGACTCAGACGCCTCGCGCAGTACAGCGATATTGTGCTGGCACTAGGCATCGCCATGATCGTGGGCATGATGATCGTGCCGCTGCCCGAGGCGCTGCTCGACATCCTGATTGTGGTCAATATCTCCGCGGCTCTCGTGATGCTCCTGGTTTCCATGTACATCAATGAGCCGCTGGAATTCTCCGCCTTTCCCTCGCTACTCCTGATCGCCACGCTCTTCCGCCTGGCACTCAATATTTCCGCCAGCCGCCTGATCCTGTTACATGGACACGCCGGGAGTGTCATTGAGAGCTTCGGCCAGTACGTGATTGGCGGAAACTACGTAGTCGGTGTGGTGATCTTCCTGATCTTAATCATCATTCAGTTCGTCGTGATCACGAACGGCGCCGGGCGAGTGGCGGAAGTTGCGGCCCGCTTTACCCTGGACGCGATGCCTGGCAAACAGATGGCCATCGACGCGGAGTTAAACGCCGGTGCTATCGATGACGCCACCGCGCGAGCCAGACGAAAGGCGATTGAGGGCGAAGCCGACTTTTACGGCGCCATGGACGGCGCCAGCAAGTTCGTAAAGGGCGACGCAATCGCCGGCATCATCATCATTATCGTCAACATTTTAGGCGGCCTGGTGATCGGTGTCTTTCAGCTTGGAATGCCGGTAATCCAGGCACTTCAGAACTACACCATCCTCACCGTGGGCGACGGTCTCGTCTCCCAGATCCCGGCACTTCTGATCTCCACGGCCACAGGCCTTATTGTGACGCGGGCCGCATCTGAGGCCCACCTCGGTCAGGATATCGCCAAACAGCTCTCGGCAAATCCGCGCGCGCTCTTCATGGTCTCCGGATTCCTTGTGGCGCTGGCCCTTATTCCCGGCCTGCCCAAGCTTCCGCTGCTCACTATCGCGGCGCTCCTGGGGGGCACCGCGTACTTCATTCGCCGGGGCGCTAAGCAGGATGCAGAAATTGCCGCACAGCCTGCTCCCATCGCCACGCCCAGCGAGCCAGAGAATGTGCGCACACTCATGCGAGTTGACCCGATTGAGGTTGAGATTGGTTACGGGCTTATCCCGCTCACCGACGCTGAGCAGGGCGGTACATTGCTGGGGCGCGTCACCTTGATCCGCCGACAAATGGCGCTGGACCTGGGACTCGTGCTGCCCACCATCCGGATTCGAGACAATGCTCAGCTCCCTCCGCACCTCTACGCCATCAAGCTTCGCGGTGTCCAGATCGCCAGTGGCGAAGTTCGCCCGAGTCGACTGATGGCCATGAACCCCGGCCTGGCGGACCAGGATCTCGAAGGCATTCCTGCTGTAGAACCTGCCTTTGGCCTGCCGGCAATCTGGATTGTTCCGGAAGATCAGGACCGGGCCGAGCTGCTCGGCTACACGGTGGTGGACCCGAACTCCGTCATCATCACCCACCTGTCTGAAGTCATCCGCGCTCACGCGTCCAGCATTCTCTCGCGTCAGGATGTTCAGCTCTTGATTGACCATGTCAAGGAAGAAAACCCGGCGCTGGTCAACGACCTGGTGCAGGACGTGCTCTCGCTGGGCGACATCCAACACGTCTTGCAGAACCTGCTCAGAGAACGCGTTTCGATTCGTGATCTTGTCACGATTCTGGAAGCTATTGCGGACCAGGCTCGGGTAACGAAGGATCCGGATCTCCTTTCGGAGCACGCCCGGCAGGCACTATCTCGGCAGATCACCACACTCTGCCAGGCAGATGACGGCAAAGTGTCCGTCATGACACTGGCACCGGCCTGGCAGCAGGAGCTCGGACGCGCGGTCGTGCAGACGGAGCGCGGACCAAATTTAAGCCTGGAGCCGGGCCTCGCCCAGAGGTTTTTGCAGGAGCTCCGTTACGCAATGGAGCGCATGGCCGCGGGCGGGCGTCAACCGGTACTGCTGTGCCC
>JBJXFJ010000266.1:0-8765 GCA_046154735.1 Chloroflexota bacterium | reverse complement strand
GACGGAGGAGGTGGGGAGGATGCCTCCTCCGTCCTCCGTCTTCCGCCCTCCGCCCTCCGTCCTCCGTCTTCCGTCTTCCGTCCTCCGTCCTCCGTCCGTCCTCCGTCCTCCGTCCGTCCTCCGTCCTCCGTCCGCCCTCTGTCTTCCGTCTTCCGTCCTCCGTCCGCCGTCTGCAGGTATTCCACCGTGCACTGCTGGCCACTCCGATTGATATCAATCGGCAGCACCGGCACGCCGTGGCGGCGGGCATCGCCCACCAGCACGTGCGGCGCGTAAAAGCCCATGGGCTGGTTATTGAACAGGGCGCACAGATATTCCGCGGGGTAGTGGTAGCGCAGCCAGGCAGACTGAAACGCCAACACGGCAAAGGCGGCCGCGTGGCTCTTAGGAAAGCCAAACTCGGAAAAGCCCACCAGCTTATCGAACACCTTGGTAGCGGTGGTCTCGTCCACGCCACGCATGGCCGCGCCGTTCAAAAAATCATCCCGGAATGCTTGCATCGCTTCCGCGGAGCGGCGCCGGCTCATGGCGCGGCGCAGGCCATCCGCCTGGCCGGAGGTAAAGCCGGCCAATGCCTCAGCCACCTGCATCACCTGATCCTGAAAGAGCACCACGCCCAGCGTGTCACGCAGTACCTCTTTCAAATACGGGTGATCCACCTCATAATCCGTGGCGCCTTTCCGCTGGCGCTCGCGCTGCCGCACATACGGATTCACCGCCCCGCCCACAATGGGCCCCGGCCGAACGATGGCAACCTCAATGGCCAGATCATCCAGATTGCGCGGCTGGGTGCGCGGCAGCATCTGGATCTGCGCGCGGCTCTCAATTTGAAAGAGTCCCACGGTGTCACCAGCGCAAATCTGATCGTAAATCTGTGGATCGTTGTGATCAATCTGGCTCAAATCGATCAGCTCACCGCGATGCTGCCAGATGAGCTCCAGGCATTCTTCCACCAGTGAGAGCATGCCCAACGCCAGGAAGTCCACCTTGATAAAGCGCGCATCATCACAGGAATCTTTGTCCCACTGGCAGATATAGCGCCCATCCATGGCCGCCGGCTGCACCGGCACCAGCTCAATGATGGGACGTGAGGAAATGATCATCCCGCCCACGTGTTGGCTCATGTGGCGCGGGAATCCGGCAATCTGCCGGGCCAGCTCAATGAGGTGCTGCCAGATAGGAACGTGCACCAGATCCTTGAGCTCCGGCAGTCGCTCCATCTCCTGCTGCACGCTGGCCGCGGAGCCCCACTCACTCAGTTTGGCCAGCTTGTCCAGCATGGGCGCGGGCAGCCCCAGCACCTTGCCCAGGTCCCGCACAGCACTGCGAATGTGATATGTGGCAAAGCTGCACACCAGCGCCGCGTGATCGTGCCCATAGTGCTCATACACCCGCAGAATGAGCTGTGCCCGAATGTCCCGCGCAAAATCGAGATCGATATCCGGTACGGAGTGCATCTCTTCATTCAGAAAGCGCCCCAGGAACAGCCGATTCTTGACCGGATCCACATGTGACAGGCCAATCAGATAACACACGATGGAGCTGACCGATGACCCGCGCCCTCGCCCGGGCGGCAAGCCCGAGGCTCCCCGCGCGGTATGAGCGCCACGCACCTCGGCCGCGACCTCATTTGCCAGCGTCAGCAGATCGCGATACACCAGAAAAAACCCAGCCAACCCATGATGCTGAATCAGCCGCAGCTCCTCCCGCAATCGAGCCATCGCATCGGCCCGCTCCGGCGATCCCACCGGGTATCGCCGATCCAGCGCCTCGCGGCAGAATTCCTCGAGCACGGTATCAGCATCCGCCGAGGCCTCCCCCATGCTCCCCCTGGGAGAGGGAGCATGGGGAGAGGGCTCCCTGGTATTGCCGTTCGCGGGGCCCTCACCCCAGCCCTCTCCCAGCGGGAGAGGGGGCATGACTTCCGTCCGCACATCCCGCCTGAACTCCGGAAACCGATAGCCCAGGTCCTTCGTCACATCGAACGCGCGGCAACGCTCGGCGATGTCACACGTGGCTCGGATGGCCTGGGGGAGGTCCGCGAAGAGCGCGGCCATCTCCAGCGGGTGGCGCAAGAAGAACTCGCTATTGGGCCGCCGCAGTTGATGCGAGCTCTCCAGCGTGGCGCGGTGCTTAATGGCCACCATGGCGTCCTGGAGCCGGTGCCGGGCGCGCTCATGGTAGTGCACGTTGCCCGTGGCCACCATGCCCACCTCCAACCGCTGCGCCAGATCCACCAGCCGCCGCACGCGCCGCTCATCGCCCTTTACCAGATGACGCTGTAACTCTATATAGAAGGAAGGAGCGCCAAACGCGTCGCGCAGCCAACGCCCGGCTGTATCAGCCTCCTCCAACCGCTCATCATCAATGAGTTGACACAGCAACCCCTGCCGACACCCAGACAGCGCAATCAGCCCCTCAAGCGAGTGAGCCGTGAAGTGTGACGCGTGAAGCGTAGGGCGCTCCCGTTGCTGCTCCCCACTCCGCTTCGAGTCCCACGCATCCGTGAGCAAACGACACAAATTGGCGTAACCCTGAGGTGTCTCAGCTAGCAACGTCAGGTGACACAGACGTTCTGCCACCTGGATTGTGACTTCCGCCCCGGTAATAGGTTGAATCTCCAGCGACTTCGCATACTGCGCAAAAGCCATGGCGCCAGCTAGATTGTCATGGTCGGTAATCGCCAGGGCCCCGTATCCCAGCTCCCGGGCGCGGTCCAGCAGCTCCTCGAGCTGCGACGCGCCATCCAGAAACGAGTACGCGGTATGGAGGTGTAGCTCTACATAGTGATGAGTGATGGGTGATGAGTGATGAATAACTGAGCACTCCTTACCCATTACTCATCACTCATCACTGGTGTCATCGCTGCGCGTACCACTGGCCATCCACCAGGTCCCGGTAGATCTCAAGGCGCAGGCCGCCTTCCAGCAGCACGGCGAAGTACAGCCGACTTACCGGGCGGCTCCGCCACCACTCGTCATCAATGCGCCAGCGCTCCAGCACCTGGATCACCCGTCGCCAACGGCGCTGCCAACAGAGTGAATCCAACGTCTGCAGTTCAAAATCCAGAGAAGAGTCGCCTAGCGATCCAGCCCTGACCTCTGACCTCTGACCTCTGACCTCTACTCGCACCGGCTCGTTCAGAAATTGCAGTCGACCAGTGCCCAGCGACGCTCGGGAAAGCGTGACCATGGCTCCACCTCCATAATGCGATACAACTGCCCGGCCGGGGCATCGCCAAAGCGCAGACGGAGCTGCCGTGCAGCCTCAGCCACGCCATGAAGCTGCCGCCGGCGCCCGCTCCACAGCTCTTCCTGCACCACTCCTGGGCCGTTCATCAGCGTCAATGTCACCCCCAGCTCAGCCACCGCACCCTCCGGATGCGCATTGGCCAGCCGCCCGCGGAGATGCTTCAGCGCCGCGGCCGCGCTCACCGCCGGCTCGCGCAAGGTAAACGTGCGCTCCCAGGAGGAGAGCGGAGACGAGGTCAACGTGTTCTGCTCCGCGCTCCCGTCACCCCAGGCGCGCAGGGTGATCTGCTCCACGGAGCGGCCGCGGGTGATGGGCAGGCTGAAGGCGCGCACCAGCACACGCTCCACCCCGGCCAGCAGCCCCTGTGAGCTGGCCACCGCGGACGGGAACTGAAGCCGCGCCTCGGCCTTCAATGCGCGTGCGCGTGGCTGGAACGCTCGATCATCCTGCCCGCGCGCCAGCCGCCAGGCCAGCCCGCCAGCCGCGCCAAACTGCGCCTGGACCGGCCCAAATGGCAAAGCTGAGAGCGCCCCCAGCGTATGCAGTCCCTGATGCTCCAGCGCGCGCCCAAGATCCGGCTTCACCGGCAACCACGCGGCCGGCAGCGGCGCCAGAAACGCCCGCTCTTCCCCAGCCGCCACCGAGGTCACTTGCCCCGGCTGCGTTTGACGGGCGGCCGCCTCTGCCACAAACTTTCCGCGTGCCACCCCCAGCCGCGCCCGGAATTGCGCCGGCACCGCCCGGAGGATGGCCAAAAGATCCTCATGCTCCCCCAGCCCGCTCCCTCTCCCTCTCCCTGTGGGAGAGGGTTGCCCGAATGCGGATGTCGCGGAGCCCTCACCCCAACCCTCTCCCACAGGGAGAGGGGGCTGAGCGGTGGATACCGGCACATCACAGAACACCATCCCCAAACTCGCTGGCTCCACCGGGCCAATGACATCCTCCAAGTCATCCAGCACCTGCTCAAACCGCTGACCGTAAAGCACCGGGTCTGGCGCCACCATCACCAGATCACGACACAGCGCCAGCGCCTCCCGCACCGCCATGCCCGGACGTACGCCCACGGCGGCAGCTTCCGCCGAGCATTCCAATACCTCCGGCCGTTGCCCGGCGCCGCTGGTGAGTGCCAGCGGCGCGCCATCCAGCGCGGCATGACGCATGATCTCCACCCGCAGCGCAAAATGCGGCAGCCAGAGACAGCCAATCAACCGCGCGGGCATCACTCATCTCCCCGGGCTACTCGCCCCGCGGCTGCCGCAGACCGTCGCGAGGAGCGCACGCGCGCCCGCACACCGGCCGCCGGTCGGCGCTGCGCCGCGCTGAGCTGGGTATTGACCGCCGCGTACAGACCGCTGGCAGAAAGCCCCAATGCCAGACCGCGCATCACCGCGCCAGCCATGGTGATGCCGTCATCCGCCGCGATCAGACTTAATCCCAATCCCAGTACAAGCGCCAGCGGCGCCGCCCACCGCGCGCTCAACCCCGTTCCTTTGGCCACCTCCACCAGCCCAATAATCACCGGCACCACCAGCACCCCGAAGAATTCCGTTGCATCCATAACTACCTCCTAGAGGTCAGGGGTCCAGGGTCGGGGGTCAGGGAGAGATTCCCGCCCCTGGACCCTTGCGCCTTGCGCCCTGACCCTCCGACCCCCGAACCATGACCCTTGATCCCTCATCTCACGCTTCCAGCAGCCGCAGGCTCCCGCGGAGCTGCGTGCCCAATTTCTGGCTCATCTTGGCGCCCTTCTCCGTGTATTCCAGCAGCCACACGCTCCGGGTCACGCCGTCCAGATCCACGTACGTCAGCGGCCCGGCTTGCCCGGCCAGGCTCCACAGCGCGGCGCTGAGCTGCGCGCTTGTCTGTGGACTGTTGCTCCCATCCAGCAACACCATTGGCATCTGCGCGCTGCCCTCAATCAAACAATCCCACTCCCATACCCGCTTCGCCCCCGCGGCCGGCCGGCAGCGCGCCTCCAGGCTCAGCAACCGCACCGGCGCCGTTGCTCCGCCTACGCCAGTCAGGACCACTCGGAACGCAATCATCTTCCCCGTCAGCGCCGCCGCGAACGTGAAGCTCGCGCTCGTTGCCCCCACCGTGCTTTGCGTGCCCAGGCTCACCCAGGCGCCCGTTTCGTCCAGTTGGTACAGCACCTGCACGCTCTGTCCGCTCAGCAGCGCCCCAAACGTCACCGTCACACTGCGCCAGACCTTCGTGATGCCCGGCAGCCGCGCGTCAATCAGCCCCGTCTCCAGCGTGGCCGCGGCCGCGTACAGGTCGCTCCGCAGCCGCCAGAGATACCAGTTCGTGGCCCCCGTCAGATACGTCAGGAAATACAGATCCCCGTTGTAGAATGCCGCGCTCACCGCCCGGCCCAGCGTGTAGGTCAGCGGGAAGGGCTCGCTCCACTGCGCCCCGTCATAGCGCTTCATGCCTACCCCACTGCCATCCGCAAAACCCAGCCAGAAGCCACCACGGCCGCTGGCCGTGGCCGTCAGAGTGGAGCCGAGGTACGGCTCACTCAGCGTGTGCGTCACGCGCTCCATCTGGCCGTTCCGCCAGCGGTACACCTCCGGGAACATCCCCGTACCCCGCTCACCCACCAGATAGCTGGCGTCCCCCAGCACACTGCCAGAAAACAGGTTCACCCCTTCCAGCGTGGTGGTGAAGGCCCATTGTTCCAGGCTGCCGTTATCCCGCAGCGTGTACACCCCGGTCTTTGCCCCGTTCCCCAGCCTCACCCCAAAGAACACCGCCGTGGTCCCAATCACTTGCGGCTGCACCCGGCAGCTTGGCTCATTCAGTTGGTAGCGCAGCGTGGAGAGGCTCACCCCATCCGTGTAGTAGATCCGGCAGCCTGAGGGCGCCTCGCCCACCAGGTACAGGTAGGCCACACTCCCCCGATAGAACACGCCCATGCTGTAGCAGGCCGTCACCGGCGCTGGCAGCGTCAGAAACACGTCCGTGTAGGTCGTCCCGTCCCAGGTGGCAATGGTGTTCGCGCCGGTCTTGCCGATGTACATCTTGCCCTGGTACTCCACCATAGCCGCGATGCGCGTGCCCGTGGTGAGGGTGAACGCCGTGACCGCGCTGATTCCATCCCAGGTCAAGCACTTACCCGCATCAACGCCGACATAGAGTTTCCCCAGTGCGTTCACCGTGGGACACCAGCTCACATCGCCCAGCCCCGCGCCAATCGCCGACGCCAGCGCCGGGCCCTGCCGCACGGCACCCGGCTCCGTCCACGGATCCAGCCCCGGTCCCTTGCGGTAGTGCCCCGGCTCATCCGGATCATGGCTCGTGTACCCCTCACCGCCGCTCCAGTCGTCAATGAGCACGGCCATCTCATCACGCAGGGACCCATAGCTCAGATCCCCGCTCACCAGCTTCCCGGCAAACGGCTCCGCCAGGCTGCGCTTGTAGCTCTGCAGATCCAGCAGCAGCCCCTGTCCGGCCAGTGTGACGTGGTACGTCATCGGCATCCCGCCAGTGATGAATGATGAGTCATGGGCGATTCGTGGCCGGTGATGGAATGGATCTGCCCCCACTCATCACCCATGACTCATCACTCATCACTCCCTGCGTACCGGCTTTCCCAAAAGCCGCCATCAGCCCGGGATCGCGCAGGAGGCTGAACTGCCAGAACGCTTCATCCGGGCTATCCAGAATGAAGTACACTGCGCCTTCCAGACCGGGCGTTTCCGCCAGATCGCGGCACACGCGATCAAACGGCACGCGATTGAACTCACTCACCAGCAGCGGCCGCTGGATCTCCGCGGCATCCAGCACCTGGCGGCAACGCTGATGCAGGCCCCAGCCGTCCGCGTACGCATGCACATCCACCACGTCATAGAGCGGGATCACCGGTGTGAGCTCACGCCAGTATTGAATGGCCCGCTCGTTATCCTCGCCCACCCAGCCACTCCACGGGGCGGGCAGATGGAGCCGATCTTGCGGCCGCAGCGCGCGATACGCTGTGACAAACGCGCTGAGCCAGGCGCGGTGCCGTGTGTAATCGTCGTGCCCGTTCTCCGCCGCGCCGGGCCAGTTCATCTCATTGGCCGGAATCACCTCCCCGGCGCTCGCCGCAAAGAACACGGTAGCCCGGCGGGCGCACTCGGCCGCCCAGACAGAGGGATCCCGCATGGGGATGTCACGCGCATAGCAACGCAGGAGGGGCATGCTGCCGCGCGCCCGGAGCCGGGCCGCCAGCGCACTGTGCTGGCCCAGCCCCACCCAATCCTGCACGTCATACGCCAGGAACAGCGCCTGGCGCGGCCGCAGCCGCGCCAGCGCCCCCAGCGTCGGCCGATCATACGCCTCGGCCACATTCGGAGTTTGGATTCCTAAGAGCGACATGAGATCTCCTTCAGGGCAGTGAAGAGTGAAGAGTGAGAAAGTGGGCCAGAGCGCTCCCGCCACTTTTTGCACTCTTCACTCTTCACTTTTCACTCGCCGTTAGGCGTTATTGATTCCTTTGATCCGGGCCAACGCCGAGTCACGCAGGATGGCAATGCTCACGTACCAGCGGATGCGCACACGGGTGGCGTCCTTGGTCTGGAGCTGGCCCACATCCAGCACTTCCAGACCGCCGTTCTGCAAGCCCACCACGCCATCACCCTCATTCACATACAGGGCGTACAGGCTGGAGGTGGCGGTATCCGTGCCTTGCGTCTCGGTATCAGGCTGGAAATCGCTGATCTCCACCGGGACGCCGTCGTACAACATGACCTGCCGACCAAAGCCGTTCTCGCCGCGCTCCACGTAATGCGCGCTGGACTGCAGCAGGCTCTTGAGCTTGCGGCGCGTCCGCCGACTCATCATCAAAAGAGTTGGTTTGGTGCCCAGAATCAGGTCCATCACCTGGTCCAGCAATGCCAGGGTGAGCGGTCCGCCGTTGGTGGCCACGGTGATCGTCTGGCCCGCGGCCGTCTGCTTGCGGATGCCATCGAACGAGTTGACGTCCACACCCACGTCACCGGTGATGAACGTGTCCTCAAATTTGCGCGCCACGCTCTTGGCCTTGAGCTGCGTCTGAATCGCCCGCTGATCCTGCAGGTTGGAGCGCGTGCGCTGGATAAAGTTATCCACGTCCGCGTCACCGCCCAGAATGGCCAGGCTGGCGGTTTTATTGGTGAACGTGCTGGACGCCTCGGTCCAGGTGCCATCCACGGCATAAAACGCCGCGCCACCCAGCGTGTTCTCCTGGTTGTATTTGAAGCTATTGCCCTCCACCGTAATGAAGGGCAGCATGCTCAGCACCGGGCTGTCGCTGATGATCGTTTCAACCACCCCGCGCTGCAGCATGTCCAACGAAAGCTTGGCGCTCTCAGCAAGAGTCAAGGCCATACAGGTGCTCCTCTCGTCAATTCCAAATCCATTGATCCATGCAGTGATGAGTGATGAGTCATGAGTGATGAGTCATGAGTCATGAGTCGCGGTGGCTACACCCCTCATCACCCATCACTCATCACTCATCACTCATCACCCATCACCCATCACTCATCACCCAT
>JBJXFJ010000259.1:0-3776 GCA_046154735.1 Chloroflexota bacterium | reverse complement strand
CCCCGCATGCGTAGTCGCCGCGTCGACAGCCGTTCCGAATCCGCTGTTCTTGCCTTCAAACACAGTTTCCGAGAGCCCACGGGCCAGGCCGCACAGGCCTCAATCACTTATCCGCCGGATATCGAGGAGTCACAGCGATGCCCAGTTCCCACCACGAACGACATCGGACGGAGCGCATTGGCTGGCTGCGCGCAGGTGTCCTGGGTGCGAATGATGGCATCGTGTCGACGGCGAGCCTCATTCTGGGTGTCGCAGCGGCCCAGGCGGCCAGCCACGATATCTTGGTAGCCGGCGTCGCCGCGTTGGTAGCGGGCGCCATGTCAATGGCGGCCGGGGAGTACGTGTCGGTTAGCTCACAGTCGGATACGGAGCGGGCCGACATTGAGCGGGAGCGCAAGGAGCTCAGCGCGGACGAGGGCCGCGAGCGTGCAGAGCTCGCGGCGATCTACGTCTCACGCGGGCTCGAGCCCTTGCTCGCAAACCAGGTTGCCGAGCAACTCATGGCCCACGGGGCTCTCGCGGCCCATGCCCGCGATGAGCTCGGGATCTCCGAGGCACTTAGTGCGCGGCCAGTGCAGGCGGCGTTCGCCTCGGCGGGTATGTTCGCCGGGGGGGCAGTCTTGCCCTTGTTAATGGTTGTCGTTGCTCCCGGTGCATATCTCATCCCCCTTGTCGCTGGGACTTCACTCATATTCCTCGCTCTTCTCGGCGGCTTGGCTGCGCTCGCAGGTGGAGCAAACCCCGCGGTGGGAGCTGGACGGGTTGCCTTCTGGGGAGCCCTCGCGATGGCGTTGACCGCCGGTGTCGGAGCCCTGTTCGGTACGGTGATGTGAGGTATCGAGCACAGGCGAGAGTCAGCTCAGCGAATTCCGTGATCGGCACGGGCGCAACAGCTCCCCCGAGGTCCTCGTTACCTGAACGGGATCTTGAACGGGCGGTGTCAAGGCTGGAGCAGAACATTGCCAACCAGAGAGGAAGGCAATCGCCAGATTCGACGAAACATGAACCGCCCCGGGAATAGTGGAGACTCTAGAATTTGAGAGCATGGAGACATGACACGAGCCACACGGTACCCGGCCGAGCTGCGAGAGTGGGCGATGCGGATGGTGCGCAAGCACAGGAATGAGCACGCCTTGGAGTAGGCGGCGATTCAATCGATCGACGGCAAACTGGGGATGACCCCCGAGACGCTGCAGAACTGGTTACGCCGGGATGAGGTGGACCATGGGCACCGGCCCGGGATCACCACGGACGAGCGCCAGCGGATCCGTGACCTGGAGCAAGAGAATCGGGATCTGCGGCGAGCCAATGTAGCGCGCCAAGTAAAAGTCCCGACTACGCGCCAGTGAAAGTCCCCACATTCTGTTGAGTTGAAGTGGAGCGGGAGCCCCCGTCCGACGATGCTGAGGGTGTCACGCCAATCAGCATGCAAGGGGAGGGCTCCCGGTGAAGTCTGTGAGGGACCAGATGAATATTGTCAATGCCTATGCCACCACTGGCCGAGCGTCGCCACCTCGAACTCGGCCGTATCATGGTCGGTCCCGACACTCACCCAGCCCGCATTCTGCCCCAGATCGTACACGCCATAGGGGATCGCCTTCCCCTCCGCCTGGCTGGGAAAGTCGTACGTGGACACCCGCTCCGGGCATCCCTCGGGCTGCCACTCGCGCCCGGCTTGCTTGAAGTTCCCGATCAATTCCTTCTTCTTGGTATCCACCGACACGACCGGCTGCCCCCGCTCCTGAAACTGGAGCGCCAACTGATGAATGTGCTGGAACTGCGCATCGCGGTCCGGGTGCGACGGGCCTTCCTCGGTCTTGCGGTTGACCTGCAGGCTGTACCCTTGCTCATGGAGCACGTCACCGACTTTCCGGGCGCTGATCCGATGGCCCTGGTGAGCCAGCGCCGCGGCCAGCTTCTGGAGGCTCTTACACGTCCAGCGGAGTCCTGATTGCGGATCCCCGCGGGTGGTCGGGTCAACCAACGTATCCAAATCCCGGAGCAGCGTGGGATCCTGCTCGGTGATCGGCTTGCGGCCCCTGCCCGGACGCCGTTGTCGACCGGGCCCCAGAGGGGCACCATTCCCGCCCCTCACCTCCGCCAGCCCACGTGCAACCGAGGCGCGACCGGCATGGGCCACGGTGGCGACGGCCCGGATGCCACCCCGTCCTAAGATACCCGCGACCGCGCCCGCCACCAGGCGAACATCGCGCTCACGCAACTGTGGCCGCAAGGCGCTCCGGAGTGGCGGCTTCCACGCCTCACTGTATACCCGAAAACCACCCACTACGGCCTCAGTTATTCAGTCACGATCTCTATGACGAGCACTACCCTCAGGAAATAAACGCTGGCGGCTCCGGTTCGGTCACTTGACATGGATCCACTCCGTGCGTCGGAGATCGGACGTGCTTGCGCTCGTCTCGAGCCGACCACGGCTTCGAGCAGGTGCCTTTGATCATTTTGTCGCACCCGGAGCTGAAGAGTCGCAACGATCACGTAGTTCAGTCTAAGTCTATGACCATCTGACGCATCATACGGTCACTAGTACTTCCAGTTGCTACGCACCCTTGGCACGCATCAACCCCCACAACATCTAACTCAACCTAGGATCGCTCGCTCAACCAATTCGTAACCATGGGTGAACGAGTTCTATCAGTCAACTGGAGACAATCCAGCCACGATGAGACAACGCTGCCGGGTGGAGACCTACACTCTATGACGCTCAATGCCACCTTCGTTCTGGAGCAGACTCTTGGGCATGTGACCCATGCCCAGAACCTCCAGTCTGCCGCGGCACATCAACGTCTCATCCAGCCATCCTGGCTGCCCATCGAATTCTCACGGGATCTTCCGTACCGTCTACTTCCCCGAATCGGTGAGAACTGGTCCATACAGGCAAGTTGGAAAGCACGGAGAGCACTTACAGCTGAATTGAGAAAGCGCTCCACTGACGCACTGTTCTTCCACAGTCAGGTCACATCGCTGTTCTCAATCGACTCTATGCGGCGTATCCCAAGCATCATCTCGCTCGATGCAACGCCGATCAACTTCGACTCCGTTGGTCACCACTACGGTCACGCAGCGAGTGATGGCGGACTACTGGATCAAGTCAAGTATCAGCTCAACAGAACAGCATTTCAGAGTGCTCAAGCGCTGGTGTGCTGGTCCAACTGGGCACGTCAGTCACTCATCAGCGACTATGCCGTTCCGGAAGATCGGGTTCGCGTCATCGCTCCAGGGGCAGACGCGAGGTTTTTTGATATCGGTCGGCAACGGTTGGCGCGCCAGAGACTGACGCCACTGAACGCTGGTGGTCCGTTGCGCATCCTCTTCGTGGGCAGCAGCTTTCAGCGCAAAGGAGGCCCACTGCTGCTGGAATGCATGCGTGGGTCACTTGGTGAGTGTTGCGAGCTCCATGTCGTCACGTCCGACCCAATCGCCAGCCAGGGCAACGTTACTGTGCATAACGGGATCAATCCCAACAGTCTAGAGATGCTCGCTCTTTTTGAGATGGCGGACGTATTCGTTCTTCCGAGCCTCGCAGACTGCCTGGCAGTTGTTCTGGCAGAAGCATCCGCGGCCGGTTTGCCCATCATCACGACAAACGTTGGTGCCTTGCACGAAGCCGTTGAGCACTCAACTTCCGGCTTCGTCATTCCCCCGGGTGATCCCGCTGCGCTCTCGCGTGCGATCGCGGACATTCATGACAACCATCAACTTCGCATTCAGATGAGCCAGCGCAGCCATGAACTGGCCATCCGTAAATTCAACGCCCA
>JBJXFJ010000216.1:0-5803 GCA_046154735.1 Chloroflexota bacterium | reverse complement strand
ACTTCAGTAGGGAGCAAAGCACTGTTTTAGATCTGATTCTTGCTGGGGGCGGAGGAACGATCAATTTAGTGAATGATCGTGCGAATCTTAATGCCAAACACACCAATGCGTATATGTATTCGTTTATTAATCCCCTGAATAACCTGACGTTCACCCTTGGTGTCAGCGTGGACTTTTATGACTCAAAGAATGCCGCAGTCGCTCCGGATCAGAAACAAATCAATCCCAAAGTTGGAATGGTCTGGAATCCCTTGCCCGGCACCACGGTGCGTGCTGCAGCATTTCGATCCCTGACGAGAGCGCTGATTACCAGTCAGACTCTTGAGCCGACACAGGTGGCAGGGTTTAATCAGTTTTACGATGATTTTGAGTCGACGGAGGCATGGCGTTATGGCGCGGCGGTGAATCAGAAATTCTCGCGAACGGTTTTTGGCGGGATAGAGTATTCACATCATGATTGCGCTTCCGTAGTTACGGAGAAGGAGGTTGAACATATTCGGATGAATGATCGCAGGGTACACTCGCCGTGGTTTCGCGATGAGCAGGGTGAACAAACGGTCGGTGATCGATTAACGCAAAGGAGAAAGTCATGTTGACAAGAAGGATCGTCCGATTCTCTGTAGTGGCAGTCGTGGGGTTTGCATGTATGCTGGCCACAGAGGCCAGAGCTCAGATAGTCAGTGGGCTCACGGCACCTCTCAGCTGTACGGTGCCGCTTGGTGAGGGAACTCTGACGGTTCAGGCAGGACCCGACGGCATACCTTTCCCGGAGATTGTGCCATGTCCAGGTGAAGGAGCGAGCGGAACCTGTTCGAAATATACCTATAAATACATGTCGTCGGGGGGATCCATCAATCAGACATACCTGTCGGTGTCCTCTGATCTGGACATTTATGCGACCTCTCCCACTGCAACGATTGAAAATCCGTCTTGTGCTGGAGAAGGCCTGCCCAAGATCGGTGTCTTTGTATGTGAGCAGCGCCAGGTCAGATTCGGCGGCGGGGAGGGATCCATGTTGACTGCCAGCATTACCGTAGAGCGAACAGTCCCTCGCGTATCCACGGTTGGTGCGCGCAAAGGATTATTCCATTTAGGCTTTTGTCTCATCCAAGGCCCCGGCGCGCCAGCCGCTCCGTTTGAGACGTTCACTCAAAACAGAAACGATAGAGTCGCGAATAACCAGTGCACCGCGCCAGTGACAGTTGGCCCTGATGGTGGAGTTATAGATGCAGCGCCTCCGCTGGAAGAGGGCTGTGGGTATAATCCGAATGCTACCGTGACAATCAACGGACAGGAGAGAAAAAACGTAACCAAATTAGAGCCGGATACTTTTGGAAATGGTACGACTACCTGTTACCGTACATCGTCTGGAAGGTCGATTTGCTATTGCAAGAATCCGAGTAGTCCGTGCCCGAATTGATGACGTGCTAAGGACGTACGTCAACGTGACCCGTTTTGTGGTGACAGGAGAGAACATCACGTATCTCGTGCGGAAGTCCTTCGTGGCCAGGAACCGGGTTCCAAGCTAAGGGGCTCGGTTCCTGCACATAGAAAAGGGGACAGGCTGAGCTACCCCCGATTCCGCAGACACCCCCGAAGGGGGACAGGGTTTTGTGTTTCAAACTGCTCGGGGCTGACATAGCCGAGCGTTTGGTGTAACCGCTGCCGATTATAGAACACTTCAATGAACTCAAAGATCTCAGCCCGCGCCTCCTCGCGAGTCTGATAGTCCCGCTCATGGACCAGGTCGTTCTTCAAGGTACTGAAGAAACTCTCGGCCACCGCATTGTCATAACAGTTGCCCTTCCGACTCATACTGGCGGCGATCCCGTATTCCGCCAGCCGCTGTTGGTAGGCCACGCTCGTGTAGGTGGCGCCTTGATCGGTGTGATGAATGAGTCCCTGGTGCGGTCGACGAGACACGAGCGCCATCTGCAACGCCTCGATGGCCAGGTGCTGATCCGGCTTCGCGCTCATCGCCCAGCCAATCACGCGGCGCGAGTACAGATCGAGCAGCACGGCCAGATACAGCCAACCGCTCCGCGTCGCGATAGCCGTGAGATCTCCCACCCAGATCCGATTCACCGCAGGCGCCACGAAGATCTGGTGCAGGCGGTTGGGCGCCGGTGGGGCAAACTGATGCTGTTCCACCACCACGCGAAACCGTCGTGTGCGTCGTGCTTCGAGCCCATGCATGCGCCGCAGCCGCGCGACGCGATGGCGACCACAGCCCACGCCCGACGCCAACAGCGCCCGCCACAACTTGACCGCGCCATACCGCGCCTTCGTCTGCCGATGAAGCTGCCGCATCTGCTCCACCAAGCGCACGTTCGCACGGGTCCGCGCACTGGCCGGCCGGCGACGCCACGCATAGTAGCCGCTCCGACTCACGCCCAGCGTCTGGCACAACTGCGTGAGCCGGTGCTCCACCTGATGGGCGTGAACAAACCGATACCTCATGGCGACTCCTTGGCAAAGTACATGGCGGCTTTTTTTAAAATGTCGCGCTCCTCCCGGAGCCGGGCATTCTCCCGCCGCAGTCGCGTGAGTTCATCGGTACTGTGGGCGCGGCCACCTTTGCCAGGAAACGCGACCTCACCATGGGTCTCTAATTCACTCTGCCACTTGTACAGATGGTTACGCCGCAGACCTAACTCGCGAGCGACCGCCGCCGCGGGCCGGCCTGAGGATTTCCAGAGTCGAATCGCTTCGATCTTAAATTCTTTCGTGAACCGTTGCCGTTTCGTCATCAGACACCTCCACGGGTTATTGTCCCCTTTTGAAAGTGTCCACGCAAACAGGGCTAGCTCAGGCTACTTTATTTTCGGCGGGCGGCCGCGGCGGCGTAAGGGGGATTCGAGTCCCAGGGCCGTCGAGAGCCGTTGTAGCCACTTAGGTGTGTGCCAAACGGCGTTGGCGGGTTCACACAGGTACGGAGTGCGGCGAGTTCCTGCTCGAAGAGTGGCTGATCAATCCAGTGCGTTCCATCCTCCGGCAGAGGAATCGGGGCTGTATCCGCGATGTGGGGAACAGGGAGCTTCGCGCCATTTTTCCGAATCCTATGACCATATTTCTACAGCATAAGTCTTGTATCACTAGGTGCGCCTTGGCCTTAGCATTCGCCCTCGTCGCGTCCCCGGCGCATGCGGGGAATGAAATAAGTGTTCCATTGGCAGAGGTGAACGGGCAGGCGGTGACGGCCGAGGCTCTCGATCATGCTCTTGGTGTCAAGCTGATGGAGCTGCAGGAGCAGATCTACGCGGTCAAGCGGGAACAGCTCGATGAGCTTATCGCACAACGGCTGCTCGCGCAGGAGGCGGGGAAGCGGGGAATCCCGGTCGCGGCGCTCTTGGATGCTGAGGTGACGGCGAAAGTCAGCTTGGTCACAGAAACCGAGATCGAATCCGTCTTTCAAGAAAATAAGGCCCGGGTGCAGGGCAATGAGTCTGAGTTTCGGGAGAAGATCAGAGCGTCCCTCCAGCAGCGGAAGCTGGCGGCGCAACGGGAGCAGTTCGTCCAAGTGCTACGGGCGCAGGGCACTGTGGTGGATCGACTTCAGCCACCTCCGGTCGTGCGCGTAGAGGTATCAACCGATGGGGCGCCGATTCGTGGAACAGAGGATGCTCCAGTGACGCTCGTGGAGTTTTCGGACTTCCACTGCCCGTTCTGCAAGCGGGTGCAACCGACGCTGACCCGGGTGCTTGAGAAATACCCTGGCAAGGTCCGGATGTTTTTCCGGCATCTGCCCCTTGACGCTCTACATCCCCAGGCACGCAATGCGGCTGAAGCGTCCTGGTGCGCGCAGGACCAAGGCAAGTTTTGGGAGTACCACGATCTCCTCTTTGCGAATGCACCAAAGGCCGCCCAGGACGATTTGAAACACTATGCTGAACAGATCGACCTGGACATGAAAACGTTCAAGTCCTGTCTTTCTCAAAACGCGCATCGTGACAGTGTCCAGCGGGACATCGATGAAGTGACCAAGCTCGGAATGTCCGGGACGCCCGCGTTCTTCATTAACGGGCGACCGCTTTCCGGCGCCCAACCGCTGGAGAAGTTTGTTCAGGTGATCGATGAAGAACTCGCGCGCGCGACCGTCGGATCGGTATCGATGCGAACACAGTAAGACCGGGAAGAATGGTATGACGACGAGCCGACAAGCAGGGCACAGTGCAGCTCGGTGGAGCAGCAGTGGGTGGTTGCTCGTTGCCGCTACGGGCTTGCTGGCCGGCTGCGGCGAGCCGATGTTTGAAAATGCCGGCAGTCAGCATAGTCTGCTGGAGGACCGGGAGGCCTGCGCTATGGAGATGGAGCAGAGTCCCGAGGCTCTTGCCTATCGCCAGAACCCCACGGCGCATCCGGATTATATGAACCAAGTATTTCTTGACACGAACCGATGCATCGAGCGCAAAGGCTGGAAGCAAGTGAGATCTCAGCAAGAGCAAGAGCAGATGCGTGAAGCGATCACATCCGAACTGGCTCAAACAGGACAGTCGGTGCCACGCTCAGATCCCAAGGCTGCAGACTCGTTCGTGCGCGGGGTCGAGGAGAGACTCGCGCGTTCATCAAACTCAGCGCGTTGATGGACAGTTCCAAACAGCGCTATCTTCGGTGTCCTTTGAGATATTCTGCCGGTGGCATGATGGCGACACCTTCGATGGTTTGCCCATAAAAGCGACCAAACGCCTTGAAATCTCCACTAAGCAAATGGCTTGCGCGCACAGTGATTGCCGCCCACAGAATTGGACGATCATTTTCTGGAAGCTGAACCAGGATGGGACTTTCTCCCTGTAGCGGCAACACCGAAACCACTTCGATAGATTTGCACAACTGTTCCAACTCTGCCCTCTGCTGCTCAGAAGCTAGATTTCGCCTTGCCTCCTCCAGTGCATAAGCCGATGTCACCAGCATCACTTTCGGTAGTGAAAACAGCTTGCGAAGAGGCGTGTCCGAGCGGTAGGCAGCAGAGAACAGGACGTTGGCATCAAGAAAGACCTGGTCCACGGGCTAAGAGCGGACTGGTTTGTAGTGAAGGATCTTTCGGGGGTCGAGGCCCATCTTACGCACTTCCTCTTTCGCCCGCGAATAATCCTTGGCGTCGACCGCATTTGATAGAAGGAACTCAGCCTGCCGTTCCGGGGCATACATCTCAATGGGGAATGCTGCAGCCGGCCGAATGAGAACTCCTTCAGCCCGTTCCTCTGCAATCACAAGCGAACCTTCCTTGATGCCAAAGCGGCGCCGCAGAGATGCGGGAATAACCACGGCTCCCCGTTTGCCTACCTTGCTCATTTCTGTGGGCATAGAACCTCCGTAAAGCATCTGACTGTCAGACTGTCTGATATTCAGACAGTCTGAGTTTAGCCCCTTCAAGAACGAAAATCAAGCACACTTGCCGGCGCCTGTTTCGTATGCCGATCAACGAACTGATAGAGCTCATTATGAAGAGCGGGGTGGGCGAAGAAGTTCTGAGTCGAGACAGACCAAATCAACAAGGTTCAGTGTGCGAGGCGCGGCGATTGGCGCTGGGCGTCTATTGCTCCGGAAAGGATGTCGGCGACGTCACCCTGTGGTGTCGGAAAAATCATGCGAGCCAAGAGGCCTGTACGGGTAGTGGTCTGAGTTTTGTGCATGATTCGTTTGAGATGCTCTTTGACGGTGTATTCGCTCAGGTGTATCCGGTTCGCGATTTCTTTATTGGTAAATCCGAGCATCAGATACATGATGACCATTTGCTCTCGTTCGGTCAGGTGGTAGCGCTGCTGCATATTGGCGTCAGGGCATTTGAGCGTTTGCTGATTCA
>JBJXFJ010000209.1:0-4051 GCA_046154735.1 Chloroflexota bacterium | reverse complement strand
GTACCTGCCAGTATTCGCGCGGTGGACTGGCAGGTACAGAGACCTGCCGCCACCGGGGGCTGCGCCAGCCCAACCTGTAGGGACAGCACCCACACAACGAAAACACCCTGGGTCAAAGACCCGCTCGCTGGCACCGTGTTTACAGACCTGGCACCATCACACCATGGCACGCATTGCAGTCATTTCGGATATTCACAGTAACTTGGCCGCGCTGGAGGCGGTGATTCGTGACGCGGGTACCGTAGATGGCTGGTGGTGCCTGGGCGATATTGTGGGGTACGGTCCTGAGCCGAATGAGGTGATTACGGCCATTCAGGATCTTGGCGCGCAGTGCATTCGCGGCAATCACGATGATGGAGTGCAGCAGCTCGATAAACTGGCCTGGTTTCAGAGCACCGCGGGCGTGGCTCTGAACTGGACGGCGCATCAGCTCACGCCATCGTCCTGGCAATTCATTCGTTCACTCCCTGAAGACCGTGTCTGTAACGGCTATCGCCTGGTGCACGGAAGCCCTCGTGACGCACTGGTGGAGTATGTCACCAGCGCGCGGATCGCTGAAGCGTCCCTGCGCTTGATTGAGGACAACGTGTGCTTCATCGGCCACACCCACGTGCCGTCCTCATTCATCCAGCCGGCAGGCCGCTCCAGCGTGGATGCCAGTCATCGGGCTCACGGTGAATCGATCCGGATCGAACCGGGGGCTCGCTACATGTTGAACGCTGGCTCCGTGGGCCAGCCGCGCGATGGCGATACTCGCGCGGCCTACGGAATCCTAGATACGGAGCGATCTGACTTCACCTGGTATCGGGCACCGTACGGAATCGGGATCACACAGAAGAAAATGCGGGCGGCGGCACTCCCGTCCATTCTCATCGACCGACTGAGCAAAGGGTGGTAGGCGCGGGAGGCCTCTCCCGATGGCAACGTCGGGATACGGCGGCTCTGTTTGCCGTGCTGCTCCTGGCCGCGCTTGCCCGCCTCGGCTTCGCATTTCGCGCGCCACTCTTCGTCGTCAACGACAGTCTCAGCTATGTTTTGCCGGCCTGGGAGCTCTTGCATGGTGAGGGGTTCTCTCCAATCTACAAGCGGCCGCCACTCTACCCCCTGTTTGTAGCCAAGGTACTCTGGCTCTTTGGCGAGGATCCACAGGCCATTGCAGTCACCCAGCATGTGATGGGGATCGGGGTTGTGGCGCTTGCCTTTATGCTGGGCTTCCTGCTAGCGGGAAGCATTGGCGCGTCTGTTGCTGGAGCGCTCACGGCGTCGAGCAGTCCTTTGATTCTCACTGAGCACTACCTCATGAGTGAGACGCTTTACGGATTTCTGCTCACGCTCACCGTGATCAGCTTCATTCTGACGGAGCGCAGCGGCTCCATTCGGCTGGCCGCCGTCACGGGGGCGCTCCTGGCGCTCAGCGCGCTCACTCGACCTATTGCACAGCTTGTGCTCCCCATGGTGGTGATCTGGATCGCCTGGCGCTATTGGGAAGACCGGCGGCGCGCGGTGCTGCTCGGAAGTGCCGTCTGCATGACATACATTGCCATTGTCAGCCCGTGGATGCTGCGCAATCTGGCGGTCCAGGGTAGCTTTACGGTTGCCGGGGGTATGGGGGAAGGGATTGCCGTCCGCACGATTCGCTACGAGCAGCGATTTGACTTTAGAAGCAGCGATCCCGCTGAGCCAGAGCCAATGCGACAGGCTCGCCGAATCTATCGCGATGAAGCAAGCGATGGATCCGCGTTCCAGCTTGCCGCGCGACTCCGCGATGAGCTCCGCGTGAGCCCCGCCACGGCCGATACGCTGATGCGGCAGATTGCGTTCCAGGCGATCCGCCAGCAGCCGATGTACTACCTCACGGGCAGCGCGGAGATGTTCTGGAAGGTGCTCACGGGACGCACCGCGCGGCTGCGTCAGGATTGGACACCCTGGCGAGGGATGGTCTGGGATTCACGCATCCCGCACCTCCTGCCCAGGGCGACCTCACTTCAGAACACTGAATTCGCCGCCGCGGAGTG
Source organism: Chloroflexota bacterium (assembly GCA_046154735.1). Classification (GTDB taxonomy): domain Bacteria; phylum Chloroflexota; class UBA6077; order UBA6077; family JACCZL01; genus CAVXYC01. Next base: position 2,036 of record JBJXFJ010000209.1, on the reverse strand, counting down.
GGTCAGCTCGCTCTATGATCCAGCAAAGGCCTGGCCGGTGCTGTTGCCGCTGGCGCTAGCCGGCGTGCTCATAACGTCCGGCAGCTCAGGACGCGGGTTGCCATGGTTACTGGCCATACTGACTTTGGGCCAGATCGCCGCAGCCGCGGCCCTCGTGGGCATTGAGTGGCGCTACCGCTACCCACTAGACCCCGTGATCAACGCACTGGTTGGCGCCGGGCTGGCGGGCGTATTGGGATTGATGCGGCGCCATCTGGGTCACCGTGTACGCCCAATACGGTTGAGTTAAAAATTCAAAGTGCAAAGTGAGGACGGAGGAGGAGCCGAGCAAGCACGCGTCCGCGCTGGCTGCTCGCACTCTTGCCATTAGCTCTTCTCTCGTAACTAAACCGTATTGACCGCGTACGCGCATCGTCAGCTTGTGCTGCGGACCGGGCTGGGCTCACCAGCAGGTTCATGCCGCAGATCGCGCAGCGTCCGTGCATCACGCTCAGCAAGCTCTGAAAGAATGACCACCAGAACAAACCAGGTGCTGAGCTGCAATCCGGTCAGAACCATGGTTCCACCCGCGGCAAAATAGGACCAGTGGGACGAGATCTGGCGGGTTTGTAGCCATTCGCTCACGGCCGGGGCCATGAGCCCCAGACCGAGTATGACCAGGACCACGCCCGCTCCCGCGAGACTCCCCCGCCATCGCCGCAGCGGTGCCGAGCGCAGCCGACGCCGTGACGGAAGCAACCCAATGACACTCCGACAGGTCAGCCCAAAGGCCACAACATTGGCTCCTGCTACAGTCAGAATGAGCACGGCGAACAGCCGATAGATCATATTTTCCTGAAGTGACCGGTTTTGAATGTAGTAGAGGGACGGGGGAACTGCCAGAACCACCGCCAGAGCCAGGAGTGCGATGCCAATGACTCCAAACGTGCCCAGCGGGTTATACAGTGTGGCCGTCCAGAGAATGGACCGGAGAAAGCGGAGACCATCAGAGAATGGATTCAGCTTGGATGCGCCCACCCGCTCCTTGTAGGAAATGGGCACCTCCACCATGCTTAGCCCCTCGTGAATGGCCCGAGTGCTCATAGCTGGAGTGAAGTCCAGCCCATCTGGAAGGGGGTAGATCTCCTCCAGGATGCTGCGCTTGAAGACTCGCATGCCTGAGGCGCTATCGGAAATTTTCCGCGCCGCCACAATGCTGAGCAGCCCGGCGAAGATGGTATTGCCCACGCGACGCACAAGTGGCATCTCACTATCGTGCCCGAGCATGCGCGAGCCGATGACGATGTCGCTGTCGTCTCGCGTAGCCTGACTGTAGAGCTCCGCAAACGCTTCCGGTGGATAGGTGCCATCCGCATCCAGAAACGCCAGCCATTCACCCCGCGCCGCGCCAAAGCCGGTTTTGAGAGCGGCGCCGTACCCGTAATTCGTCTGGTGTCGCAAGAGACGGACAGACGGATAACGCTCTACTTCGCGCGAGGTGCCATCGCGCGAGCCGTCATCCACCACGATTACTTCAACCTGTGCAGCTCCCGCTTCGCGCAATGACGGAATCTGGGCCTGGATCCGATCGAGAATGTCCGCGATCCCATGCTCCTCGTTGTAGGCGGGAAGAATGATGGAAAGCTGGATCGGCGTACCCGCGTTGGTTTCAGTCACGCTGTGTGTGCTCATGGGTGTCTAATGGTCGACGATACCACGTTGGCCCCACGACATGCGCACAGGCCTGTCACGTGGGGTGCGGTGCACAGTTTCCCGGCTCCCGGGGCCAAAGCCAGCCCGGCCCCACTGGGAGCGCTGCCATCCCTGGCGGCCCGGCCGTCGAGGCCGCTCTCCGGACTCCCGGTCGCTCATTGCGATCGCGCGGTGCGGCCCTCAGCTGCCGGGTCGCCAGGGATAGCGGCACTCCAAATGGGGCCGGGAAACTCTGACGCGCCCCCGGTCATGTGAGCCGCGAGCCATCTGGCTCATCAGGGGCCGAGGCGTCCCGAGAGCCGGCAACGCCGCGATTCAAGACAACTTCAGACATGAGCGTGGCA
>JBJXFJ010000204.1:0-3717 GCA_046154735.1 Chloroflexota bacterium | reverse complement strand
TACGGCCATGCCGATACCTCGAGTGAGCTCGAGGCTCTGCAACGGCTCACGGACCTGCCCGGGGTCACCCAGGCACTGGCCGACAAAATCCTGGGAGAGAATCCGGCCCGACTGTATGGGCTATAGCTGAAATAGGCGCCCCCAGTGACACAAAACGGGTAGCACAACAAGGATCGGCGCATGGTGGCCGATCGACAGGCCACGGCTCATTGGCCGATGGTCGATTCAAAGGAGAGTGTCCCATGCTTCGTCGAACTTGGTCAGTCATCTCGCTCGTGCTGGTGGGAACGCTGGTGGCAGCCTGCGGTGGCGCCGCAACGAGCCCCCCCACCTCGGCGCCGTCTGCGAAAGAAGCGCCCCCAGTTGCCAAAGATGCTGCTCCAAAAGCCGCCGCGCCTGATGCAGCCAAGCCCGCGGCGCCAGCCAAGGACGCGGTGTCAGGCGTGGATCCGGAGTGGCAGAAAATCCTGGACGCCGCCAAGCAGGAAGGTACCGTGCTCGTCTACGGACAGGGCTTCATGCGAGGCGCTGAAGGCCAGATGATCGCCCAGGAGTTCCAGAAGCAAACCGGGGTCAAGATCGACCTCGTGGAGATCTCCGGCGGCAGCGCCTCCTACCAGCGCATTCGCGAGGAGATGCGCGCCAATACTCCCACCGCGGATGTCTTCCTGGGCGCGCCTCCGTTCCCTGGGATCATGGAGAAGGACGGCGTGGCCATGGTGGTGAAAGACAAGCCGCTGCCGATCTTTAAAGAGCCCAAAGCGAACTGGCGCGTGGATCCGTTGGCCATGAGTGACACGGGGTCATATTTGATCAACTATCCGTCGTATCCGAGCGGGCACGTCATGATCAATACACGCCTGCTCCCACCAGCGGACTACCCCACCAGCTATATGCAGCTCTCCACGGATCCGAAGTACAAAGGCAAAATCGCCTGGGTGGACCCAAAGACCACGGCTGATGTGCCGAGCAAGTACATTTTCTGGGGTTACACTGGCGGGGGGCTTACGGCCGAGGCAGTCTGGAATATTTACGCGAACCAACAGCCCTTGCTGTACCCCAACCCTCAGCCCGAGGCAGATGCCGTGGCACGCGGCGAGGCAGCCATCGCCATGGGGCTGGCCGGCTTTGAGACGGCCGCGGAAGCAGGAGCGCCCTTAAAAGTGTTGCGCTTCTCAGGATACCCGGCCGTCACCAATATCAACGGCATGGTGATCTTTAAGGCCGCGCGTCGCCCCAACGCATCGCTCGTCCTGGCAAATTGGATTATGAGCAAAGAAGGCCACGAGTATATGGTGAAAGTGCGCAAGACGATCAGCCTGCGCACCGATGTGCCGGACCAGCTTCCTGAATCCATTGCCAAGCCGGAGCTTGTGGGGGGTAGTGATCGCGCCCAGACATTCATCGTTTCAGGCCCCCAGGCCAATCTCAATACCGACCTCGCCGCGCTGGACTTCTGGCCACGGCTGGTGAATGGCGCCATTGGAAAAGAAGAATTCATCGGCCTCGTAAACGCCGCGGTGCAGGACTGGGAGTCCAAAAACGGCGGCCCACAGAAAGCCATCCCGCTAAAGGACTGATGCGAGTGGCACGGGGAAAATGGCCGGGAGCGTGCGCCCAGGCTTCGACGGTACAGCGGCGGGGCTCTGGAGCGCGCCTACGGAATGCTGGGGACAATGCAACACCTAGGAAGTAAGCGTACTCAAAACTTCGGATATTGCGCGCCGGGCGCCTGGAGTGCGGCGCGCGGGAGCGCCGCTTTCCTTATTCCTCGGACTGGCTTAGGGAGAATCCAAAGCGGCTCTCCCCCACGCCGCACTCCAAAGGCCCGGCGCGCACAGGGTTCGGGCCCACCCCAAGGCACTGGCTCACTGGAGCGCGAGACAGGTCATGAGTAGCATTGCCGTTCCAGCCTCGGACCCGAAGCCACGCATTGGGTTATCTGAACACTTCAGAACATGGTGGCCAGCCTGGTTGCTCACCCTAGGCTTGGGCTGGCTAGCGGTGGTTCCGCTGTTCCAGCTCTTTATCGCAAGTTTCAAGACGAGTACCGAGGCGGATGCCGCCTTTACACTGAATAACTATGTACGCGCCTTCAGCGATCCAACCACTTATGAGCTGCTCTGGACCACCGTCACACTGGCTGCTCTTCGTGTAGGAATTGCGCTCGTCATCGGCATATTTCTCGCCTGGATCGTAGCGCGCACGGACACGCCGGGTCGCAGATTCATCGAAGTCCTGATCTGGATCAAGTTTTTCACGCCGCCGCTGCCGATGATTGTGGCCTGGATCCTGATCGCAGGTCGCACGGGGCTACTTAACACCGCACTGCAGGACCTCGGTCTGATCCGCGACCCACTCTTCAATATCACCTCATATTGGGGCATCGTCTTCATCTCAACACTCCAGTTCGCCGCGTTCATCTTCCTGCTGGTGTTACCCGCCTTCCAGGCAATGGATGCGACACTTGAAGATTCGGCGAGGATCACCGGCGCCAGCAACTTCCATATCTTGAAGGACATCACGGTACCGCTGGTGCTTCCCGCCGTTCTGGGAGCAGCGTTTTACACGTTCATCATTGCGCTGGAGTCGTTTGAAACAGAGCTCATTCTTGGTACGCCCGCGCGTGTCTACGTGCTCTCCACGCAAATCTTTGTCCTGGCGGAGCAGTATCCGTCAGACTTACCGCGAGCAACCGCCCTCAGCTCCGTCTTTCTCCTGGCAATCCTCGGCGTGATTGCCCTTCAGATGCGAATGTCCAAGGGCAAATCTTTCACCACGGTATCGGGCTCCACCTATTCCACTCGTGTGACTCCGCTCGGCCCCTGGCGCTGGCTCACATTTGGCATCTGCCTGCTCTACTTCGCAATATCCACGGTGCTGCCGTTCATCGTGCTCGTGCTTGGGACATTTATGAAAGGCTGGGGGCTGTGGGGCCCAAACGCCTTCACTCTCAAACACTGGGAGATTTCCCTGGGCGATCCCCGCTTGATGTCCGCCATTACCAACACGATCTTCCTGGGCATTCTGGTGGGACTTGGCGGAACGGCGTTATGCGCCTTAGCCGCTTATGTGATTGTTCGCACGAAGTTTATTGGCGCTAACGCCTTAGAGCTCATCACCTGGGCGCCACGAGTTGCCCCCGCACCCGTTCTGGCAATCGCCTTCTTATGGACCTACATCGGCCCAGATATTTTTCGCCCACTCATTGGCACTGTCTGGATGCTGGCTCTGGTGCTGATCGTCAACAGCATCCCACTTGGCGCGCGCGTGGCAAGCGGCGCCATGCACCAGATCTCCGCGTCACTCGAGGAAGCATCCTGGGTGGCCGGATCCAACTGGCCGCGCACTTTCGTGCGAATCATCTTGCCGCTTCTCGCGCCCTCCCTGCTCTCGTCCTTCGTCCTACTCTTCCTGCTGGCCAGCCGTAACCTCTCGCTTATCCTATTCTTCTACGGACCTGAGAGCAGAGTGCTGGCAAGCATGGTCTGGGAGAATTGGTCCGGGTCCACTCCTGAGCGCGCTCTTGTGGCCGGATTGATCCTCATGGCTATCAGCATGGCTGCCCTGGCCGTGGCCCTTCTCATTCGTCGCCGCACCGGTCTCGCAAGAATCTACTGACGGAGTACGGAGTAATGGGTGATGGGTGATGAGTGATGAGTCATCACTCATCACTCATCACTCATCACTCATCACTCATCACTCATCACTCATCAC
>JBJXFJ010000181.1:0-3636 GCA_046154735.1 Chloroflexota bacterium | reverse complement strand
GGGCACGGCAGCGGCCCCTCATCAATCACATGGCCATCACAGAATCCCACGAATGCACCGAATCCCCCAAACGACTGCTCAAACACCCCCGGTATGGGAATTTGGTGGTACCAATGGACCGGCCAGTCGCCCCTACGGCATCCGCACCAGACACGCCGGCTGCGTCGGGATATCCAGCCGGCGTCCTCTCGGGAGGACTCCGACATCCTTAGGGGCGACGGATGGTCGCCCGCACAGGGTCACGGCGACGATTCAAAGCCCCCTGGAATCACCGGCCTCTCCCCAGCGCCACATCAGCTAGCGATGCCGGTCCATTGTCGAGCGAGAAGCCCGACTCCACCGGGCATTCACCGAGCCTCATCGGCCCGCTGGTGCTACCGAAACGCCGGAATGACTTCCTCACCAAAGAGCTTGGTTGACTTCTCTATGAGCTCGGGTGGCATGGCGCCAATTTGATGATTGCCCGTGAACAGATCGAGCCCCATCCGCTCCTTGCTCGCCTGGAGCTTCTTGATGACGGTCTCCGGGCTGCCCACCAGGGCCAAGCCGTTCTCAATACTGAACTCATAGGACTGGGCCGCCGCGCGAAACACGCGCCCGCGCTCCGCATCATCAGGCCGGTGCCCGTCCGTGCCCATGCCCCGGGGATCCGAGCCCCAGCCAACGCGTGTCTGCGCAATCTTGCCGCCACCCACGGGATTGGTGTCCCGAGCGTTCATGATGAAATGACGCGCTTCCTCGTGGGCCTTCTCATCGGTCTCGGCAACGTGCACGTGGCGTTGCAGGAAAATCTTCGGCATTGGACCGGGATGGTTGTATTCCTTCCACTTCGTGCGGAAGAAGTCAAACTTCTCAGCGATGTTGTCATCCGTGTCGATATTCTGGGCCACGTGGTAGTTGTGGCGAGCCGCATAGTCGAGCGCGGCCGGACTATGTGCCGCCGCCCAGATCGGAGGATGAGGATCCTGGTACGGGCGTGGCGCGGGGAGAGCCTCGTCAAACTTAAAGAACTTCCCCTCAAAGGTGACCTCGCCTGTCTTCCAGGCCATCTCCACAATCTGCATGGTCTCTTCAGACATGGCAGCGCGCTCATAAAAGTTCAAGCCCCAGCGAATGAACTCGTGCTCATGGACACCAATGCCGCTGCCAAACTCGACTCGCCCATGTGACAGGTGGTCCAGCATGGCCACCTCTTCCGCTAACCTGACCGGATTGTGGAAGGGGATGCACCACACCATGGCGCCAACGCGCAGTGTGTTCGTGTGGCTGGCAATGGCCGTCAGGTAAACACTCGGCGAGGTGCATTGTCCCACCGGTGAATTCTGGTGCTCAATCACCCAGTAGGAATGGTAGCCAAGCTCCTCGAGCCGCTGCGCCACTTGAATGCGGCGGTCATACACATCCGCGGCGCGGGCCGCCTGATCCATTTCATAGCCGCCCAACGAGTCCCAGTATCCAAAATCCAGCGCGCTCATGGCTCCATCGCCTCCTGCAATCCAAGGTACACTCGAACTCAGACGAGTATACCGGGTTACTCCCCGGCCCATCGTCTCCTCGCCGGGAGCATCAGGACCCGGTGTACAAGGGCGGAATTAGCGCCGCGCGGATCCCTGCGCCGGGGATTGATTACTGGGCGTGGCAGTTGGGATCGCCGTAACCGTGCGTGGTGTCACAGTGGGCGGTGCCGTAGTCCGCACGCGTAGTTCAGCGAATGCGGGCTCGCTCTTCAAGCCTTTTGAGTCGCGAGATCGCGCCTGGATGGTGTGCGTGCCAGTGCGCACCACCCTCACCTGCCATGACTGCATGCAGGTCTTCTTGCCACCGCATTCAAAGCGATTCTCGCGATCAAGGGCACGTTCTCCGGCGTCCACGCCTTCCCAGGATATCCAGTCCAAGCCCTCGTCATCGGTGGCGTAGACAGTGACCGTGATCATTTCGCCGGAGTCAATACGTGTCTCGCTGACTTGAAGCGAGACGGTGGGCGCCTGTGCGGTCGACGGAGTGGCAGTCCCTGATCGAACCGTCGCTTGCGGTGTCGCCGTCGCTGTCGGTCTGAGAGGCTCCGATGTTGGCGATGGCTGTGTCACCGCCGGTGAGGTCGCGGCCGCAGACAATCTGGGAACCGGAGTTGAGGTCGGCACTGGCGGACCATTCACTTCATACGCTGGTACTGGTGTCTTCGTAGCGCCCCCGCTATTAAATGGAACGTTGGGCCGTGCAGTGGGCTCCGGAAGAGATGTCTGCCGACCACCCGCATAGGGGGGAAGCGGAGGTTCCGGTTCTGGCGTGGGCTCGGGAGCGGACTGCATGGCAGCGCCGGGGTCCTGAATGAAGCGCAGGACCGCCCGGAGCGGCTCATCCGTCTCCCTGATGGTTGGCGCCGTGCCCACCGTGGCCGTGGGCGTGCGTGCCGGGTTCCCCCCGATCTCACGCACGAGAAACGTGGAATTCGAGGGTCGCGACTCGGCACTGGCCTGTGGTCTCACTGGCTTCTGATCCGCGGAAGCCACGCCCCGAAATCCAAATGCGGCCACCCCAATGGTCAGGAGAAAGCTGGTGAGCATGCCGATGACGCTCAGCAGCAGCCACCGCCGCGAGAACGTTTCGTCTGACATGCAGTCCTCACAAATGTGCTTGAATCGACGTCCGAATCCTACGGCGGACCCAGGGGCTGCGAGCAGGCCGGAGAGTCCCGAAGCCCGTGGACATTCGTACTGAAGGACCCGTAACTTCAATCCCAAGCGGGCTCATTTAAGCTGGGGGCGCGAAACCCAGAGACTTTCTACCTACCGTTCGCATCCAGCTCAGACATGCTGGCGGAACTCTCCAGAAGCCGCGACAGATTGGCCAGAGATGGGTGTTTACAGACGTGACTCGGCGCGCCCGGCGCCGCCACTGGGCGCGCTGCCATCCCTGGCGGCGCGGCCGTCGAGGCCGCTCTCTGGGCTCCCCGTCGCTATTTGGGATATCGCAATGCGGCCCTTAGGGGCCGGGCCGCCAGGGATGGCGGCGCTCCCAGTGGCATCAGCAAGCTGGTCGGACACGCCATTTCCAGGACAACACATCTCGACATGAGATAGCACTGTGCTGGCACTGTTTTGAGATTGTGGCGCTCCCGCCGCTCACCGGGGCGCACAATGCATTCACCCGATCAATGCTCGGGCATCCCACCCTCCTCAAAGGCCCAAAACGGCGTGACACTCCACCAGACTGACCAGTCGCTCACAATCATGATCGTTGATGACGATGCCCGCGTTCGGCGTGCGTTGGCACGCTGCCTGGAGCTCGATGGCCATCTGGTGGAGGTGGCAGAATCGGGTGCGGGCGCGCTGGCTCTCGTGGGCACTCGATCATGGGATCTCATCTGTCTGGATGCTCAGCTTCCAGACATTCAGGGTCCTCAGCTTGCTCGGCAATTACACCCCAATGCGGCATCAGCCTATACCGTGCTCGTGACGGGATTCGCCTCATCCTTCGATGATACGGGCTTGCTGACCGAATGTATCGACGCCGTACTCCCGAAGCCCTGGAAGATGGAAGAACTGGAGACCGTCATCGAGCGCGTCCGTCAGCATGCCATTGCGCGTGCGGCCATTCGCGCCGCCTAGTGGGTCAGTTGACACGCTGATAACTTTG
>JBJXFJ010000164.1:0-7697 GCA_046154735.1 Chloroflexota bacterium | reverse complement strand
TGCCCTTTGCCCTTTGCCCTTTGCCCTTTGCCCTTTGCCCTTTGCCCTTTGCCCTCTTACCTCACCTCCGTCCGGCACGGGTCCTGCTTTAGTTCAGGTACTCGGCTTCAAAGGGAGCAGGTCATGACAGAAGTCAATATCAACAATCCGCCACCACCGCCCGTCGTTGTGGAGCCCGATCGAAATGACCGAACGGCGTCAGCGGCGATCAACTTTCTGACGGTATTGCTTGTTCTGGTTGCGGTCATTGCAATCCTCTGGTTCCTCTTCAATGGCCCCTTGCAGGCCACCATGAGTCCCGCGGCTCCAACCAATATCAACGTGAACCCTCCGAAGCCTTAGGCTGGCGGAGTACACGCTCATGCAAGATCTCTCCTCAAGACTCGCGGGCCGTATGCCGTGGATCCTTCTTGGTATTGGCGGTCTGGCCATTCTCGCGGTCATCGGAACGATGATCGCGGGTCGACGCGGTGACCAGCTCAACGTGAACGTGGCGGCACCGCCCACGGGCACGCCCGTGGTTGTGAGCGTGCCGGTCACGGTGGTGAGCACGCCACTCACGGTAGTTGTCACGGCCACGCCGGGCCCCCCAACTGTGGGCCTCGCCACGGCTTTTCCGCCGCCGGCAGCGCCCAAGCAGGCACCGCCCACATTGGCACCAGCAGCTCCCGCGCCTGCACAGCCAACCGCCGGCACCGGCAGCCAGGTGGGCGCTCAAGTGGTTCCCACCGTTCAAGTGGCCCCTACAGAGCTCCCCAGGTCATCCAATCCACCTCCAACTGCCGTGCCAACGGCGCCAGCGAAGCCGACAACACCGCCTCCGCCCACTCCGCAGCCATTTCGCGGTGAGGTATCACCTTCAGGTGGGCTCGCGAATACTCGGGCAAGCCTGGATAGTGCTCTGGGTGCGCCAAGCGGTGAGACACCGTCCCGTCTTGTTGTGTATCAACGTCCGCCGCTCGAGTATCAGGTACTCTACAGTGCCGACCCGGCGCGGACGCTACTGATCGTGTGCCGGCCCCTGGCGGCCGCGCCACTCACGCTTGACGCGGCACGAGACGCGGCGCGCCGACTCGTGCCCAATGATGCGCAGATGCGCACAGCTCAGCCCGAGGGCAATGAGACGTTCGTTGTGGAGCGCTTCCGCAGTGAAAGTCTGGCGCAGGCTATCCCGGCGGAGCTCCTGCGTGAATGGGGCGGCCAGGCGGGTGACCTGGTTGTTATCTACCAGCGATCAACTTCAGCACCGGAGCGCATTGATCGATTCATCATTGCCGTGGGTGACAACATCGACCGTGCACGACAACGGGCGGGTTCATGACCGGACTCGCCTTGGGTGGAGGTGAGTGGGACTAATCAGCCCCGAGCGTATGGAGCAGTCGCTCGAGCTCAGCGGTGATGATCCCGTAGCACGCGCATGCCGACGACTCCAGGCCGGATCGATCGAGAATGGCCACGCGACCGCGGGAAAACCGGACAAGTCCCGCGTTTCGCAGTTCAGCGGTGGCGAGCGACACGGTCGGCCGGCCGACACCGAGCATTCGGGCCAGCAAGGCCTGTGACAAGTCGAACTCCTCAGTGTCGGCTCGGTCGCCCATCATCAGCAGCCACCGCGCGCAGCGCTGGCCAATGGGGTGGAGGCCGTTGCAGGCGCAGGACTGGGCCACCTGGGTCATAAACCCCTGCGTATAGCGGAGCAATAGAGCACGCAGGGCAGGGGCCGATTCAAAGGCCTGACGAAGCATCTCAGCCGGCATACGAAGCGCGAGACCGGGGCGCTGCACGATCACTTCGCCCACGCCCACGCCGTCGCTAAGAAAGGTTGCGGTGCTGATCATTCCCTCGGATCCAACCAATCCCACTTCCAGAGAGTCACCATCCTCGGCATAGATCAAGACGGAGCAGACGGCTTCAACTGGAAAATAGGCATGGCGAAGCCGAAGACCGTCTTCCGCCACGACCTGACCAATTTCCAGGTGAACTGGATCAAGGTGTGGTCGGATATGTTCAATAACATCGGCCGGCAGCATAGCCAGCAGCCGATTCTCACGATCCATGAGTGCTCCTGCGTAGCACCTGCGAGAGCGATTGCACCCGTGCTGGTGCTTGGACTCATCAGGACCCGCATAGCATGGCAACAAACCAATCCGTTTGTCAGTTCGATATCGAACTAATCGGCGGCCAGATGCGATCAGGCGGCGGATCGTTCCCCAGGCCCAGGCCGGCCTGGGGGTGAGCTCTCGGGACCGAGCAGGCGTCGATACTCCGCCTCCACCACCGCGTAACACTCACAGGCTTTCGCCCGCAGTGCTCGGCGACTCATGATCTGGACGGACCCGCGGCGAAACTGCACCACGCCGCTTGCCTTCAGTGCGGCCGTGGCAAGGCTCACCGTGGGCCGGCGCACGCCCAGCAACCGCGCAAGCATTTCATGAGATAACGGAAACTGATTAGCGGCTCCGCGGTCGTGCATCATCAAGATCCAGCGCGCGCAGCGTTGCTCCGATGTATGCAGTGCGTTGCACGCCGCGGTCTGGACAGAGAGACTGAGAAAGGCCTGGGCGTACCGCTGCAGACGCGCCTGGAAACACGGCTGGCTTGACGCGAGTCGTTGGAATGAGCTCATGTCCAGACGCAGCGCCTGTCCTGAAACTTGAACAGCCACTTCAAACAGCCCAATCCCGCCATCCAGGAGTGCGGGAAGGCCCACGAACCCTTCATTTCCGATGGGGCCAATCCCTACTTGCCGGTGATCCGAAGCGCCAAAGGCAGAGTACACGCCAGTGAGCGGAAAGTACACATGGCGCAAAGGCGACCCAGCCTCCGCGAGCCATTGTCCGCGCTTGAGGCTGCATATGGAGCACTGAGCGTCAATCAGCCGTAACTCCCGCTTTGGCAGGCGCGCTAAAATTCGATTGTATGCAGCACTGTCCGCCATATTGTCCGCCTCAAATTCTGGGACTTATCTGGACACCACAATGGCAGTCCGTGTGCCATTCTCTCGCCAGCACAGAGCACGGTGCCCATTGTTCGGGATCGAACAGACACCGGGCCGGTTGAGCGCTACACTGGCTGCGAATTCGACCACTGAGGTACTCGGCAGGAATCCGCTCGATGGACAAGGTGAACCACGCAATCCTGGTAATAGAAGACGATACGGCGACCCTGGCCTTCATTTCCGCAGCCCTCGAGGATGACGGTTATGAGGTGTTCCAAGCTGCCAATACTCAGCACGGGCTCCATGTCGCGCGGGACGTGTTGCCGGCCTTGATACTTCTGGATCTGCACCTACCGGGAGGCAGTGGCCTGGACTTCATTTCCGCGTATCGCGCAACCAGTGGGCCGCACGCGACGCTTGTGCTCATGACCGCCAGCAGTTCCACGGAACTGCAACGGTTCCAGGGGATGGTGGCCGGCGTCCTTTCCAAGCCGTTTGAACTGGACGATTTGTTGGAGATTGCTCAGCGCCACTGCCGGTAGTGAGCCATGGGCGGGTGACCCCAATCCAGTTCAGTAGCGGTCGCCTCAGGACACGGAGAGCAGAGCGCATGAACCAGTTGGGGCGATCCCAGAGGTTTGACTCTCGGTCCACGCCTGGTGGTCGGCAGTACACCGCGTTCGTGGCGGCTCCCGGTAGTGCGGCGGTCTTGTGCCCCGCACCCGAGGATGCCCGTACCCCGAGCGGATACACGGTTCCGGTGATACCTCGGGCGCGGGGCACAAGACCGCCGCGCTACCGGGACCCGCCGCTCACCCGAATGATGCACCGGTCATGAGGCATTCACCGCGGCCGGAGTGGCGATGACCAGCCAGGCACTACGAGCCATACAGTGAGCCGCGTCTCCCGCCGTGCCCCAGATGCTCTCAGGACTCCGCGGGCGAGGATGGAGCATTGAACAGCGGTCTTCCCTCGAGCCGGATCTGTGGCACTAGTGCCTCGAGATCGGTGAATTGATCGGCGGCATTCTTGAGAATGGGCGAGCACATGCTGCCCAGCGCGGCCACCTCCACTCGCGTACCGTGATCCTGCACCCGCTTCACCAGGTAACTGAAGTCCCCGTCACCGCTGACGAGGATGGCCGTGTCGACGTACTCCGCGAGCTCAATCATGTCGCAGGCAATTTCAACGTCCATATTCGCCTTGAGTGTTCCATCAGGGAGCTGGTGGATCTCTTTGGCGCAGGTGCGGAAGCCATTACGATCCAGCCAGGTCATCAAGTTCCGCGCCTCCTGATTCTCCGGATCAATACCGAGATAGGCATATGCCCGAAGCACCGGCCGGCCATCGGCAAGGGTGTTCACGACGCGGCCGTAGTCCCACCGGATGTTCAGTGCTCGCGCGGCATAGAAGAGATTTGACATATCGAGAAATAGAGCGACTTTATTGGTGCGATTCATAGGACAATGCTGCGCTTTCTAGCGTAATTTGCGCTGATACGGATTCCGGTAACGGTCAACTTCGCTGTGTGTCGCCGAGATTCACCGGAAGGCACGCACACCTGCGGATGACGGCAGGCCCGATACTCGTGGAGCGGTTGGCCATGCTTTCAGGTAGCTCGAGCTCACAACGCATCGAGACCGGCAATCCACGAAGCGAATGACTTCACTATACCAATCGCGATCGCCACTCGCTTCCCTGGCTGAATAGGTGCCAATACGACAACTCCGCAATTGTTGGGCCACACTCATGATGTATCTGTAACGCCCCGTGTCGAATCCGTTGATGATGTTATGTTAAAATCTGGGCGTGAACGACCCTGCCCTGGCGCGCGCTGAGGCCACGCGCCCGCCCAGTGTAATTGACACACTCAGCGCGGGTTACTCGGTGGTCAATCGGAGTCCCTGGGTGCTGCTGATCCCCATCCTGTTGGATGTTTTCCTCTGGCTGGGGCCTCAGATCTCATTGGCGCCCGTGGTTGATCGCGCCATCGCCACCATGGCGGTTCCGACGGAATGGCCGGTGGAGTCGGGTCGCACCTTGGAGGAGCTCCGCCGCGGAGTGATTGAGACGATGGACGCGTTCAACGTTTTGGCGCTGCTCTCCGGACCCAGCATGGTGAGCGTGCCCAGCGTGGCCATCGTGACTGGCGGCCGCGGGACGCTGCATTGGATCGAAGACTCCGGCACCGCCCTGAGCACGATCCTCGGCTCATTGGTTGGCGGGCTGCTGCTGGGTAGTCTGTATCGGGCCTGGCTCGCCCGGCAGGTGCTCGGAGATTTTGCCACTCCGGATCGGATGATCGGTGAGGCAGTGTCCGCGGGCGGCCGCGCGTTCGTTCTCATGCTGCTGATGATGGGTGTGGCGATTCTCTTTGGCATGCCGCTGGCCATTGTGCTAGGCAGCGCCGCGGCTGTATCGCGCGACTTACTGAGCATGGGGATGTTCATTGTCTCCATTGCGGTCATGGCCGTGGTGTTATATCTGGCCTTCGCGTTGGACGCGGTCTTTATCAGTCGCGTGGGGCCGCTCCAGGCGGTGAAGAATAGCGTTGCCGTGGTGCGCACCTCGTTCTGGCCCACGGTCTTGCTGCTCACGCTGGTGCTGCTCATCTTGATGGGCATGGGCCGGGTCTGGGAGCTGCTGGCTGCCGTGGCGCCCTGGGGCATGTATCTCGGTATCCTGGGAAATGCATATATCGCCACGGGGCTGCTCGCGGCCACCATGGCGTTTTACCGTGATCGCTACATTCGACTCACAGGCGCGGCGCGTGCAGGAACGCCCTCATCGGCCGCGACGATATAGGAAGATAGGTAGGAGCAATAGTGGCTACAGGCGCAGAGCTTCGGGACAACTCCCAGAAGGCCAATCGTCCCGGGTATACGGCGAGCGATATTCAGGTTCTCGAGGGCCTTGAAGCCGTGCGGCGACGTCCAGGCATGTACATCGGGAGCACCGATGTCCGTGGTCTCCATCACCTGGTCTACGAGGTGGTGGACAACAGTGTGGATGAAGCCCTAGCCGGTTATTGTGACACGATCGACGTCGTCATTCATGCCGACGGGCGAGTGAGCGTGCAGGATAACGGCCGCGGAATTCCGGTAGATATCGTCAAGCAGACCGGCAAGTCGGCGGTTGAGACGGTGCTCACCGTGCTCCACGCGGGTGGCAAATTTGGTGGCGAGGGTTACAAGGTCTCCGGTGGTTTGCACGGCGTGGGCGTGTCGGTGGTGAACGCGCTCTCGATTTCGCTCCGTGCCGAGGTGCGTCGTGAGGGCGGACTCTTCGTTCAGGAGTTCAGCCGCGGCGCTCCCCTGGCGAAGATGCAAAAGATTGGCCCCAATGATCGTGATCACAACGGCACCCTGATTAGCTTCATGGCCGACGTTGAGATTTTCAAAGACGGACCAATTTACGACTACGACATCCTGGCACAACGCTTTCGCGAGATGTGCTACCTGACCAAGGGCCTCTCGATTCACTTTAGTGATGAGCGGGTTGATCGCGAGCTCACGTTCTACTTTGAAGGCGGCGTCAACTCGTTTGTGCGGCACTTGAACAAGCACCGCCAGGTCATTCATCCACGTCCGATCTATGTGGAGCGTGAAGAGGAGGGCACCAATATTGAGGTGGCTCTCCAGTACAACGACACGTACACCGAGTCCGTGCTCAGCTTTGCCAACAACATCAACACCGTGGATGGCGGCACGCATCTGACGGGCTTCCGCACGGCACTGACCCGTACGCTGAATGACTACGCACGTGGTCAGAACATCCTCAAGGACGCGGACCCCAATCTCACCGGTGAAGATGTGCGTGAGGGCCTCACCGCGATCGTCAGCGTCAAGCTCCGCGAGCCGCAGTTTGAGGGGCAGACCAAGGCAAAACTGGGCAACGCCGAGGTTACCAACCAGGTGGCCAAGGCCCTGACTGAAGGCCTCCGTCAGTATCTAGAAGAGAATCCGAGCGACGGACGGCGGGTCATTGAAAAATCGCTCCTCGCCGCTCGGGCGCGTGAAGCGGCGCGCAAGGCGCGTGATCTGGTGGTCCGCAAGAGTGCGCTGGAGGGGATGACCCTGCCAGGCAAGCTGGCGGACTGTTCTGAGCGGGACCCGGACCAGTGTGAGCTGTTCCTGGTTGAGGGTGATAGCGCGGGCGGCTCGGCCAAGCAGGGCCGCGATCGAAAGTTCCAGGCCATTCTCCCGCTCCGCGGCAAGATCCTCAATGTGGAGCGCGCCCGAGAAGACAAGATGCTTGGAAATGAAGAGATCCGCGCCATGATCACGGCCTTCGGCATTGGCATCGGTGACTTCATGGACATGGCCAAGCTGCGCTACGGTCGCGTCATCATCATGACTGATGCCGACGTGGATGGCTCGCACATCCGCACGCTCCTGTTGACCTTTTTCTTCCGCCATATGCCGCTGTTGATCAGTCAGGGACATCTCTACATCGCTCAACCCCCGTTGTTCCGGGTGAGCCAGCAGCGCGATCAAAAGTATGCGTATTCTGATAATGAGCGCGATCAGATCGTTGACGAGTATAAAAAGCTGCGCCGCCGTGGCGAAATTGACGTGCAGCGCTACAAAGGCCTCGGCGAGATGAATCCGGAGCAGCTCTGGGACACCACCATGAATCCAGCCACGCGGACCATTCTGCGCGTGGACCTGGAGGACGCGGTTCTGGCCGACGAGGTCTTTGACATGCTCATGGGCGACCAGGTACCTCCTCGCCGCAAGTTCATCCAGACCCATGCGCG
>JBJXFJ010000148.1:0-7386 GCA_046154735.1 Chloroflexota bacterium | reverse complement strand
GGTTCGAACCCGACCTGGCCCACCGCAATCTTGAGTTCACACTCCACTCATTATTAACCCAACGATTGGAAACGGCGGGCGAGTGCGTCCAGGCGCTGGGCGGCAGCCTAATGCTCGAAAGTGGCATGAAGAAGGGCCTGCCCGCAATGTGCGAGACAGGCCCCCTTTACTTACTTATTTCGAAAAGATCCTTCTCAGGTGCTCGCCAACTCGATCCGGAGGATCCATGTGTCTTATCGTGCTTGCTTCACAGCAGCCGGCACAGTTGGGGCCCCTGAGGCCGAAACCTGGCTTCACACTTACTTGTGCGTGAAGCCAGTTCTATCCACCTGAAACCTCTGGTGCAGCACGATAATCTTTCGATGTTCTGGGACGATGAGCTTGGTGCGCAAGAGCAGCCTCCTTCGCGTCCGTTGCCGACGGGACGGTTATCCGCGCCGTATCAACAGTATGGACCTCTTGGGGTGCAAATGCAATAGCCCCGATGACTCGCAAGCCCACGCCTGGCACCAACGAGCCCTCGGTGATTACAGCATCCGAGGGCTCTATCGGCGAGGATCACGTTGAATGGTTGGCAAGCCAGCCATACCCTCGTAACGTGTTACTCGTCCTCATCCGGGTTGCCCGATGGGTTGGGGTCGTTGATCGAGTTACCCCCGTACTCCTCGCCACCGTCTGTCTCGGGTTCCGCCGGCTCCATTTCGTTGCTCCTGAGCGTCCGTACCCCAAATGTCGCTACTAGTGCTTCGTACATGCTCACCTCTCTGTACTGCCAGATCTGTGTCCTTCCTGGCGCCTCTTGAATTATCCCAGAGCCACAGGAAAGCGACCACAATGCTTGCACGCGACCCGAGTGCGTACTATTGGAAGGACCGACGGTGATCTACTAACTGAGGTCAAGCTAGCACATGACTAACCCTGCTCAGCGTTGAGCTCACCCTGGAGTCACGACCACGCAATGAAGGTTGAACAGTCAAATTCTCTGCGAACAACCTCATGAGTCGAGCTTAGCTTCCAGGAATTACGCGCGACCGAGCTCGCATCTCCACTTGTGGCTACCGCGCAACGACCCGAAGGCCTGTGCCTGTTCACCTGTCGGTGACATCGTAGGCCACCCTCCTGTCCGAGGAAGCGGATCGGTCAACTCATTCACCCGATGAACTTCATAGCACTGAGTCGTGATCGGGGGCGAAGCCGGCCAGCAGTTTCACTTGGCGCGCAATGTCAGCCGGTCGTTCGCAGACATTGAGTGGACCGCGACAGATGTCGAGTGCGTCAACTCCAGCGACGCCATCGAAGTAAACGGTTGAGCCCATTTCCCGTCCAATAATCCGCGTAATCAACTCAGGGTTGACCCACACGCGCTCATTTCCGTCCGCCACCAAACTGATCAATCGACAAGCCATGATTCCGTCCCAATCGGTGTAATCGCCGCATTCCACGCCGATTCGCTTCCCTTGATTAACGGCCCAAATGCTCTTTTTGGCCAGCAGATCGCATCTCATCTATGTCACACTCTCAATGAGTAGGGGTGCAGACCTTTTCACAGTCACCGAAGCGCGGAACAAGTGGCGAGAGCCACTTCAGGTCACCTTCATGCGATGGTCGCAAGCATGGTGATGACGACGGAGGAGCCGGAGCGGAGGATTCTGGCTATCGCTGAAAGTCTCGACCAGCCTCACGAATCAGTCGCTCAAGCAGAGCGAGCGCTTGCTCGAGCGCATCGTTTGCGTGGGCTTCATCTTCCCCTCGGGTCACGACATCGATGGGCAAGAACCGCTGATTGCCCAGGGCAATGTACCCCTTGCAATAGGTCCCTGGCACAGCAGACATGACCTCTTGCAACATGGGCGCGACTTCTGACTCGTACATGTCCACGTAGACGCGATGGGTGACGGCACGATGTGCGCCGGCGCCAGAGCTGAAATAGTCCTCGAGGTAGCGAGCGAAGACCGCTTCCATTTCCCGGGGCGGTCCCGGCATGGCAAAGATGGCGCACTCGTCGCGGTCCACGCGAATAAGCGGTGCCCAGCCGGCCGGGCTTGGAAACGCCACGGCGCCATCGGGAATCGTTGCCATGCGCTTTAGATTGGGCGTGTGCTCCTCGAGGGTGATTCCGCGGCGGCGAAGGTGGTCGGCTACCACCGCTTCATCCACATGTATTCCAACTTCCATCAATTCTGCGAGCGCCGGAACGGTGAGATCATCCGGTGTTGGACCGAGACCGCCAGTAGTGATAATCGTCCTGGCCCCGCGTCCGACCGCGTCGCGGAAAGCCTGGACAATTCCGGGCTGGTCGTCATCCAGAATGCTTATGCGCTGCATCGTGCCGCCCAGCGCGGTCACCTCTTTCGCCAGCCAGAAACTATTGGAATCTTGAATCTGGCCGATCAATAGCTCTCTACCAATGCTGAACACTTCGACCGGGGATGTCTGCCGCGACCGGTCGCCATCTGAATTTGTCACAGTCCCGCTCCCGAGGCTGAATCCAGGGCAGTATAGCCGCCAGTGCACTCATTCAGTGCGGGCCCTGGCAGCCGAGGCCGAGTCTGCGACCGCACATAATCCTTCCAACGAGGCTCTCGCCGAATTACGGCAATAGCTGAAACTCCACGAGCCAACGCGGACGAGACGAGCACTCAACCGGGTTTGTCCCAGTGAGCAGTATCAATTGGGGTGCCCGGGGCCACTCGGGGGTGACGTCAACCACCCGTGGGTGCTGAACGTCTGGGCCCCGGGCACTGTCCAGGAGCACGCTGGCGTGCTCCCGACACAGGCAATAATGGGCAGTCACACGCTGCATTCCTGTTGTGCTTCAGTGTGATCATCATTGAGGCTCTGTCCCGCTCCACACGTTTGGCCGGTTCTTGCCCGACCCAGAGCCACCGTCCCAAATCGAGCCGAACGGCGTTTTCACTTGCAGGTGGCCAAGCCGAGTAGGCTCAATCAGCCGCCCGGATCCAGCCGTTGTTGAGGCGAAGAGTCCAGAGAAGGTAGTCGGGTGGGCAATGTTTAGCTCAAAGGCGTTTGCGTTCGTCGCGGCCGGCGTTATCGGCGTCACCGTTATTGCGTGCGGTCGCGGAACCGTGCCGAATCCTGCCATTCAAAAGTACGGCGGATCGGTGACAGAAGCTGTGATCACCAACGCGGTGGCTATTCAGCCACTGCTGACAAGTGACAGCGCATCAACAGGCTTTAACACCATGGTCTACGCCCCCCTGCTGAAGTTCAACACGAACGTCGAGCTCCAGGGGGAACTGGCTGAGGGCTATACCGTTGCCGCGGACGGTTCACGGATCACGATGACGCTTCGGCCTGGGGCGCAGTGGTCTGATGGGACTCCCATCACCTCAGCCGACGTGGTCTTCACCTGGGAAAAGATGATGGACCCGGCCGTTCGCTTCCCTTATCGCGCCCTATATGACGGGATTTTCAGCGCGATCCAAGGTCCGGATGCATCGACTGTGGTCTTCTCACTGAAGGATCAATGTGGACCGGCCTTGATCACGGCCGGCGGATTCACACCAATTCCGAAGCACATTTTTGAATCGGTCGACATCAACGAGAACCCTCACAACTTCAATCCCCCAGTCGCATCCGGTCCATGGCGTCTTCAGGAGTGGGTGAAAGATAGCCACGCCGTATTTGTAGCAAATGACCGTTACTGGGCCGGACGGCCCAACCTCGACTCATACGTGCTGAAGACAGTCCCAGATTCGACCGCCGGATACACGCAGTTCCGCACTGGTGAGGTAGATGTCGCTGATATCGAGCCAGCTCAGTTTGAGGACACCCTGCGATTGCCGCACGCGAACGCCTTTCGCTACTTCACGGTTGGCGCGGCATGGGACTACATTGGGTTCAACCTGCGCGACGGGAGATTTCAGGACGTCCGTGTGCGGCGCGCATTCTCCCATGCCATTGACCGCTCACGCATGATCGACACGATTCGCCAGGGCTTTAGCAAACCACAGTATTCGATATTCCCGGTCACCTCACCAGTATTTTCCGACGATGTTGCTCGGTATGATTTCGATCCCGATCGCGCTCGGCAGCTCCTGAGTGAAGCTGGCTGGGTAGTGGGCAGTGGCGGTCTATTCGAGAAAAGCGGTGAGCCGTTTGAAGTGCGCCTGTTCTCCAATACTGGGAACAAGCGGCGTGAGCAAATTGCCACTCGGACACAGGAATACCTCCGCCAGGTCGGCGTGAAGGCGAACATCATCATTGAAGAGTTCGGCGCACTGAGCAATCGCGTCAACAAGGCGAACGACTTTGACCTCGCGGTCATGGGCTGGGTTGCCGGCGTTGACCCCAACGGGCAGAGCAATATCTGGAAGAAAGGCTCCCCACAGAACGGCGCGGGCTATGACAACCCCGCGGTTGAGAGACTCTTTCAGCAGGGCGCCGCGGCCTGCTCAATGGATGAACGCCGCCCACACTACCAGCAGATTCAGCAGATCCTCGCCGAGGATGCGCCGTACATCTTTCTCTGGACCAACGAGTCCGCGGTCGGGGTGAACAAGCGCGTGGAGGGTCCTGCGCCTGGTCCACTCACGCTCCGATGGAACGCGACCGAATGGTCCATCAATTAGCCCGCCCCCGAGTCCGGAATGATGGGTGGGCCGCCTTGAGCGGGCCCACCCATCATTTCATGTGCTCCCATTTGACGTTCAGATTTTCTCCCGTGGTAAGGAACTGCAGATCAGAGCGTGTCCCAACGAGAATCTGCCTCGCAGATAGACCGTGTCTCATTGCAGGACCATCAGATAGATGACGCAGTTCATCATGCGCCGCGTCCTTCAGGCGCTGCCACTCCTGCTCATCGTATCGGCCCTCGCCTTTGCGCTCATCCGGCTCAGCCCAGGCGGGGTCATTGCGAACTATGAAGATCCCACAATGACCGAGGCAGACGTGTTACGCCTGGAGGAATCACTGGGCCTGCATGAACCGCTTCCCGTGCAGTACGCAAAGTGGCTCAGCGCGATCATCCGGGGTGACCTCGGCCGATCCTTCACAACCCGCGAGCCGGTGCTGAGCATGATCCTGGATCGACTCCCCGCAACGCTGGAGCTCACGGTGCTGGCCATGCTGATTGGTCTTGCACTGGGTGTTCCCCTGGGGGTGCTTTCAGCCCTCCGGCCGGGAAGCACCCTGGATAGTGCCGTGCGCGTGTTCACCGTGGCGGGCAGCGCCGTGCCGCACTGGTGGCTCGGGCTCCTCGCCATTGTGCTCTTCGCGGGGACACTCCAAATCCTTCCATCCGGTGGCCGATTCACAATAGGCCGACCGTTCGACCTGCTTGATCACATCCGCTATCTCATCCTACCCGTCAGCATTCTCAGCACCGGTCCAATCATCGCCTTTTCGCGATTCGTGCGCAGTGAGATGCGTGAAGTGACGAGAGCCGACTACGTACGAACGGCTGACGCGAAGGGCCTGCCAATTCCTTACGTGCTCCGGTTCCACATGTTGCGCAATGCCCTGATACCGGTCGTGACATTGCTCGGAATGTCCCTACCCGGGCTCTTCTCAGGCGCAGCCCTGACGGAAATCGTCTTCTCCTGGCCGGGGATCGGCCAGATGGCGTTGCAGATGGCCACGCGTCGAGACATCCCAGTATTGATGGGCCTACTGATGATCTCGTCTGTCTTGGTGATTCTGGGCAACCTCATTGCAGATCTGCTCTACGGTGTGGTGGACCCACGAGTGCGGTACTTGTGAGCGCCGTTGCCGCGCGCGGGCAGATCTCCATCGCTCAGGAGCGCCGTTCGAGCTCCCTAGCTGACCAACCCAGAGACTACTGGCGCAGTGCCTTCCGCCACATCTGCGCGGATAAGCTCTCGTCTCGAGCCGGCGCAGTCTTTCTGATCCTGAGTCTATGCTGCCTGGCCGCACCAGTGATCTCAGTTCTGACTGGATATGGCCCCACCGCAATGGATCTGACGCGGCCCAATGCCCCACCTTCCCTCGCGCACCCTTTTGGGGGCGATGAGTACGGTCGAGATTACTTCGTTCGCACGCTCTGGGCAGGGCGGGTGAGTTTGGCCATGGGTATTGCCGTGGCCACGGTAGCGATGACCATCGGCGTTGCCGTCGGTCTCATCTCCGGCTACTTCGGTGGCTGGGTAGACGATCTGTCAAACGCGATGATAAACGCACTCATCGCGTTGCCAGGGTTCTTCGTGCTCGTTCTGGCGGCCACTCTCGTGCCACCCAGCCTGTTCACGCTGGCATTGATCATTGGCGGACTCGGCTGGATGAACGTAGCCCGACAAGTGCGGGCCGTGGTGCTTCGCACGCGTGAGCATGATTATGTCCTCGCGGCGCGGGTACTGGGCGCGTCAAATACACGCATCATGCTCAAGCACATTCTCCCGAATGTCACATCTATTATTGCCGTGGTTGCTGGGTTCGAGGTGGCCGCGGGCATTATGGCTGAATCAGGGATCAGTTTCATTGGACTCGGCATTCAGCCGCCCGATGCAAGTTGGGGGAACATGTTGACGAATTCGCTCAGGTACGTCTACACAAGTCCGTGGCTGGTTGTCTTCCCTGGCGCATTCATATTCACGGCCATCCTGTGCATTTTTCTTCTAGCCGACGGAGTGCGGGACGCTCTGGATCCGCGAGACCCGAGGCGAGTTTCGCATCGATAAAGGGCACCGGAATGTGCGCGATGCATGTCCGGTACCACTGAAGTCCCAATTTACGGTCCCAGAGGCGCAGGATTTATCCTAAATCTCTGAAATTCACCATGGACATCGACCCCCAGTGTGCGGAACAATGGCGGGAGCATCGGCAACAGTACGGACTCTGGTCCAGATGATCGATGCATACCACGTTCCGGAGGAGAGCCCTGTGGATCCAAACGCGAAGAAGACGGCACTGAGAATGATTCCCTACGGTCTGTACGTTCTGACCGCTGAAGGTAAAGACGGCGCGGTAGCCGCGGCAACGGTGAACTGGGTCACCCAGGCATCATTCGATCCGCCTTTAGTGGCTGTGGGCATCAAGAAAGACTCAGGCGCCCATTCGCTTGTGAAAGATGCTGGCAATTTTGCCCTCAACGTACTAGGCAAAGGCCAGAACGGTCTGGCCTTCACATTCTTTAAACCCGCCGAGCGCGATGGGAATTCCATTTCTGGTGAAGCGTTCCACGCTGGATCCACAGGAGCGCCAATTCTCGAGAGTACGCCGGCCTTCATAGAGTGCAAACTCGTGCAGACCGTTGAGATCGGCGATCACTCGATCTTCGTTGGTGAGGTTGTGGACGCCGGCGTCAGCAAGCAGCCCGAGGGGCGCGCGGATGACGCAACCTTATGGCTCAAGGAGCTTGGCGAGAACGTCTTCTACGGCGGCTGATCGTTCGTCGCGGACTCGGCAGGT
>JBJXFJ010000142.1:0-3145 GCA_046154735.1 Chloroflexota bacterium | reverse complement strand
GGCCACTTTTTTATTGTGTCCTTGCCTCGTGCCATTGGACATGGGGAATTGAGAGACTGTTTTAGTGAACTACGATGATTCCTGCGCGCTGAGCTCTTCACTCGCTCGGAGAAACATCACGGGGCATGGGGTCGACTCAAGAACCGTTCGCACCGTACGAGCCCGGTCATCATCAAATCGACCGTGCCAGGTCAGCACGATGTAATGAGCTCCGTGCTTTATGGCGGCCCGCACGATGTTTTCACCAGCATCACCCACCGAAATGAGCATTTCCCGCGGGCAATCATCAAGATCGCGACAGAACCGCATCGTAAATTCATCCACCCAGCGCGGCCAGGAATGATGGGGCTGATCTACATACATGGGCACGGTGAACGCCCGTGCTTGATCCGGCGGATTGCCTTCAGGATGAACCACATGCAGAATGAAAAGGCGGTGATCCTTATGGTCAAGGAATCGCAGGACGGGCGGCACAGTCTCCGCCACGGTGGGCGTTCCCTCAAGTGGCAGGAGTATATTCAGCGGCGCATCCGTCTGGGGCTGACAGACTGGCGCAATCACAGGTGGCACTAGGACAACCGCGCAATGAACATCTCCGAGCACGCGGTATGCGACATGGCCGAGCGATCGTACCGGATCATTGCCCCATCCACGCGTGCCCATAACCAACAGAGAACACCCTGGGTCCTTCACTGCCGCAACGATTGCCGGCTCCGCTGGTCCAGCAGCAGAGTCCAGCACCAAGCCTGGGAGATCGTCCCGACTCAGGCCGACAGAGTCCACCAGCTCCGACGCGGAGAGTGGTGCATCCGAAACGTGCAGGACATGCAGCGGCAAGTTGCTCGCCCTCGCCAGCCCGCGGGCTACCTGCAGAACTCCTCGGCTTAATGGTGAGCCATCAAGCGCGGCGAGGATCCATTCCGAGTGAACGACAGCCTTACCGGCCATGGGCGCACTCACCATTGTGCCTAGGGCTGAGAATGGGCTCATGAATTACTCCTGGAATCGAGGATCCGCCATACCGAACCGCTCATCGAGTGGCTGGGGAGCACCTAAGGTTCCGCGCCCACGACTGTCGACCACCCAAGTTCAAGCGCTTGGGGCTCCGCGTTCAACGGATTGTTATGTTCATTTTCACACATGAGTTATCCGTCCATCACACCCGATCGGGTAGCTGGCGTGATATCCAGAGCTTGAAACGGGCGCGGATAATGCCGGTGCAGTGCACACCTTTCCCCAGTTGGCAGAGTGAAAGCAATGCCATCAAACGGGGCCGGCGGCTTGCCCTCTTATGACTTTGGCCTTCGCAGCTCGCACGGCAAGGCAGTCATCTCGATGTTCACCGAGGCCCCCGCCTCGAGCAAGCGATCAAGACCAGCACGGCTACTGATCCGCAATGGCGCCCCTGATTCCAGGCCCACGCTGAGGCTTTGATCATCACCGTTCGCGGCGAAGCGCAGGGAGCGACCACGCCACTGCAGCGGGAAGGTGAGCGTGGCCCAGGCATCCGGGAGCCGGGGATGAACACGGAGCTCGTTTGCACCGGGCTGAGCCCCACCAAAACCCATCACTGCCGCTTGCCAGACACTTCCCTGAGCCGCCATATGCACGCCACCGGCCGCGTTGCCCATTCGGTCGTCAAGATCAATGGCCGCTGCCTGCTGGAAATAACGGTACGCCTGGTCAGTGCCCCCCAGGCGAGCACTGATGGCCGCGTGGATTCCGGGACTGAGCGAGCTGCCATGACCGGTGAGCGGATCGTAGTACTTAAAGTTCGCCGCCAGCGCGTCCGATCCAAACACCTCCGGGAGGAGATAGAGTAGCATCAGCACATCCGGCTGCTTGATCACCTTGGCGCCACGCGTCCGTTCACGCCCCAGCAGCACATCCATTGGAACCACTCGTGGCTCGTACGAAGCCAGATCGATCGGATCAAGGGCGTGAAACCCCTCAAACTGCTCAATGACTCCGGTCAATTCATCCTGGCGAATGCATAACCCATCCGCAACCTGAAGCCACTGACCCGACTCTTCCGGCTGGAGCCCAAGCTTTTCCTGAAGTGCGCCAAACGCCACCGGAAATTCCCCCTGAAGGCGTTCCACCAGGCGCGAAGATTCACGCAGGGTCCATTGTGCCAGCCCAATGGTATAGGCATTGTCATCCACCCGCTCGTGATACTCGTCCGGTCCAACCACGTCACGCATGTGGTAAAGCCCATCGCCCTCACGGGTCGCGCGGCTGGCCCAGAAACGCGCCGTTTCAATGACAATTTCCGCACCGGCATCCTGCATGAACTGATCATCCGCGGTGATCCACCAGTAGTGCAGCACTGCGTACGCGATATCGGCTGAAATGTGATGGGCCAGGCGGCCGGTCCAGATGGGGACAATCTGACCGTCGAAACCTATGACCTGCTCCGGGGTAGTCTCCTCCCCGGTATCCGCGGCTTCCCAGGCATATAGAGCTCCGCGGAATCCCAATGACCGAGCCTTTGCCCGCGCGGCATCCAGCGTGTGAAAGCGATACATCAGCAGGCTGCGCGCCGCGGGCGGCTGAGTGAGGCTGTAGAACGGCAGCAGATACATCTCCGTGTCCCAGAACACGTGACCGCGATAGGCCTCTCCGGTAAGTCCGCGGGCACCAATAGACACGTGAGGATTGCTGGGGTCCGCCGCACCGATGAGATGGTACGCGGCAAATCGAACAGCCGCTTGATCAGCCACTGGACCATCAATGGTCACATCTGCCTGTGCCCAGCGCTCACGCCAGGCCTGCTCATGCCGCCTCCAGAGCTCATCCGCCGGCATGGCCGGTTCCATGCCGGCGGGCGAGGCTCCGGCTCTGTCTCGCCCATCTTCTGCGGCCAGATGGATGGTGGCAATTTTCTCCAGTCTGTACTCCGTGCCTAGCTCCCCAAGCCATTGCCACAGATTGCCAGCGCACCGCGGCGTGAGGACCGGGTGAGCTCTAGCGCGGGATGCCTGGGGGCTTAAGGTCGTCGTAAGCGCGTAGGTAACGATGGCACCGGATTCCGCGGGCGTGGCAATCATGCACACTCCGTTCCGAGAATCCACCGTTCGAACGTTGAGGCTGGAAGACGCTCGCACCAACAGTTCCACCGAGAGATCCCCGCTGTAATTCTCCG
>JBJXFJ010000132.1:0-18010 GCA_046154735.1 Chloroflexota bacterium | reverse complement strand
AGCCAGAAGTGCGATCGGCAGTTGCGGCATCGTTCTGGGTGCGCGCGAGGAATAGGAAGCGCGCCTGACCGATTGGTAGGGTCAATCCAGCAATGGAATTTGGTATAGCAGAACGCAAGCGCGTCCTGTGATGTATGGACCACTGGAGCAATCTGCGCCGCTTGTCGAAGCGCTTCGTAGCCGAGATGGTGGTGCACATTCCAGGCATGCACCACATCGGGCGCAAACGTCTGAACGGCCTGTCGCACTGCTCCGACGGTAACTGGGTTCACAATCGAGATCGCCGGGCGCAGGCGAGGGTGATAGGCGGAGTGGATCTGAAAGACACTGAGTCCGCGCCAGTTGACTCGTTCTGTTGGCCCGGCGCCCGCCGTAACAATCCCGACAGTATGGCGCTGCATGAGCCGGCGGGCCAGGTAGCTCACTATCACCTCGCCGCCACCGGTTGCCCCAAACGAATCAGCCATGAGCAGAATCTTCATCGTGGGTTTACCGAGTGAGCAAACGCCAGCAGAGGGCGTTGGTCACAATGCGTGCCGCCAGCATCAATCCAACATAGCTCGCCGCCGCGGCCGCAGCCCCTTCATGCTGAATCACGAGATACGTGGCGGGCAATCCGAGCAGCAGTACTGTGACGTGGACGCGAATGGGCAAATCGGTTCGATTCAGCGTGCGGAACAGTGGCCCAGCCGTCAATCCAAAGCCAAGCAGTGCACTATCCACCGCCAGTATGAAGACTAGCGGCACACTAGAAGCGTAGTTACCACCATAGAGTGAGGGTATGAGCCAGGGAGCTGCCAACACAAAGGGTAGGGTCAATCCCGCGGAGCTCAACCCGCCCGAAAGGCTTACCATTCGGAAGAAATCACGCAGTCGCTCCGGCGTTCTCGCCTGGACTTCGGGCAGCTTCACCATGAGCATCCGCGAGATAGGTGCGAGGAGGAGCGCTGGAATGGCTACGTAGCTCAGGGCGATTCGAAGCTGTGCTACAGACTCAGTGGTCGCCACGGCTCCTAGGAAGAGTACAGGCACCAGTGGATAGATTGTGGCGAGATTCTTGTCCACGGCCATGGCCAGCCCAGAGCGCGTATCGGCCCAGATAGGGAAGTCCGGTGTAACGATCCCTTGAGCGAGGGCGCCCGCAGTGGGAAGTATCGATGATCGCGCTCGGAGCCAGGAATACGCGTACGCTCCGCTAGCGGCAATCGCAATTGAGGCGATGAGCTGTCCGATGAGCACGGCTCCGGCGTGTGCGCTGATGATCGCGGCGGCAATTGCGGCCACGGCCAGCAGTGCGTTGGAGCCATTTTCCAACCACGCGAGCACTTTGATCTGCCGGGTACACTGAAGCGCAAGCCCGGCGGTAGCGGGCACCACCACCCAGACCACGGGTACCAGATAGACCCGGAGTAGCTGACCAAGGTCCGCGTCAGCATATAACGCTTGCGTCACCCAGGGCGCTAGCAGGATCGCCAGGGGGATGACTGCAACGGCAGTCCAGACGCCGATGGCGGTGAAGTATGAGAGCGCCCTCCGCGCACCTTCAGGATCGTCACTCGCGAGCGCGGTCGACAGTCTCGTGGTGGCAGCTTGATCCTGGCCGAGGCGGCGCAACAAGCCGATCGTCGTGCCAAGGGAGACCACCAGTGCGTATGTCCCGTATTCATCGGCGCCAAGAGTACGGGCCAGCACCACCGATGCCACAAACCCGATGCCCGCGGCACAGAGCGCCCCAAGCTGGAGGATTCCAACGTCGCGAACAAATGGGCGTTGGAGTACCCCATACACCCCGCGTAGAATAGCGCTACCGTTCAAGTGCGGCGCTGTAGACATCCAGGTAGTTTTGAGCCACGCGATCCCAGGCAAAGGAGTGCGCGTGTGCTCGGCCACGCTCACCAAGTGTGTGAGCGTGGCCCGGATCTAGCAGGAGTGAGCGAATGCGGGCGGCAACCTGTTCAGGGGAGTCCTGCGGCACAAGGTACCCTGTCTCGCCGTCAATAATCGCGTCCTCGGCTCCGCAGCCGAGCGTACCAATCACCGGCAGGCCGTAGGCACCCGCCTCGAGATAGGTGAGACCAAACCCCTCGAAGGCGACGCCCGTATTGACCGGTGTAAGGGCAAAGACGTGCGCGGTCCGATAGAACTCTCGCAATTGCTCATCGCTGACTTGTCCGTGCAGCGCGACCTGCTGTTCCACTTTTAGATCTCGAATCTGCTGACGCAAGCTATCAACGTATCTGCGGTCACTGGCATCTCCGACGATAGCGTACTTGAGCGTGGGAAATTCATCCTTCAAGAGCGCGACGGCCTCGATGCTGACGTGGTAGCCCTTACGCCTCTTGACCGCGCCCACGCCGAGGATGAGCGGCCCTGTTGTTGAGGATGCGCCCGGCACCACATCTTCGGGGAGTCGCGCACCGTTGGGTATCACTCGGATGTTGGAGAGCTCAATCTTCTCGAGAAGTCGCGATTTGGTGTAATGACTGACGCAAACAACCTGCCGAGCGTTGCAGAGGGCTCGCCGGAAGCTCCATCGGGTCAGGGCTCCTTCTCGAAATGGGGATACCGCGTACGTTCCGTGAAGCGTAATGATGAGTCCGGGGCTGCCGGGGGTTTGAGCGCCGAGCGCGTAGGGCTCAACAATCGCGTGAACAAGGTCTGCAGCGCCTCGCCAGCGAGCCGTCTGATAGGCATTCCAGGCAAGGGCCAGGGGCCTATCGAGCGGCGCAAGTGGACTGGTGAGGCAGGGGATCACCTCCGCCCCGTCGATCAGAGAATCCGTGTGGTGGCGGTTCGTGAGAATTCGGATCGGTACGCCGCGAGCGATGAGAGCTTCGGCCAGGCCCCGAGCATAGCTGCCCCAGCCATTCGATGATTCGAGGTCCGAGCAGAGCCATAAAAGTCGAGGTTGTGAGGGAGGTACCATTACTGTTGCCGTGCGTTCGGCTGCGTGATGTACGCATTGATCTGTGCCGCGCGCGCATTCCAAGTGTACCGCTGGACGTCGTATCGCGCTTGACGCCCGAGTCTCTTGGCCAGCTCAGGCTCACAATGCAGCCGGGCAATGGCCGCGGCCATTGCCATTGGATCGTTGGGCTGCACGAGCAGCGCGTTGACCTCGTCGTGCAAGACGTCTCTTAGTGAGGGTAAATCGCTCGCCACTATTGGTACACCTGCGGCCATGTAATCGAAAAGCTTTAGGGGTGAGGTGAAGTATCGCCCAAACGGCGTATCCGGGAGTGGGATCACGGTCACGGCAGCGTCTCGAAGGATTTCGGGGATTCGCCGATACGGGACCCAGCCGGTGAATTTCACTCGATCCTGGACGCCAAGCTGCTTTGAAAGCTCAATCAATCTGTTAGCGTCCCGGTCTTCTGCACCTGGCTCCTCGGTCCCTCCGACAATAACGTACTCCGTGCTCTGATATTCGGCGGCCGCGTGAATCAGTGTATCGACACCCTTCCAGGCGTAGAGCTGGCCGACATAATACACGCCATTTCTTGAAGATGAGTCATCGCATGGACCGAGTTGCGCATTCGTGCCGTCAGGGATCACGGCCATCGTCTCTGGGTGGCGCCCATGCCGCTCGGCGATGAGGCGCTTCAGTTCCGATGTGATGCAGATGACCCGGGGAACGCGAGCGAAGACTACCTCTTCGGACTTCTTGAGACGTGCTCCCTCAAGATGGTCGCCCTTGAGCTCTGCCTCCAGCGAGCTCAGGTCGTGGACTTCATAGATCAAGCGTTGACGAATGGCACGCCCGAACCGGCACAGTAGCCAGGCGAGACGAAGATCACGAACAAGGATCGCATCGGGCAGGCCGCGTCTAAACAGGGAGGGCATGAGGGCGAGCAGGCCCAGAAGATAGGAGAGCTGCCAGATGCGCGTATACCAGCGCTCCAGACAGCGCGGAAGTCGCAACACTGGAGGTCGAAGTATGCGGAGACGCGCATGCGGCGTCAGCCCATATGGTGAGAGGACGCGGCTCGTCCGCGCGGGTCCGCGCCGTCCGCCCACAAGCGTGACATCCACCCCGGATCGAGCCAGTGCATGGGCAGTATTGACAATTTGGATCGCCCGCGCCTTGCGGTGGGGAAGATCCACGCTGGCCAGATAGAGGAGCGAGGTCATGGATCAAGCCTCGCTGAGTTGGTCACCTCTAAGAAATCCAGAATTCGCCGCGCTCGGGCATCCCAGGTATAGGCCATCACGTCCAATCTCGCTCGCGAAGCCAGACTTTCAGCAAGCCGGGGATTATCTAGAATTCGTCGAATTCCCGCTGCTAGCGCGGTGGGAGAGTCTGGCTCCACCAGCACACTGTTTTCGCTGTCCGTCAGGATTTCGCAGATCGAGTCCAGTCTGCTCGCCACGATCGGCGTACCCGCGGCCATTGCATCAAAGATCTTCAGGGGCGATGTGAAATACCGTGACATAAGCACGTCCGGCAATGGCACGGTTGCCACGGCGGCTTGCGCCAGCAGCGCGGGCACCTGCTCATACGGTACGAATGTTTGAAATGAGACTCGCTCAGCGATGCCCAGATCCTGAACGAGGTGCTTCAGTCTCGCTCGATCAACGTCTCGGCCGCCTTCCTGTGCGCCCGCCCCAATGATCGTAAGTGTCGCGGCAGGGATGTCAGTGAGCGCTCGGATAAGCGTGTCTACGCCCTTCCACCGATAGAGCTGACCCACGTAAAAAATCGAGCGCGCCAGGCGACCCGGGCCGTGACGCTCAGGGGGCAAGCGGGTGCCATCAGGGACCATTCTGATTCGCGACTCAGGGATGCCGTGAGCGTCGACGATGAGCTGTCGACATGCTTGGGTGAGCGTAATGAGCCGATCGGCCTCGTGCAGTACCGTGCTCTCCAGCGCGCGCGTACGGTTTGCCACGCCCCACTGTTCCGCTCGGTCAAGCGACCGATTGTCACGCGGGCGAGTCCCGAATAGCTCGTGGACTTCATACACCACACGAGCGCCGGTGATGGGCCGAAGCTTGATGAACGTCCACGCAACGCGCGGATCCCGAGTAAAGATCCAGTCTGGACGCTGATGCCTTTGGCATCGAGCAATGTCCAGTGCCGCGCCGAGACAGAAGCTGAAATTGGTTACGGCCAGTCGCTTATGAATCTCAATGATCCGTAGACTCTCTGGAACACGGATAACTGGGACTGAAGCCGAGGCGAAACGAGGGTGTGGGCTGAGTCCATAGAGCGCCAATGCCCGAGGAACGCTGGGCTGACGCCCGCGAGCGCGTATGGTCACGAGCTTCACGTCCGCTCCTGCGCGGGCGAGGGCATGGCCCGTATGCACGGTTTGAATCGCCCGCGCCTGCTCGGACGGCCATTCAAAATTTCCCGCGTAGAGAATTCTCATCGTGCGTCGCCTGTGAGTGACAAGCCACGCTGCGCAGGCCGTATAGGGCGAACGAGCCTGACGAGCTCATCGGCCAGATGGTGCACACTGTGATTGCGGACGACGCGCTCCCGGAGCACGGCCGCGCGCCGCATTCGAACGCCACTCGGCTGATTGAGCCAGTATTGCATGAGGGCTGCAACACAATCCGGAGATTCACTGGGCATATGGTCAGAACGTGCTTCTTCGAAGAATTCGCCCAGCGCGGGATTTGTTGTGATGGGTAGAGCGCCCGCGCTGGCGGCCTCCAGCACAGCCTTGTCCAAACTCCCTGTCTGACTGCATGAAACGAAGAGGCCGGCCCGCTGATATTCACTGGCTATCTGGTCGTGAGGTATTCCCTCGACGATCTCTACCTGTCTCGAAAGCTCCAGTCCCTGTACCAGGCCTGTGAGCTTCTCTCGATAGGCATACTCGGACGGGAGGGTGACGCCGCCAATAATCCGGAGTCGGACATCGCTCTCACCTCTAGCGCGCAGATCTGCCATGGCGTGAATTACGGTTTCGTAGTGCTTGACGGGTGAGATTCGGCCGATCGACACAATGAGTCGATCATCGCGCTGACCTCTGGGCGCGAATCGCATGGTATCGATGCCTTGCCCGGTGATTGTCAGCTTCGTGCTTGGGATCCGGAATCCGTCCGGCGTAGACGTGCCCGCTCGGTCGACAAGCTGATGCGCGAGTCTAAGCATGGGGGAAACGGCACCGTGGGCATACCAGAGGGCGAGGGGAATGCGCGCTGGTTTGACCACGGGAGCGGCGCAGACGGCGAATATGGGCCCCATATGCGCAATCACGCCATCCAGGCGGCCTCGCCAGCACAAGCGTGCCAGGGTCATGCTCAGTCGCGCTAGGACGGCGGCTTTCCCCCCGGGCCCGCTCCGATCAAGCGAATACAAATCAACATTGGATGGTAGTGCCGGCGCGCTGCGCCAGAGCTGCAGCACGGAGAGATGGTCAACTCGCTCCGCGAGCTGGCCGACCCAGGTATGAATGAACCCCAGTAACGGGTTTGCCGGGTCAACGAGAGGGGTGATGAGCGCAAGTCGCATCAAAAAGCTCGCTACCGACGCCGTTCAGCTATGGCTTCTAGACAGACCTCGAGCGTTCGGTCGACCTGTTGGTCAATGCCATGAGACTCGGCCCATGCGCGATTGCGCCGTCCGTACGCCTGCGCCACCTCGGGATCACCGAGGCAGTTGCGGATTGCCTGAGCGAAACCATCATCATCGCCGGGCTGCACCAGCCAACCATTCTCCCCGTGCGAGATAAGCTCGCGGTTGCCATCGATATTGCTCGCCACGATTGGTAGGCCCGCGGCCATTCCCTCGAGGAGCACGTGGGAAAGCCCCTCGTAGCCCGAGGCCAGCGCGAGGATGGACGCATCCGACATGAGGGCTTGAACGCCCGATCGCTCAATCTCCCCCAGAAACGTCACCTGGTTCGGCGCGACGCGCGCGGCCAGTTGTTCCAATCGCTCACGGTCGGCGCCGTCGCCCGCCACAACGAGTTTTGGCGCCATTGCCATCGATTTCAGGCGTCCAATCGCCAGAATCAGCGTGTCAATGCCCTTCCAGGGAGCGAGCCGGGCAACGGTGAGTACCAGCGGCGTTGCGCCCAGGGAGGTGGCTCTCGTTGCGGGGAGAGGGACGGCGTTATAGATGACGCGCATCTTTCTGGAAGAGACCCCCCAGCCGGCGACAATCGATTTGAGGTAATAGCTCGGTACAATGACTCGTTGGGCCGCGGAAACATAGGCGCGCTGGATCGTTTTCAAGATACGAACTCGTGGGCCACCGGGGAGTGACTGAAACCGGTCAATTCCTAATCCCGGCGGCACATGACCGTGGCGCACAGAGTACTCCCAGGCGAAGTCGCCTACAACTTTGATCACCATGGGCAGGCCGCGAAGTCGATTCACCACCGCTGGTGGAAGGCCGTAATCGCTTACGAAGAGGATGTCCGCGTCACGCGTGCCTGCGAGAACAGCACGCGTAAATCTGGCAAGTCGCACGGGGATCGTTGCGCGCCTTGAAATTCGTTCGGTTGTGCAGGGCAGCGTGCTGGTTGCGGGCTCCCCGTAGGTTACCACGTGGACGGTGTGCCCCCGACTGGCCAATGCAGGGATGAGCTGGGAGAGATACGTTGGCGGTCCGCCAATATCGGGCGGAAATGTGCCCGTGGCGATACAAAGGCGCATGAAACCAGATTACCGACGGTGCAAGTCAACGCGCTGCATTGTTCACGAGTATAGAAGACTTGGGGTGATGCAACAGACGGGTATGATGGATGACGGCCCCAGGATCCTCACCCGCCAGTGTCGTGAAATTCTGACGCATATCCCCCGTTTGGCACCATGAGGCCACCGTGTGACACAATCGACATGTCCGGAAGTGACCGGATTCAGGTTCATGCGTCGTTGCGGGATCGATCCGTCAGCAGTTGGTGAGTGATGCCGCCCCGTTTGGTGCGCGTGGCACGAGAGCTCCACCGGAACCCATTGAGCCGTTCGCAACCAAGGAGTTGAGGCCGCCCTACGTGCGCATTTTGATGCTCAATTACGAGTTCCCGCCGCTGGGCGCCGGGGGAAGCACGTCCTCGTATCACCTGGCCCGTACGCTCGTGGAGCTTGGTAATGAGGTGGACGTCATCACCATGAACCTGGCGGGAATTCCACGCCAGGAAGTGATGGAGGGCATACGCGTGATGCGCGTGCCTTCGCTCCGGAGTCGTCGTGAGGTGTGTCACACGCACGAAATGGCCACGTATGTGCTGAGCGGCACGCTTTTCGCCGCCGCTCAGATTCGGCGCCGTTCTTACGACGTGGTCAACAGTCACTTCATCTTTCCCACAGGTCCCATTGCCTACATGCTGCGCCGCCTGGGTGGGCCGCGCTACGTGATGACCGCCCGCGGTTCCGATGTCCCCGGGCACAACCCAAATCGATTTCGGTTCGACCATCAGTTACTCCTTCCCGCCTGGCGGCATATCGTCCGTGACGCGGACGGAGTTGTGGCCGTTTCGCATGACCTGGCGGCCCGCATTCGCGAGCACGCCGGTTGTGACGTGACTGTGATTCCCAATGGATGTAGCCCGATTGCTCTGGGTGGAGCAAGCCAGGAGCAGCTTGGCCTGGAGCCGTCAATGGTGGGCCGGCGTATCCTCATGGTGACTCGGCTGCATGAATTCAAAGGCGTGCAGTACCTTATCCAAGCCGCCCGTCAGATTGGCCCAAACATGGAAGTTCACGTTGTTGGCGATGGGCCATATCGCGCCACACTTGAGAATTTGGCCCATGAGCTCGGCGTTCGTGTGCGCTTTTGGGGTTGGCTGGACCGGTCTTCAGCGGAGCTCCGCGGACTCTATCAGCACTGCACCGTCTTCGTATTCCCGTCGGAGCGCGAGGGCTCGCCGGCGGTATTACAAGAAGCCATGAGTGCCGGGCTCACCGTGGTAGCAGCCGATGCCGCGGGGACCCCGGAGGTGGTGGGCGATGCCGGTATTCTGGTGCCTCCGCGTGACGCGAAGGCAATTGCGGATGCGCTTGAGCGGCTCTTTGCGTCACCCACCCTGGTTGATGAGCTGAGTGAGCGCGCCAGAAGGCGGGTAGCAACAGAGTTCAACTGGACGGATCTCGCGCGTCGCTACGAGCAGCTCTATGCCAGGGTGCTTGACCGACCCAGCAGTGAGCCTTCCCGTTCGGGTCCGGCCTCGTGACAATGAGCGTCTCCAATGACGCGGAAGTCAAGGCCTCACCACGTATCCGTTGGGGATTGATTTTCAAGCTCTCAATCGCCGTGGCGGTCACAATTTATGTCCTGAGCCGCGCGGGCCTTGAAAACGCCTTGATTACGTTGCAGTCCGCTCAGTGGACTCTCGTGGCACTCGCGGCTGGTTTCGCTAGCGTGGCCATGGTGCTCAATGTCACTCGATGGCGCATGATGATCTCCGCGCAGGGTTCCCGGGCGCCCCTGGCCACGCTGGTACGTCTTTATCTGATCGGGATGTTCTTCAATAACATTCTCCCCTCCCGCTTTGGAGCGGACGTGGTTCGTGCCTACGGCGCCGCGGGGGTTGCCGCGGGCAAGACCCGATCCGTGGCCTCCGTGGTGATGGATCGGCTGGTGGGTGCAATCTCGGTGCTCATTCTGGGACTGTTTGCGGTGGTTCTGCGGCCGACAATGATCGATGGCCGGCTCGGGCAGACGCTGGTCTTGATGTTTGTTGCGCTGGTTGGCGTGCTCCTGCTGCTTATGCACCGTTCCGAGGGAGCCAACCGCATTCGCGATGGTCTATTGCGCTTAGCGGACGTGTCGGTGTTTGGTATTCGAATTCGATCGCGGGTCGACGCCGCGATCGAAGCCATGCGCTCGTACGCGGGCGCGCGCGGGCTCATATTGCGCGCGTTGCTCATCTCTCTGCTGGCTAACGGGCTTTCCATTGTGAACCTGTATCTGTACGGCTCCGCGGTGGGCGCGGGCGTCACACTGGGCGACGTTGCGGCGGTTGCACCGATCATTCTCGCTGTCGGCCTGCTGCCACTCTCGATCAACGGACTGGGCACGGTGGAGCTCGCCTTTGTCGTGCTCTTTGGAGCCATGGGGGTGCCGGAGCCCATTGCGCTGGCAATTGCCATTCTGCGCCGACTGGTGCTACTGGGGATGAGCCTGGTGGGCGGTATCCTCTATACGGTCAAGAAGTTTGGTTAGCACGACGTTGTCGCACCAGATCCGATCAGACGTCTCCGGCGTGATGCGTGCGCTGGGAGGCCAGCGCGACAGTGTGAACCTGTACTGATCGCACAGTGATCCACACAGAGACGCGCAAGATTCGGATCCTGCGAGCCATTACTCGTCTCAATGTGGGCGGACCATCCATTCATACGATCATGCTCACCAAGGGGCTGAATCCTGAACGATTTCAGACCCTGCTGGTGACCGGTGTCGAGAGCGCCACTGAAGGCAGCATGCGTTACCTTGCAGAAGAGAATGGGGTGCGTCCGCTGGTAGTAGAGTCGCTGGGGCGCGAAGTGAGCCCGCTAAACGACTTCAAATCACTCCTTGAGATGTACCGCGTTATCCGACGGAATCGTCCGGATATTGTCCACACTCACATGGCCAAAGCCGGCACCGCTGCCCGTCTGGCGGCCTGGCTTGCGCGCGTTCCAATCATCGTGCATACCTATCATGGTCATGTCTTTCACAGTTATTTCAGTCCGCGCAAAACGGCCGTCTTCCTGGGCATTGAGCGCGCATTGGCAACCATGACGGACAGGATTGTGGTTGTTGGTGATAAGCAGCGTGACGAGATCGCCGGGTTTGGAGTCGCACCCCCTGAGAAACTGGTGCCGATTCCTCTTGGACTCCCGCTTGAGCCGCTCCTGGCCGCTCATCCTGCGCGTGGCGAGTTGCGGCAGGAAATGGGTCTCAGCAGTGACGCGCCCGTGGTTGGGATCATTGCTCGACTGGTCCCTATCAAAGCGCACGAGTACTTCCTGGCCGCGGCCGCGAACATTCGCAGTCAGCGAGATGACGTTCATTTCGCAATTGTTGGTGATGGGGAGCGGCGGCTGGAGCTGGAGCAGACGACTCGCGAGCTCGGGTTGACCGATCGGGTACACTTTCTCGGCTGGCGAAGAGATATGCGACCCGTGTATGCCGATATCGATGTGGTGGTCCTTTCATCGCTCAATGAAGGTTCGCCCGTGGCGGTGATCGAGGCACTCGCCGCTGCACGACCGGTGGTTGCCACCGCGGTGGGCGGGGTTGGCGAAGTGGTTGAAGATGGAATATCCGGAATACTCGTTCAGCCTCGCGATGCCGAAGCAATTGCCGCGGGTGTGATGCGCTTCCTTTCCGATCCTGCCTGGTCCGCGCGCGTTGGCCTGGCCGGGCGTTCGTCTGTGATACCTCGTTATTCGGTGAGTCGCCTGGTGGATGACATGGAGCGGTTGTACCTCGAATTGGCGCACATCAAGGGTATTGCCGCGTGAATTTCGGCGCCCAACCGTTCACGTTCGTGTATCCGCTCGGCGCCATTGCGGCCTTGGCCGTGGCGCTCCTCTGCACACCGCTCGTTGCGAAACTCGCCGTGCGGGCGGGGGTCGTGGCGTATCCCCAGCGCGATCGATGGCACCGTGTGGTGACGCCGCTGCTCGGTGGTATCGCCATCTTTCTCGCCATTGTGCCGGTCTTCCTATTGCTTCCTCAGCCAAATCAGCCCGATCGAATTGACCGATTTGGTGGCCTGCTACTCGGCGCAACCATCATGTTCGCGGTAGGTCTTTACGATGACCTTAGGGGCCTCCCGCCCTATGGCAAGCTACTGGCTCAGGTTGTTGCGGCGTGCGTGCTCATTATTGGCGGGCTCCCCCTAAATCAGATGCCCGTGCCACTATTGGTGGTACCGCTGAGCATATTCTGGATCGTCGGCGTTACCAACGCCTTCAACTTACTCGACAATATGGACGGCCTTTCCGCGGGCATTGCGATGGTTGTGGCGCTGACGCTTGCGGGATACAACCATCTCCAGGGCGATCGACAGATGGCGCTGTTTTGTCTGGTCATCGCCGGTTCCACGGCTGGATTCCTTGTGTTCAACTTCAATCCCGCAAGGATCTTCATGGGCGACAGCGGCAGCCTGCTCCTTGGGTTCGTTCTGAGTGGTGTCGTGGTCTTGGGCGCCAGCAAGGCTACCACGGAGTTGATGGCCGCTTTGCTTGTGCCCGTAGCCGTAATGGCACTGCCTATTCTTGACACGTCTCTGGTCACGGTAATGCGCGCGCTCAATGGTCGGCCCATCTCACAGGGTGGTCGAGATCACCTTTCGCACCGGCTTGTGGCATTGGGACTGAGCGAGCGAAATGCCGTGCTGGTGCTCTACGCAGTGAGCGCCGCGGCCGGTGCGCTCGTGCTTAGCTCACGCTTTATTGGCGGCTGGGTGGCCCTATCTATTGGTGTGGTGCTGGCGCTGAGCATTCTATTCTTCGGAATTTACCTGGCTCAGGTGCGCATCTACACGGAGAAAGACTACGCCCAGATGGAGAGCGACCCTGGGCTGGTGGGTAAGCTGGTGCTCAGTGGCACGCTCCTCTACAAGCGCCAGGTGGCTGAGATGCTTCTGGATCTGACCATCATCTGCGTGTCCCTCCTCGGTGCCTACCTGGTGCGCTTTGAAGGAGTTCTGGAAAAGCGCTTCGTAGAGCAGTTCGCGGCTATCCTTCCGTACGTCGTGGCGGTGAAGCTGAGTGCGCTCTTCATGCTGGGAAATTATCGGACCGTCTGGCGCTATCTTGGCCCAAGTGATCTGGTTCGCATGGGCGTCGCCAGTGTGCTTGGATCCGCGCTGAGCGCAGCGATCATCGCCTTGGTATTTCGCGCGGAGGGCTTCCCGCGATCCATGTTGGCTATCGATCTGCTCATTTTCACGCTGCTCATTGTCAGCGCCAGACTTCTCTTTGTATTTCTTCCGGAGATGATTGGACGACTTCGGCATCGAGACATCGTGGGTGTCGTCATCGTCGGTGCTGGCGATATTGGCGAGCTCGTGCTCCGGGCAATTCGGCGGAATCCCACCAAGCCCTATCGAGTCGTGGGGTTTCTGGATCGTGATGAAAGTAAGATCGACCGAGCAATTCACGGCGTGCGTGTGCTTGGCTCCACTGAAAAGTTGGAGGATGTTGTGGCTCGCGAGGGGGTTCAGGAAGTGGTTGTGGCGGGCCCGTCCGGGGAGCAGGCTGCGCTCGCGGATCGATGCCGGCGCTTGGGAGTCTCAATGTGGGACGCCGGATCGTTCATACAGTATCAACTAGAAGCTCAACCCGTTGAGGTAGGAAAGCGATGAAGGTTCTCGTCACCGGTGGCGCGGGTTTTATTGGGTCGCACCTTGTGGAGGCGCTACTCGCCCGCGGTGATACGGTCACTGTTCTCGATGATTGCTCCACTGGGTCTGTGGAGAATGCACAGCTCCATGATGGGCATGCAAACTTCCGATTTGTCCAGGGCACCGTTCTGGATCGAGATCTCTTTGAGGGGCTTGCGGCAAACGTTGACCAGATCTACCACCTCGCGGCGGCAGTGGGTGTGCGTTGGGTCATTGAGAATCCACTCCAATCAATCATTACCAATGTGCGTGGCACTGAGATCGTTCTGGAATCTGCCGCGCGCTCCGGGGCCCGCGTTCTGATCGCCTCCACCTCGGAAGCCTACGGCAAGAACGACGCGGACATGCTAAGCGAGGATGATGACCGAATCCTCGGCTCCACCAAGGTGACGCGCTGGCTGTATGCCGCCACAAAGAGCCTGGATGAGTGCCTGGCATTCGCTTACTGGCAGGAGCAGAAGCTCCCCGTTGTGATCGTGCGATTCTTCAATACGATTGGTCCTCGCCAGACGGGACGCTACGGCATGGTGGTGCCACGATTTGTAGAGCAGGCACTGATGAATGAGCCAATCACGGTGTACGGTGATGGCCAACAAACGCGCTGTTTCACCGATGTTCGAGATGTCGTTCGGGCAATTACCGCGCTTATGCAGGCGGAACAGGCTCTCGGAGAGGTCTTCAACGTGGGTCAATCGGCTGAAATCAGCATTGAGAATCTCGCTCGACGGATCCGCGATCTTGCAGAAAGCAACTCTGAAATATCCCTGGTACCGTACGATCAAGCGTTTGCGAGCGGCGGATTCGAGGACATGCGGCGTCGCGTTCCCAACGTGGAGAAGTTGCGTCGCGTGGTCGGATTCTCCCCGGCAATTCCCCTGGATGAGACGCTACGACACATCGTTGATGAGCGCCGCGCGCACATGGCTGCACGTCAGCGCGCTTAATGCTGCTCCGCCGGGTCGCGTACTACTGGTTGCCAGTTGTGCTCTGGATGGCGGTCATTCTGGGGCTGTCCTCACAGTCCAATCTTCCCCAGCGGACCGATCCGTCAACGGGTGAGCGGATCGGGGCCACCTACTCGCTGGCTAAGACCTGGCACGTGATTGAATACTCGCTGCTCAGTCTGCTGATCTTCCGGGCGGCGCACGGTCACGGTGGAGGACTGAAGCTTCGCCCGGCCCGGGCGGCAGGTTTTGCTGTTGTAACGTGCCTCGTCTTCGCTGGTCTGGATGAGCTCCGTCAGTCCTTCGTGCCGCGTCGTGAGGCATCCATCAATGATGTGCTGCTTGACACCGCGGCAGCGTTCATTGCTGCCGCGGCCTGTGCCATGTGGATTCAATCGCGCGGGCGAGCCCGGAGCGTCTAAATTCCATCTAAGAGACGGGAGGGCTCACTTGCCTTGCTCTGAGACACCGTGTTTCGTGTGCTGATCTGGCTCGCGGTGTTGCTGTGGGCAGGAGGCGTGCTCTACACGTCATCGCTTGGGCAGGCGGTGACACCTGTCAGTGGTGGTATGCAGTCCTTGGTCGCCAAACTGGGACACGTTCTGGAATACGCGATTCTGGGCGCTCTCCTCAGCCTGGCGATTCGGATCGAATCTGGGCAGAATCTCACTGCGCGGTGGGCGGTCATTGCCACCGCCGCCATTGGAGGTTTGTTTGCCGCGTTTGATGAATTGCGCCAGTCGTTTGTCCCGGGGCGTGAGCCCCGGGTTCTCGACGTGCTACTCGATCTTCTGAGCGTGACCTTTGGGTCGTTCGGGGCGCTCCATCTGCTGCAAACAAGTGCACCCAAATCGGATCAAGCTCAACAGGCTGAGCAAGTGCCCGCGAAATGAATTCACTGTGGGTGGGGGCCACCCACGGGATCTAAGTCTAATGTGGGTGAGTCCGCTGGGTGGCTATTTGACCTCTTCGATCGTGACAGATTGGATCTTCACCTCAGTCTGTGGCTTGGAACGTTCACCCTGCGGCGAGGGACCAACTGGAACCGTGGCGATCGCGTCGAGCGATTCCAGCCCCTGGGTGACTTGACCAAAAATCGTGTAATTCTTCGGCAGCCGACCCTTGAGGTCCGCGTGGCAAATGAAGAACTGGCTTCCCTGCGTGTTGGGCCCTGAATTCGCCATGGCGAGCATGCCCCGCTCGTAATTCTGCGGTGTGTTCAGCTCGTCTGAGAATTTGTACCCTGGACCACCCATACCCGTTCCCGTCGGATCTCCCGTCTGGACCATGAAGTCCTTAATGATGCGGTGGAAAACCACGCCGTCATAGAAGTTCTCCCGAGCCAGGAACACAAAATTGTTCACCGTGTTTGGGGCATCCTTGGCAAAGAGCTCGGCCTTCATCTCCCCGAGCGTGGTGCTGATTGTCGCGGTGTAACGGGCGGCTGGATCAAGCCCAATCGCGGGTGCTGCTGGCCATTGTTTCGACACTGCTAGTGCTCCTGGTGACGCGGCGGGTTTTGGCGCCGCGGAAGTAGCCGCCACGGGCGGCGTCGTTGGTTTTGCCGGAGGCGTCGCCTGCGCGGATGACTGACATGCCGCGCCAAACGATGCCGCAAGGCTCAAGGTGAGAAACGATCTCCGATTCATATCACGTGGAGCGCGTAAGAGACCGCTCCTAGTCCTCCTCTGGTTTGAGCGCCTGGCGGATAGCTTCCAGAAATTGTGGCTCCGGCTGGGCGCCAATAAACTCCACTTTATCGTTAATAACAATTTTTGGAACTGACATCACCTGGTACTTCCGGGCAAGCTCCGGAAATTCCGTGGCATCGATGGCATCCGCGGTAATGTGTTCATTGGCCATTGCCATCATGTGGGCCAGCCTGGCCGCACGCGGGCAATAGGGTCAAGTGGGCGTGCTGAACACCTGAATGTGGACCGGCTCCGTGATAGCCTGGAGCGCGCCTTTGGTCTCCTCCGTGAGGCTGACCTCGCCGGTTGATAGATCCACGATATCGGCAATGAGAGCTGAGAACTCATAGCCAGCCGGGGCACCGAGGAATCGTACTGTGCCGGCGTTTGTCCCGTGGAGGACAACCGTAGGCACCTGGCCGATACGGGCCTCGGCTGCCGCGGCCGAGTCCGATTGCACATCGTGAATTTCAAATTGAAGTTTTTCGGACAGATCGGAGATTTCCCGCAGCAAGGCTTCTGTCTCAGGACCGACCTCGTGGTCTTGCCGGCCGGGCACAAAGAGCAGCGAAGGCCTGCGAGTGAATAGCTCAAGTCGAACGTCGCCCACGAGATCGCGCTCAAAAATCTCGCGTATCTGTTGACGTTCGCGCTCCGGGATCATGGGCATGTCTGACTCCAGTCAGGGCAGGTGCCAGAGCACCGCGCCAGTCACTGACTGGCCGCCACCTCAGAGAGGATATCAGGGCCAGGTGCTGAAACGCGAAATGCCGATCACTGAACCAGGGCTTTTCAGTGCTCCAATGGCGACTCCGCCATCGGAACACTGATAAGTCCTGCACTGAACCCATGTGACCACCGCTTGTGATGAGGGCATGGCACCATTTGTGCAGCTCAGTCGTTTTCCGGAAGGTGAGCACAACGGCTTTTCAACCAGGGGCCGTCTGGTAGGCGCCGGTATTGGACTCACGGCAGGTCTGGGTTTTGCTACAATCTGGACAGGCACATCGAGCGGCACTTTTCGGAGGCGATAGAGGCACATGGTGCAAGGTGAGATGAACCGAGAATCGTTGACCAACCTGG
Organism: Chloroflexota bacterium; assembly: GCA_046154735.1. Taxonomy (GTDB): domain Bacteria; phylum Chloroflexota; class UBA6077; order UBA6077; family JACCZL01; genus CAVXYC01. Next base: position 1,000 of record JBJXFJ010000132.1, on the reverse strand, counting down.
CGGAAGGCGGCGTCAACGGACTGAAGTCGTATTCGCCGGTCCAGCTCTTCTTCTTGATGCGCTTGTCCTATCTGCAACGGCAGCGGCGGGAATGCATCAATGTGATCGATGCTCAGGACTGGCGGATGCGCGTGCTCAACAAGGCGCTGTACTCTACCTTTCAGGATTGTGAGCGTGAGGGTGTGGGGGGCGAGGCCAAGACACTTCTTCAGCAACAACCTTCTCAGGCCAACTAGGTCGACCAAACTCGACACGCGGCTCTGCCGTTAAACCGACCCTGGCAGTCAAAAAAGGCTGTTGGGGTCGTTTGTCGTTCGTTCCTCGTGAAGGCCACTTCGGAACGCATGAGCGCATAGGGCGCCGAGTGGCAGCATCAGGCTGGATCTGACAGGAGCTGAGTCGCTCAATGCAGGATGTTCTCGCCTGGTGGACTGCTGATGCACGCGCGGAATTGGGCTGGTCCGCGCTCCGCGGTCTCCTCTTTCTCATGCTGGGCTGGCAGCTTGCCCGGCTTGCCCGGCACTCGTTTGAGCGTTCGGCCGCGCGCACCACCGTTGACGTCAGCCTGAGTATTCTCATAGGCCGGGTGATTTACCTGGCCGTGGTGGGGCTCGGAGCGCTCACGGCGCTCGATGTGCTGGGCGTTCCCCTGAGTTCCGTGGTTGCCACTCTGGGAATCGTTGGGATCGCCGTGAGCCTGGCCATGCAAGACATCCTGAAGAGCTTCTTTGCCGGCCTCTACCTGCTCTTTGAGCGACCATTCCGCATAGGCGATGAGATTCAGCTCAAGGACTTCATCGGACGGGTGGAGCACATCAGCTATCGGACAACGGTGATCCTCACGGCTGAGGGTGTGCGAGTACTCATTCCAAATGCCACGCTCATGTCTGAAGTTGTCTTGAATCGCGGCGTTGCCGGCTCTCGGGACGCCTCGGCCCCTGATGAGCCAGATGGCTCGCGGCTCACATGACCGGGGGCGCGTCAGAGTTTCCCGGCCCCA
>JBJXFJ010000130.1:0-11505 GCA_046154735.1 Chloroflexota bacterium | reverse complement strand
GATGTCGCGCCCGGTCCCCTCGTTCTGGGTGGGGACGCGGGCGACCGGCCTGTCGCCCCTACGGCATCCGCACTCTCAACAGCCGTCTGCGTTGGGGTCGACCGCTCTGGAGGCACCCGCCATCCGTAGGGGCGACTGGCAGTCGCCCGCACGGGATCCCCGCGACGACTTCATACACTTGTAATCACCGGCCTCTCCCCAGCCCCACATCCGCCCTCCCGTACTAGGATGTGACAGGCAGAACAAGTGGGTCAGCAAACATGATGATCGGCATGCCCTTTGCCCTCGTCTTGTCCTGTTCAGGCGTAACCGTTGGGATGGGATTGGCGCCATTCCCAGGCGCTTCCGATAATGTCCTCGAGATCCGGATAGCGCGGCTGCCAGCCAAGCTCGGTGCGAATGCGGTCGGACGATGCAATCAGCTCGGCCGGATCGCCCGGGCGCCGCGGTCCAATGGTGTAGGGAATGGTCGCACCCGTAATCTTTTCGGCCGTTTCAATGACTTGCTTATTGCTGAATCCCGCGCCGTTGCCCAGGTTGTAGACCCGACTCCCCTGGCTCAATGCCTCCAGTGCCAGGATATGTGCCTGGGCCAGATCAACCACGTGGATGTAATCGCGAACGCAACTGCCATCCGGCGTGGGGTAGTCCCCGCCGAAGAGCGTGAAGCTCTTGGATCGACCTTCTGCCACGCGTAGCACCAGTGGAATGATATGAGTCTCCGGATCATGGTGCTCGCCCACGCTTTCAGTGGCACCGGCGGCATTGAAGTAGCGCAAAGCGGCATAGCGGAACTGGTGGACGCGGTCGTACCAGTACAGTGCGCGTTCCAGCATGAACTTGGATTCACCATAGGGCGAACCAGGGACAATCGGCTCGCTTTCATCAATGGGCATCTTCTCGGCCGCATCAAACAAGTTAGCCGTGGACGAGAGAATGAATCTTCCCACCCCATGGCGGAGTGCCTGGGCCATCAGCGTTACGCCGGCGTTCACGTTATCGCGTAGGTACAGCTCCGGCTTGTCCATGGACTCGCCCACCAGGGTGTACGAGGCGAAGTGCATGATTGCCTCGATACCAGGATGAGCCTGGAATGCCCGTTGCACCGCGGCCTCATCACGCAGATCGCCCTCGATAAATTGCGCATCTGAATGGACGGCTGCACGATGACCTTGACTGAGGTTGTCGAATACAACGACACGATGTCCCGCGCGGACAAGCTCTTCGGTCACCACGCTCCCAATGAAGCCGGCGCCCCCGGTTACCAGAATGTTCATCACCACGGCTTATTCATCCTTCAATGACACGGTCAACTCGGTACGATGACCGTTGCCACTCGCCCTGTTTGTTGTTTATACGTTGCCATGATACGTGTCCCGGCCGCGCCTGCTGTTCCTGGGCGGGTCAGAGCAACGATTGATCCGCCAAAACCACCGCCGGTCAAGCGCGCCCCATACACGTCGGGGTCTGCGAGTGCTGCACGTACCAGCGTATCAATCTCGGCTAAAGACACGTTGTAGTCATCCCGCAGCGATTCGTGCGAGGCAACAAGAAGCCGGCCCAGCCCGCCACAGTCTTCGCGCTCAATGGCGTCAACGGCGTCATGAACGCGTGCATTTTCGGTCACAACGTGTTTCGCGCGTCGATTCAGTGGTTCTGGTAGCCTGCCGATGCGGGACAGATCCGCGAGCGTGCAATTGCTGAGCCTGGGCACGCCAAGAAGCTGGCATGCCTGTTCGCATTCCGTGCGCCGCCGATTGTACTCACCGGAGGCATGGCTGTGGGTGATGCCAGAGTGAATAACGAGCAGCTCAATTTCTGGGCGGAGGGCCACACGCCGGTACTCCAGGCTTCCCGTATTGATCAGCAGGGCCGTGGATGCATCAGCCAGGCTTGCGGCCATCTGGTCCATGATTCCAACCTGGGCGCCCACAAATTCATTCTCGGCACGCTGCCCGATTTTAGCGAGGGCAATGTCATCCAGCCGGAGTGCAAAGGCTTGCCGCACGGCCCGGAGCAGGCTCACCTCGAGCGCGGCGCTGGATGAAAGTCCACTGCCGGGCGGCACCGTTGATGAAATCCGGGCATCGAATCCACGGAGCGTGTGGCCGCTCTCCAGGAGCGCCCGCGTGACTCCCTGGATGTAGTCAACCCAGCCCCGCCCGGGCGATTCCGCGCCCAGCGTGTACTCGTCCGGCATGGTGCCGCGTGAATGCCCCGCGCTCCACACGCGTACCAGACGATCATCGCGCGGCGTGAGCTCAACTTTGGTCCGTTGGGGGATCGCAGTGGGTAACACAAACCCGCCGCTGTAGTCCGTGTGCTCGCCGATCATGTTCACACGCCCCGGAGCAGAGGCGATGATGGGCGGATGAGCGGTGTTTGGAAACGGCTGGAGAGGCCCGTGGATGCTCATAGTAGCCTTGGAAGCAGGGGCATCGGTGTCCTCAATTGTGCGGCAAGGGCGTTGTAACGGCCAAGGTCGTGTGGCCCTCCCCTGCGAACGCTGATGAGCCAGGCACGATGAGGAATCCACCAACCGTCAATCTCTATGCGGAAGTCCCGCACGCCCGGTTGGGCGGGTGGGAGCTCCGGCCTCCCGCTCCCTCTCTGCAGGCTGTGCTCCAGATGCTCGTTTGCTAGAGCGGCAGCGTGAAGAAAAAGGTGCTGCCGTGGCCCGGGCCGCCGCTCTCAGCCCAGATGCGGCCGCCGTGGAGCCCAATGAGCGCCTGGGCAATGTTGAGGCCCAGGCCCAACCCCTGCGCTACGCGCTCGCCGGCTGCCTCCCGGTAAAATCGATCGAACACTCGCATGACCTGGTCCGGGGGAAGGCCAATGCCCTGGTCACGGACAGAGACACGCGCCTCCTCGCCCAGATGCTCAATGCGCACGACAATCTCGCCGCCATGCGTTGAGTACTTTATTGCGTTGGATAACAGGTTCTGGCACACCTGGCGGATGCGGCCCGCGTCCCAGGCGCCAATGATCGACTCCGTGGGCAGATGCAGGATGATGCGCTGGAGGCCTGCATTCCTTCGGCTGACGGTGACACACTCATCCACCAGCCGCGCCAGGTCCACGGGCTCACGACGCAGCTCAAAGTGCTCACTCGTGACGTGCGCCACGTCCAACAGGTCCGTGCAGAGCCGCTCGATTTGTTCCGTCTGTCCGATGATCGAATCCACCAGCCGCTCATTGTACTCAGCTCGCCGCCTCAGGAGCTGGGCTGAGCCGCGTATGGCCGCCAGTGGGTTTTTGATATCGTGGCTCACCATGGCTACAAACTCATCACGCTGCTGAAGAACGTCCTGGAGCTGAGCTCGCAGGAGCTGCTCTGACTGATGGATCGTCACCAGACTCACATAGGACGCGAGCTGCGCGGCCGCCACGGCCAGCCGTCGCAGGTGGCGCTCCTGGTAGACATCGGGTGCATCTGATCGCACATAGAGCAGCCCGGACAGTTCCGCCAGGCTCACCAGCGGCACGGCCAGGTGTGCACCATGCTCCGGCGAGTCGTTGCTGAGCAAATGTGGCGCCGCATCCAGCTCGTCCTTTGAGCGGTCCGCCAATGATGAAAGCATGCGCTCCAATCGTGCCAGTGTCTCAGGCTGATCCAGGCCCACGGGGCTCACAATCCGGATCGGCTCATGCCCCGGACGGTTCACCAGCAGGCCGCAGACATCATGCGGCACCAGATCGCGGAGGACGCTGAGCGCCGCTCCGATCCGCGCCTCCCACTGGTCCACTGATTCCAGAAGATGCGCCAGATCGGCCAGCGTGCCAGCAGCCGGCCGGCTCGTCGGGGAAATGATTGACTGGGTCATACTTACGGCTCCCGCTCCATGGAGACCGGCAGACCGGTGAGCACGCCGCGCAACTGACGGAAGCCCGGACCCACGCGCAGCCCGTCCGCATCCACGCTCACCTGCCGCAGCTCCGTGCTGTGGGCCACGCCCCGCTCTTTGATCACCGAGATGGCTCGGGTCAGATGTCCTCCCATCTCCACGTAACGGAGCATGATCACGTTATCCGCGATGGATGACACGCCATGCCCGGTGAGCTGGCCTGAGCCCAGCAGCTCCGGCACTTCCACGGTGAGGACCAGCGTGGCGCCCAGAATCTGCATGTGCTTGCTAAGCGCGTACACCAGCTCCTTATAGCGCCGATCCGAAGGAATGCTGATCGCCAGACTGGTCAGACTGTCCAGCACCACCCGCCGGGCGCCCATGGACGCCACCGTCTGGATCGCCCGATCCAGAAAGCGATCCGTGTTCACCTCAACCGGTGCGGTGTACTCCATCCGCAGCAACCCCCGCGCTTCCTGCGCCGCTAGATCCCAGCCAAAGCCACGCGTGAGCCGGCGCACCTGCTCTGGCGTCTCCTCAAAGAGGAACAGCACGGCCGGCTCGCCCTGCTCCGCGCCGGTCAGCGCAAACCGCTGACTCAGCATGGTCTTACCCGTCCCGGTGCCGCCCTCCACCATGGTCACGCTGGCCCGCGGAAGGCCACCACCCAGCAGCTCGTCCAGCCCGGTGACCCCCGTGAGCACCGGTTCAGTGGCCACAATGGCTGCCACCTCGCCCGCATCCGGGGCCCGCACGCGCGGATACACCTGTAGTCCGTGCCGGCCAATCTCAAAGAAATGTTGGCCCTCACTATAGGCCGCGCCGCGCAGCTTGAGTACCTCAATGCCGCGCACAGCCGTCAATTCCTGGCGCATGTTGCTGAGTCGAATAATCCCATCCGCTATAGCGAATTCGGGCAACACGCTGATTTCAGCGGGTATATATTCACCCACCAGAAACGTGGTGGCACCCCAACTGGCCAGATGGACCGCCAGATCGTAAACAAAGGTGCGGCTCTGAGCGGCAGTGGGAAAGAGGTCATGGATCGCCTTAAAGCTGTCCACCGCCACGATGTCCGGCTCCTCCTGTTCCACCCGCGCCACAATCTCAGCCATTGCCCGCTCCGGCCCCTGCTCACGCAGCGCCGAGCCCAGGTCCACAAAGTCGAAGCGCTCATCCAGCAGCGACAGGTCGAAGAAGGAGAACATCTGGGTGTAGCGGATTAGCTTGATGGCCGGCTCGGAGAGCGTGGTGAAATACAGGACCTTTTTGCCGGCGCGCGCCCAGTGAAAAAGCATCTGGAGGGTCAGGATGGATTTCCCAGCCCCCGGCTCGCCCGCGATTACCAGGAGCGAGTGACGCGGCACCCCTCCGCCCAGGATGCGATCAAGCGGGGCAATTCCCGTTTGAAGCGTTTCGATCGGGGACAACGATGGGGCCGTCGTCATTTCAGTGGCACCTCAGAAAATAACCCCGACTCCGCGAGCAACGGCGCGGCGCGAAGCCGACGAATGACCACCTGGTCGGTGAGGTCAGTGAGCAGTGGGCAGAGCTCAACAACAATCGCTTTGAGTGTCTGAAGGCCGCGCGGGTGGGCAGGATCGCGCCAGGCATCCGGCAGTTGGTAGGTGTATGCCAGTCCCTCACGTCGAATCTCGATTGGCTCAATGGATGGATTCTTGCGCGCGGCACGGCCGCATGAGCGGCGCAGCAGCGCGGCGGTGGCAGCGGTGCCCAGGAGATCCGAAAGCTCCATCCAGAGCGCATCAAATACGTGTGCTCCGAGAATGACCGATTGCGACGTCATAGACTCTTCAACACAACCAGGCTAGATTTCCCGCCCGAGTGCCGGCGGCCTGACCACAATCGAGCAACTTCAGATTAGCGGAGTGGCAGGTGGGAGGCAAGCTATATGCAGCGCACGTTAGAGTGCAGAAGTCGGGGGATGAGTTGGTGACGCGGTGCACGATCACGGGCGCGAGCCGGTCTGACGCGGTCATGGAGGCGACCATGGTGCAGGCAAGCCTCTTCGGAACCTGGCCGCTTCAGGGCCGCAATGCTCTCACTACCTGCCGCGAGCTCCTCACTCACGCCTGAAACCCCCCGACTTCTGAGCTCTTACCCTCCCTGGCGTGCCACATGCAGGACCGCAGCATTCGATTCCAGCGACGCCCGTGTCATTGTCCGGGGAATTCAAAGGCAACGCTCCGGCTCGTTGCGCTGCTACGGCGTAGCCTTTTCAAGGTTGCTCATTTCTTCTCCAGTGGTTCAGTGCCCGCGGATCCTGTGTACGCTGCCGTTTTGCCAGGTGCCATGCACGATGCTCAGATAGACTTCGTGATGACCGATTCCCGTTCGCCCGCGGCCCTGCCTCTGTCTCGGTACCCGGTCTAACGTCATCCGCGTATGTTCGAGCTGCGAATTGGTCATTCCATCCTGATTCTAAAGGCGCCCGTGTCTCCTAGTGAGTCAGTTGACATGAATAGGACCATTGGGGTGGGACAGGCGTCTCTGCCCAATACGGTTTAGTTAAGAGTGAAGAGTGCAAGCAGCCACGGCGGACGAGTCTGTTCTCGGCCCATTCACGGTCCCTCCTCACCCTTCACCACGCACTCTTCCTGGCTTAACTAAACCGTATTTGGCCAGTTGCCCCTACGGCAGCCGCCATCGCCCCCGCCGTCGGCATCCCCGGCCAACCTCCGCTCTGGAAGATCCAGACATCCGTAGGGGCGACTGGCCGGTCGCCCGCGGCGATCTCCCGGTCAGCGACCACTGAACCCATGGCTGTCGCGCCCGATTCCTTGCGTTCCCGGTGGGGGCGCGGGCGACCGCCAGTCGCCCTTACGGCATCCGCCATCGCCCCCGCCGTCGGCATCGGCATCCCCGGCCAACCTCCACTCTGGAGGATCCAGACATCCGTAGGGGCGACTGGCCGGTCCATTGGTACCACCAAATTCCCATACCGGGGGTGTTTGAGCAGTCGTTTGGGGGATTCGATGCATTCGTGGGATTCTGTGATGGCCATGTGATTGATGAGGGGCCGCTGCCGTGCCCGCGCCTGGTAGTCTATACGCCGCCCGGGCCGCCCCAGGGAGGGGGCCCCGTGTCGAGGTTCCCCATGGCATCCTTTCGTCCCCGATTGACCCCGGATCCGGTGCCCGCCATCGATGCTGCCACGGCCGCGGCCCTGACCGCCGGTCCCCTGGAGCAGGAGCTGCGCACCCTGGTGGAGGGGCTGACCCCGGAGCCGGCCACCCCGCCCGGGCGGGGGCGGCCGTGTATTTTGCCGGCCTTGGCCCTGTGGAGCGCGGTGGTGGTCAGCGTGCTCCGCGGCCTGCACGAACAAACGGCCATCTGGCGGCGCCTGACCGAGCTGGGACTCTGGGCGTACCCGCGTTTCCCGATCAGCGATCAAGCCGTCTATCATCGTCTGGAGCGGGATGGCACCGTCTTTCTCGAACGGCTCTTCACCCGGATCAGCGCCATCCTGGCCACGCGTCTGGCGCCCTATCAGGCGACGCACCTCGCCCACTTTGCCACCGGGGTCTACGCGCTTGATGAAAGCACCCTGGACCAGGTGGCGCGGCGGCTGCCGGCGTTGCATGACGTGCCCCCCGGGGATCGCCAGCTCCTGCCCGGTAAGCTCAGCGCCCTGTTCGATCTGCGCCGGCAGCAGTTCACCCGCATCGAGCACCAAACGAATCCGGCGCAGAATGAGAAAGTGGCCGCGCGGACCATGGTCGAGTCGCTCGGGCGGGGGGCGCTGCTGTTGGCGGATCTGGGGTATTTCGGGTTCCGCTGGTTCGATGATCTGACCGATCAGGGGCTATGGTGGATCAGTCGGCTCCGGGCCAAGACCAGCTATGAGATCATCCAGGTCCGCTATGACCGTGGGGGGATCTCTGAAGCCGTGGTCTGGTTGGGGGCGCACCGCTCGGATCGGGCCAAGCACGCGGTACGGTTGGTGCGCTTCAGGCTGGGCACGGTGGAGTACGCGTATCTGACCAACGTGCTCGACCCGGTCGTCTTGCCCATCGGGGAGATCGCGCGCCTGTATGCGCGCCGGTGGGACATCGAGTTGGCGTTCCGACTGATCAAGCAGTATCTCGGACTGCACCTGCTGTGGTCGTCCAAGACGGAGGTGGTGCTGATCCAAGTCTGGGCGGTCCTGATCATCGCCCAGATCGTCCAAGCACTGCGGGTGGAGATCGCCGCCCGAGCCGAGGTGGATCCGTTCGAGGTGTCATTGCCACTGTTGATCAAATATGCCCCCCAGTATGCGGCTCTGGGGCGGAGTGTGGTGGACGCCTTCGTGAATGAGGGCTGGCGGATGGGGTACCTGCGCCCGTCGCGCCGGACGCGCATCGAAGCCCCGTCGATTTCCCCCCTGCTACTGACACCGCTACCCCCGAATCTGATCCTGGAGCGCCGCCCACGCTACGCCAACAAAGACTGCGGTCTCCGATAGATGTGGACAGGCGCGAGGAATTTGGTGGTACCAATGCTGGCGGTCGCCCGTCGCGATCTCCCGGTCAGCGACGAGCAAGCCGATTGATGTCCCGCCCGATTCCCACGTTCCGGATCTATGCGCCACCCACGAATCCGGACATTTGATGGGGCACAGCATTGGTTGGGTCAAGGACCCTGCCGCACCCAGGCGCGGTTGTGGGGTGTACCGCGGGCACATTTAGGCGGGCGCTATCTGGCGCACGCTGGAAGAATGGGCCATCCGGCCATCACTGGTGAGCGCCTCCATGTCCGTGGCCGATTCCGAAGGCCATGGGGTATCCCGCGAGATGGCTACGCGGGCAGTCCGTAAAAATGCAATGCGTTCTCCGCAAGGATCGCGCGCTTGTCTTCGTCCTGGAGCGTGGCGTGCTCCAGAATCTCACTGATCTCGTGCTTACACATCTCGGTATTGACTTCATGTGGATAGTCCGAGGAGAACATGAACGGCTTGTTCCCCACGTACCGTACCACGTCGCCAATCGTCGGCTCCTCACCCTCACAGCCCACGAAGAATCGTCGGTCGTTGATGAGCTCTTTCAGATAGTCACTCACGCGCTGGCCGGGTCGCAGGTTGAGCAGCTCACCGCGGGGATTGTAGGGAATATGCGTCTCGTACGATCGATCGAACCGCTCCAGCACCAGGAGCAGCCACGAGACACCGCCCTCCAGAAAAGCCACGCGCAGCCCCGGGAATCTATCAAACACGCCATTGAATATCATGCTGCCACAGGCAATCATGAGCGCAAATGGGTGGCCCAGGGCATGGATTGGAGGATAAACATCCATGTTATCCAGCCCCAGCTTGTGGTGTGGTCCACTATGGATGGCCAGGCTGCAGCCCAGGCGCTCAGCCTCGGCGTAGACCGGCCAATAGTCCTTCTGACCCAGGCTGCCCTTGAGTCCGTTGCCAGGGAGCATGGCGCCCAGCATGCCCAGCTCGGTCACGGCCCGGCGCAGCTCATTCACGGCCTCGCCCACATCTTGCATGGGGATGAGCGCCATGCCTTTGAACCGCGGATTGACGCTCGTGTAGGTTTGGTGCAGCCAGTTGTTGTAGCCCTGGCAAAGCGCCGTGGCCCAATCACGGCTCGCGACATTGCCGATGCTCAGCCCGAGCGATGGGTACATCACCGTAAAGTCCACGCCAGCATCGTCCAGAAACTGCGCCCACTCGGTGGGGCCGGCAGGGTTGAACGAGCCCGGGAGTGTCTGGACGGGCTCATTATGCAAATGGTCCACGGGTGGGAAGTGGGTGCCCCGAGAAAGGCCAAGGGTACTGCGCCCCTTGTAAGGCTCAGGGAGAAATGGACCCAGATCACCTTCGATCACATGGCCGTCCCCGTCGATGATTCGCGTCTTGATCGCCGTCGTCATAGGAAGCTCCGTGCGCGTTGGACTTCGTGAAATTGGGACGCGCTCTGAAGTGCGGCGTTCTCCGACGCCACATTTCAGAGCACGAGTTGCTAACCTGCTTGGCTAGTTCGCTGGACGCTCACTCTGGAGTTTCTTGAGGTACTCCTGGGTGTCGCCCGTTTTGACCAGCCAGTCCTCCTGTGTGGGATCGATGGTTCTGCCGGAGCCAGGCGCGGTGGACGGATCCACCGGGGGAACATCGAGTCGCGCGCTGTTCTGGTGCGACCCCTTGGTCCAGGTGCCCTGCCCCTCCTTGGTAAGCAGCCAGTTAAGGAAGAGTTTGCCAGCCATGGGGTGAGGCGCCTTGTTATAGATGCCGGCCACCTCGCCACCGCCATAACCAAAGAAGTCCAGGTTCCTGATGTCCTTGGCCAGGCCGTCCTTCACAAAGTCGGACATGATCACCGGATGTAGGCCGAATCCGATGGGAACCGCGCCGCGTATGAGCGACTCAATGGCCTGGCGGCGATCACGGATGATCAATGGCTCTTGCTCAACGAAGAGCTTGTGTAAGAAGGCCTCACCCCGATCCTCGCGAATGATGGTACTGGGCGTGTAAACGTACCCCTGGACCAGATCGCTGGTGACGATTTTCCCCTTCCACTTGGGATCAAGCAAATCGTCAATGGTCTTGATCGCGTCCGCCTCGATCATGCCCGTGTTGACATAGATTGGACGCGTCACACTGACTCCGAAGCGGAAGACGTGGGACTTGGTCAGATCAGCCCAACGTCCCTCAAATCCCTGGTACCAGACCTTATCGTCCATCACATCGGGTCGAATGAAGAGCGGTCGCACCGGGTCTAAAAATCCCTGCGGCTTGAGCACCTGGAGCAGCGGCGTCACCGTGGTGGCCAGGACGTCCACGGAGTAAATCCCGGCCTGCCGCTCACTGGTGATCTTGGGAATATACGTGGCGGAGTCAGGGAATGGCTGATGATCCGCCTCTATCCCTGGGAACGCTTTGGCGAATTCATCAACCGACTCGCGGTAACCCGCGCCAGCCGGAGTCTGGACGACGACTTTGCCCTCCCGCTTGGCGCCCTCAACAAGTGTGTCCCACTGGGCCTGCCAATCCTGGCCGGCCGTTGCCCCCGCGGGCGCCGCTGGTGCGGTCTGCGGAGCGGCCGCGGCTGGGGCGGCCGTGGGAGGGGCCCCGGCCGGTTTGACTGGGGCCACCGTTGGTTGCGCCGCGGGCGCCGCGCTACAGGCGGCCACGAGTAGGCCGGTGGATGCGGCTCCGACCAGCCGAATGAAGTTACGCCTCGTCACAATTGTTGCCACGACAGACTCCCCTCTCAATCGTATTCGGGATTCACACGCAGACCTACATGCGATGATGGAACGCGTCGGTGCTTTAGATCAGGGCGCCAGAGGATGCGTCACATCAGTGAGCGCCGTTCGTGCCGCCGCTATCCTAACTTACGAGTGTCTTGAGGAATTCCTGCGTCTCTCCGATCTTCGGGATCCCCTCCTCTTGAGTTGGGTCTCCGTACTCAACCTTTCCGGGCGCCACGGCTGGGTCGATCACCGGCACGTCGAGACGGGCACTATTAATGTTCAGGGCCTTCGACCAGACAGTTTGCCCTTCTTTGGTCAAGAGCCAGTTGGCAAAAAGCTTACCGGCATTCGGGTGCGGAGCCTGATTGAAGAGCACCAGGACCTCGCCGCCGCTGGTCCCGGCGCCCGGGATGTCAATGGCCTTGACGTGGTTGGCCAGCCCATCGCGGACGAACTC
>JBJXFJ010000122.1:0-8145 GCA_046154735.1 Chloroflexota bacterium | reverse complement strand
TTCTTTGTTCTCTCTGCGTCTCCGAGTCTCCGCGGTGAACATTCGCCCCCCGACTTCTGAGCTCTTGCGGTGGCAGGTGATTCTCGACATTGAATTTCCGAGGTGGTAGGCTGGGTTTACATCTCGCGAGATAGAGCGCAAGGGGACTTACATGGCCGTCTCTCATACGGACTTTCGCAAGCAAATTGTGGACGCTAGCAATAGTCTGGTCAACACCGGAGTACTTTCGTTCAGTGGTCACGGGAATGCCAGCGTCCGAATTCCCGGCACAGAAACGATGCTGTTGACCGGGGTCAGCTCACTGCTCAATACGCGCTCGGAAACACTGGCAGTGGTGGATTTTGACGGGAACACCGTTGAAGGCGAGGTGGCTTCCACCTCGCGCGAGATCATTCAGATGCACGCCTGCGTCTACAAGGTGCGTGATGATGTGCAATCCGTGATTCATACGCACTCCACCTACGCCACGGCCTTTGCTCTTGCTCACGAGCCATTGCCGTGTCGCTATGAGGCGCTTTTGCGGATGGGCCTGGACCAGGATGTGCCAGTGGCGCCGTGGGGACCGCGCGGCTCAGACGAATCCGTGCGCTTCATTGTGGAAGCGGTAAACGCCAGTCCTGGGACCATGGCCGTGCTGTTGGCCAATCACGGCGTGCTGGCATTTGGTTCCGATGCGCCAGCCGCGGCGCGCGCCATCATTGCTATGGAAGAAGCCGCCGCCATGACCCTGGCGGCCAGTCCCATCGGCGGAGCCAAGCCCTTTCCGGCCGGCGCCCTGCGGCAGGTACGGGAGCGACTGAAGGCGTTCGGTGGTTAGGACGGACGGAGGACGGAAGACGGAGGAGGTCGTATCCTAGTTTCCGTCCTCCGTCCTCCGTCCTCCGTCCTCCGTCCGCCTACGCTCTGAAGAACGGATTCGTGGCCTTCTCCGCACCAATGGTGGTTTCTTGCATGTGGCCGGGCATCACTCTTGTCTCATCCGGTAATTCGGCCAAGGTGGTGTGCAGCGTTTGGATGATCGTGTTGTAATCGCCGCCCAGGAGATCGGTGCGGCCGATGGTGCCTCGAAAGAGTGTGTCGCCACTAAAAAGCAGGTTGGCATGTTCAGCGTAGAGGGAGATGCTTCCCGGCGTATGCCCGGGAGTGTGGAGTGCGCGGAGCGTGATCCCGGCGATCTCCAGATCCTCGCCGCCTTTCAGCCAGACATCAGGGCGTGGGGGCGCGCCAATCTCGCGATTGAGCCATCGCTGAGCGGAATCTGGGACGTTGGCAAGGATCTCTGAATCACTGCTGTGCAGGAAGAATGGCGCGCCGGTCGCGTCCTTCATGGCCTGGGCGGCAAGCACGTGATCCAGGTGGGCATGCGTTGAAATGATCTTCGTAATGCGCACGCCAAGGTCCCGCGCAAGGGCAAGAATATCCTCCGGCTGATCGCCAGGATCCAGAACCACCGCTTCTCCGCGCTGCTTCGAGCCGACAATGTAGCAGTTGGTTCCAAATACTCCAACAACAACTCCTCGCACGATGAGCTCATTGACCGGCTGCGCATCGTCACACATGCATGTTCACCTTTTTCTCGCTCGTCCAAATCGTCAAGCGATGTGCTGAACTCATAGCAGACCTCAGCCGCGTGATCAATGTGAGTGACCTTCGGCGCCCAGTGCGCTAGCGCGCGCTCGATTTCGGTACACTGTGCCCGGTTACTTGAGCCAGAGGAGGCCCAGCATGGCGGAGCGCGGTGTGCCAAAGAAGCCGGTTGTGATTCTGTTGGATATGGCCAAAGGCTATGGCTGGAAGCCCGGCAGCTTTGGGTATGAGATGGTAGCCCGAGTGCGCCGACTGAAGGACGCTGCGTACGCCGCGGGCGTCCAGGTGATTCACGTGAACAGCATGCGGCGCCCAACCGACGATTTGCCCGATCCCCCTGTGATGGTGCTCGGTACGGATGCACTGGAAGTGATCCCTGAGCTGCAGCCGATTGACCGCGATCTCCTCATTTATAAGCGTTACCTGAGCGGGTTCTCCTTCAATGATCTGGATTACACGCTGCGCACTATGGGCTGCGACATGGTGATCATCGCCGGTGCGTCCACGGATAACACGGTGCTCTGGACCTCGGCTGATGCGCACCAGTTCCACTACCGCGTTGTCATTGCCGAAGATTGCACCATGGTGCACCGTGAACAGGAGCCGTCGGGCGCGCAGGAAGGCGCCATTCGCATCATTCGAAGCGTGCTGAAGGGGGAGATCCTCTCAATGGATGAGGTCATCAAGAAGTACCTGAAAGCCGTCTAAACCGCCAGCGCTTCACCACGGTCACCGCAGTCCCGAACTGCGCTTTGGAGTGCGTGTGGCCGTGACACCGCTTTCGCTTCCGCGACGATAAGTGGTGTTCTGTCAGTCATGGATTGTTGGGTGGAGGCAGTCAGTAGTGTCGGGCAAGATGCTCGACACTACCGGCGGCGAGAGAACCCCACGGACCAAATGTTCACCGCAGAGACTCGGAGACCCAGCGAGACCAACGAAGGAACTCTGCGTCTCCGAGTCTCTGCGGTGAACATCCCTCGAGACGTGAACCGTCACCCAACCAACGATGCGATCGGAGGTTTGTGCTCTGCAGCCCAGGGACGGCTCACTGGCCCTGTAGTACACTGGCCACAATTGCGCATGTCGCCGGAGGCGTCCGATGCCCACCCCGCCAGATGTCGTCGTTCCAATTTCGGAATTCTCGGCCGGCCTGACCTATGAGAAGCTCCCCCCGGATGTGGTGGCTACAGTCAAACGGATTCTGCTTGACACACTGGGAACCACCCTTGCGGCGAGCACCCTGGGAGTGGGCTGCCCTGAGCTGGTGCGGGTGGTGCAGCGAGGCGGCGGCGCCCCGGAAGCGACACTCATCGGCATTGGTGGGAAGGTTCCTGCCGTGATGGCCGCGTTGGCGAACGGAGGGCTTTCCCACGCACTGAATTACGACGACGTAGCCGGGCCGCGCGGCAGCGGCCATCTGGGCGTTACCAGTGTGCCCGCGGCGTTGGCGGCTGCAGAGTATCGTGGCGGCGTGACCGGCCGTGAGTTTTTCTCGGCTGTCGCCGCTGGCAATGAGCTCATGGCGCGACTCGGTCTGGCGATCTCGCTGGCTGAAGAGGGCTATAGCGAGTCCAAGCCGCAGCCCACCCAGATGCCGGGCTGCTTCAGCGCTACGGTCAGTTCCGCGCACATTCTTGGCTTTACCGCCCAGCAGATACACAGCGCATTAGGCCATGCCCTGATGCAGGCCTCGGGCGGACGGCAGCCGGTGCTGGAGGGGCGGCCTGCCAAGGCGATCTACGCGGCGTATTCCAATCAGGTCGGTGTGCTCAGCGCTCTGTTTGTGGAAGCGGGGCTTGATTGTGATTGCGATGTTTTTGAAGGCGAGGCGGGATTCTTCAAGACGTACTATCATGGCCGATATGCGCGAGAGGCCCTGGCTGATGGGTTGGGCACTGACTGGCAGATGCTGGACATTGGCTTCAAGCCGTGGCCTACGACCTATGTGGCCCACCCGTTCATTGATGCGGCTCGACAGCTTCGCGATGAACTTGATCTAAATCCAGATGACGTAAGTGACATCCACATCCGCGGCGGAGCGCATGCTCGCACGTTCTGCGAGCCGGAGGCCAAGCGCAAGCGCCCGAGCTCACCGGTGGAAGGTGAGGACAGCATCTATTTCACGACCGCCAAGGCTCTGGCGAATGGAACGGTGACCCTCGCCGATCTCCAGCCAACAGACCAGGGATTGCGTCAGCCCGAGGCGTTAGCGCTCACTGCTCAAATGCGCCTTACGGTGGAAGAGGAGCTTCGGCGTTCTGGAATTGTGGAGGTCACCCTGCTGGATGGGCGCTCCGTGTCCAAGCGGGTGGATGCACCGCTTGGACATCCTTTGAATCCAATGCCACGTGAGGTGCTGGTGGCCAAGTTCTTTGACTGTGCTCAGCACGCGTCACTCAACGTACCGCGGTCACAATTGGAGCGAGTTGTGGAGCTCATCGACAATCTGGAGCAACTTGAGGACGTGGCTGTGATTCCGCGGCTCTTGAGCCATCGCTAGTGCGTAATCAGAAACCAGAGTAGAGGGGATACGTCATGGGTCGGCAACGGTTTGCATCACTACTGATCTCAATCGGTATCGGGTTCAGTGTACTGCTCACGGCCTGTTCGGTCTCGGCGCCGGCCGCATCGCCAACGAGTGCACCCAAGGCCCAGTCAACAACGGCACCGGTGAGTGCACCGACCGAGAAGCCCGCGAGCGCGGCAGCGGCAAAGCCAGTGACTTCAGCTCCTGAGCAGTTGGAGTGGGAGAAGACGCTGGCCGCGGCGAAGCAGGAAGGAGTGTTGAACCTCCTCACTCAGCCGGGCACTGATTACAAACGGATGGTTGATCAATTCCAGGCCAAGTACCCGGAGATCAAGGTTGAACATACCGCCTCCCGGCCGAGCGATATCTCACCAAAGATCATCACGGAGCAGCAGAACGGCCAGTACGTCTGGGATGTCTTCACCGCTCAGACCTCAAACATGGTCAATGTGCTCACTCCAGCCGGAGTTTTGCAAGAGATCCGATCATTTATCACCATGCCCGACGTAACGGATGATTCGAAATGGCTGGGTGGATTCGAGTTCTGGGCACATGATGTGTCCAAGCAGCCACTTATCCTCGTATTTGCTGCCGACGTTATTGGTGGGTACGCTGTCAATCGAGACTCCGTGGCGAAAGACCAGGTCACGAGTGTGGATGATCTCCTCGACCCGAAGTGGGCAGGGAAGATTGTCATTGACGATCCAAGCGTGCCGGCGAACGGAAGTATCACCCTGGCCGGATTCATGCACGCCCGAGGTGAGGAGTTCGTGAAGCGGTTCTTTACCGAGTCCAAGCCGGTTGTTCAGGAGACCGTGCGTGTGACTACGGAGTGGCTTGTTACGGGCCGCTATCCCATTGCCGTGGGCGCGGATAAGAACTTCTTCCAGGAGTTCCAGAAAGAAGGCATTGGCAAGAACGTGGACTTCATGCAGGGGCCGCGCTATCTTGCCACACGTGGCGTTTCGGTATTCAAGCACGCACCCCACCCCAATGCCACCAAGGTGTGGGTGAACTGGCTCTTGAGCCAGGAAGGCCAGAAGGCATATGTGGAGGCATTCCAGGGAAACAGTCGGCGCAACGATGTTCCTGTACTCAATCTGAACGAGCTACCCGATTTCTCAAAGTTGGAGACCTACGCCTCGCCAAATCAGGAAAGTGGCAAGGATTTGGTGGCCAAGGTCATTGCGCTGTACAAGTCAACCAGGTAAAAGCGAAGATCTGTCGTATAAAGTGGCTCGCAGGAGCTCAATGAGGAGAGAAGAGCATGCTTTCACGTGAAGACAATGAGCTAGTCACGCGTACTGGTCCGGGGACTCCATTGGGCGATGCGATGCGCCGCTACTGGATGCCCGCACTGATGACCTCGGAGCTGCCGGAGGCTGATTGTCCGCCGGTGCGCGTGGGGCTGCTTGGCGAAAAGCTGGTGGCCTTTCGTGATTCTGACGGGCAGGTCGGTCTGGTGGCGGAGAATTGCCCCCACCGTGGTGCCTCGCTCTTCTTTGGACGGAACGAAGAAGCGGGCTTGCGCTGCGTCTATCATGGCTGGAAATTTGACGCGTCCGGCTCATGCGTGGACATGCCGAATGAGCCGCCAGAAAGCAATTTCAAGCACAAAGTTAAGGTTGGCGCATACCCCTGCATTGAAATGGGCGGCATTGTTTGGACCTACATGGGACCTGCAGATCGACGGCCGCCTGAGCCTGGCTATGAGTGGGCGCGGGCGCCCAAGGGGTGCACATTCGTCTCGAAGACGCTGGAGGAATGCAACTATCTCCAGGGTGTTGAGGGCGGGATCGATTCATCACACTCGTCGTTTCTGCACCGCCAGTTTGATGACAATCCGTCACTGGGCGCCAATAGTTACCGTGCCCGGGCCGGTAGCCCCAAGCTTGAAGTGCTGCGGACAGATTATGGCTACAGTTACGCCAGCATCCGGCACATAAAAGATGAGGCCAAGAACTTCGTTCGGGTCTACCAGTTTGTGATGCCCTTCCATCAGCAGCGCGCCTTCTTTGGCTACCTGGGCCGCCCCGTGATTCAGGGGCACATGTGGGTGCCAATTGACGATTCCACCCACTTCGTCTGGAATTGGATGTATGCGATTGACGGCACGCCGCTCTCCGACGAGGAGATCGACATTGAGGAGCGCCTGACTGGACGCCATCCGGATGACATGATTCCGGGTACCTTCAAGCTGAAGCGGAATCGCGAGAATGACTACGGAATTGATCGCCAGCACCAGAAAACCGTGAATTACACGGGAATTGAAGGTGTCAATACGCAGGATATTGCGCTCCAGGAGACCATGGGGACGATCTACGATCGTACGAAGGAGCACCTGGGGACGGCGGACCTGGCGGTCATCACAACACGCCGGCTGCTTCTGCAAGCCATTCGTGATGTGCAGGACGGTGGTGACCCCCTGGGGGCCATGACGACGTCCAGCCACTATGTCCGAGCGGCGGAGATGCTGATGCCCGAGGACGCGAACTGGCAGGAGTCCATCAAGGGTGAGCTTGTGGCGAAGTGGTAGTGAATGTGCGGCGACGGGGGCTTCCTCCTGGCGCTCTTTGTGCATATTCATCTGCGTAACGAGGAGACTTCCATGCTTTCAAAACTTGTGAACGAGCGGGTCACCAGAACAGGGCCAGGGACGCCTATGGGTGAAGCATTCCGGCGGTACTGGATGCCCGCGATGCTTTCGGAGGAACTGCCTTCGCCTGACTGTCCGCCAGTGCGTGTGGGACTGCTCAGCGAAAAGCTGGTGGCCTTTCGAGATTCTGACGGGCAGATCGGGTTAGTGGCTGAGAATTGCCCCCACCGCGGCGCCTCGCTCTTCTTTGGCCGAAACGAGGAGAGCGGCCTTCGCTGCGTGTATCACGGGTGGAAGTTCAACGCTGCTGGCGCGTGCGTGGACATGCCGAACGAGCCGCCCGAGAGTAACTTCAAACACAAAGTGAAGGTGGCCGCGTACCCGACCGTTGAGCGTGGTGGTGTGGTCTGGACGTATATGGGGCCGGCAGATAAGCGACCCCCGGATCCTGATTACGAATGGGCGCGGCTCCCAGCGGGAAGAACCTTCTGCTCCAAGACGTATCAAGAGAGCAACTACCTCCAATCAATGGAGGGGGGAATTGATTCCTCACACGCATCATTCTTGCATCGCATGTTCAAGACGGAATCGGCGAATAGCGCTGCCACGTTTGGACCCAGCGGCTATCGAGCGCGCTCAACCGCGCCAAAGCTCGTGGTGCTGCGAACGGATTACGGATTCACGTACGCCAGTATCCGTAATCTGAAGGATGAAGGGAAGAACTTCGTTCGAGCCTATCAGTGGATCTTGCCGGTTCAGCAGATGCGGGCCTACGCGGGATTCGCGGGAGTGCCATCCGTTCACGGGCACCTCTGGGTGCCGATTGATGACGAGACGTGCTGGGTCTACAACTGGATGTATCACGTGGACGGCTCGGAGATGCCTGAAGCTGAGATTTACGAAGAGGAGAAGTTCTTCGGTCGGGCACACGACGATCTCATTCCTGGCACCTACAAGCCCCTATTGAACAAGTCCAATGACTACCTCATTGATCGTGAGCGGCAGCGCACGGTGAATTACACCGGTATTAATGGAGTCAACACGCAGGACATGGCCGTTCAAGAAGGCATGGGACCCATCTACGACCGCACGAAAGAGCATCTGGGCACGGCCGACCTCGCGATCATCACAGCTCGCAGGATGTTGCTAGAGGCGGCTAAAGATGTTGAGGAAGGCCGTGATCCTATCGGCACGGGCAATAGCGGCTACTCTGTGCGCGCGGCCGAGATGGTGATGCCCGAGGGTGAAAATTGGCATGACGCCATGAAGGGCGAGCTTATCGCGAAGCTCTAGTACAGCTAGACGGATGTGGCTCGGGATATCGAGCGTATCGATGCAGCCGGCTCACCGTGCGCGCGCCAGCGCTATGGAGTGCGGGTGGCCGTGACACCGCTTTCAGTTCCGACGCCGCATCAGCAACGATGGCGGAAGCCAC
>JBJXFJ010000107.1:0-4787 GCA_046154735.1 Chloroflexota bacterium | reverse complement strand
CGCTCCTCAGCTCCGTCCGGGTGAGCTTGCGCGTGAGCATGACGCAACCCAGAATGATGACGGTCATAATGATCGCTACCACGCTGGCGCGCTCCACTGCCCCGTTTTGCCAGAAGCTGAACAACAGCGTGGAATAGACCACAGACTTTGGCCCGGTCAGGAAGGCCACCAGCGCAAGCTCGCCGAACGAGTACACGAAGCCAATAATCCAGCCCGCTACGAAGCCGTTCTTGACCAGCGGCAGGACGATCTGCCGAAACGCCTGTGGCCAGGACGCGCCCAGCACGCGCGCGGACTCCTCCAGCTCTTTGTCAATTTGCACGATGGTCGAAGTCATTATTCGCGTCTTGACTGGCATGCTGCGAATCACGTGGGCAATGACCAGAATCGCCAGCGTCCCATAGAGTGCCGACATGGGAGAGAAAAGCACAGCCCAGAGCATACCGAGCCCCAGCACCAGGGAGGGCATGCCCCAGGGCAACCAGGCCGCAACCTCCAGCGCCTTCCGACCCCGAAATTGCGTGCGCGTGCACACGTATGCCACTAGCGATGCAACGAGCATTCCTATGGTGGACGACGCCACGCACAGGATCAGCGTGTTCATTAGGGCAGTCTGTGGGAGCCGCAGCGTTAGGACGGTCAGCCAATTGTCCAGCGTGTAACCGTTGGCTGAGAACAGATTCACCCCGGCCGTACGCATAAAGCTACTCTGAATCAACACCACAACCGGTAGCAGCAGCCCAAGGAACAAGAACGTGGCCACAATGGCAAACGCCGGCCAGCGCAGCACACCAAGCTGAATGGTGCGGGCCGAATAACTCCGCCCGCCCACGGTGGTGTAGCTTCGATTTCCGACCATACGCCAATTGATGACCACCAGAATGAGCGCCATCATCAGCAGCATGAACGCCAGCGTGAAGGCCGCCGGATAGTTGGCTGGCACCACCTCGTTGAGCTGCTGGTAAATCTTGTTCGTGAACACAAAGATGCCCGCCTGCGTGCCCAGGAAGACCTCCGTCTCAAATGACGAGAGCATGAGCAGGAGTGCCAGGATAAATGCACTCATGATCGCCGGCCGCATGAGCGGAAAGGTGATGGACGAGAGCGTGCGCCGAGGCGAGGCGCCGCACACCTGGGCGGACTCCTCCAGTGATGCATCCATAGCCCTGAACGCTGGCAGCATGAATACGGTGAGAAATGGTGCGATGCCAATGACGGACGCGAAAATCACGCCGCCGTAGGAATAAATGTCAATGGGCCCGCGATCCAGCGAGACGAATGGCAGGAGCCGGATCAACTGATTTAAGTACCCCGTCTGTGGGCTCGCCAGGACCGTCCAGGTGAGCAGCTTCCCAAGCGCGGGAAAGAAAAAGCTCAAGACAACGAGAAACTCGAGCTGGGAACGGAAAGGACAATTGGTGCGTGCCAGAATCCATGAAAGCGTCACTGCCACGCTCAGGGCACCAGCAACGCGAACGAGCGCCAGCCAGAGGGTGGTCCAGGCAATGCTCCAGGTGACAGGGTCGTTCACCGCGCTCGTGAGCCCCTGAAGCGTCCAGGTGCCCTCCCGGCCCGGCGCGTTATCACGCACCGCGGAGATGACAATCACACCGGCTGGCGTGACCGTGAACACTGCAATCACAATGAGCAGCAGCCACATCAGCACCGTGCCCAGCTCAAATCGGCGCACGGTTGCCGGAGCGGCAGCCGGCTCCAGGGGCGTGGCAACACTACTCATCATCACGCCTCACTGGAGCCGAGCTAAGCGCAACTGACCATTGGCTGTGGGAGAATGCCCGTAGCGCGGCCGTCCCTGGCCGCCGTGCTTGAGGCGCGGCCAGGGACGGCCGCACTACGGCTACCTCAGGAGGTGCGCTTCCAACCTTAAGTTCGGTCGGTTTAAGCCGCACTATCGGCGCGTGCAGCTTCCCTTGGAAACGCGGCGAGAGGTGCGCGCGCCGCGCTGCAGCGAGCGTACCCATCAGTAATCGAAGAGCTTGGACTCAGTGATCCACTTGATGTTGTCCCGCGTTCCCTGCTCAAGCTGATCATCAGGCCAGAACATGGACGGGTGCGTTGCCGGGTCAACGGCCGGATGGATCTCCGCATCCTTGCGCGCCACGGCTTCACCATTTTTGGCCAGAAAATCCTGCGCCGGTTTCGTCAACCAGAACTCGGCCCAGACACGCGCCGCGTTGGTGTGCGGCCCGCCCTTTACGGTGACCGGAATCGTCTGAGTGATGGTACAGCCAGGCAGAGGGCAATGCGTGGTCACCGGATCCTGGTTCTGAACGTTCTTGAACGTCTGTCCCACGCCAACGATGGCATGAAACTCTCCACGCAACACTGGATCCATCGTGGCCACATTCACGATCTTGGGCTTGTACGAGGCCAGGAGCCGAATCCACTCGTCGCCATACTCCGCCTGATTCACAATGCGCAGCCCAAAGGCAATGAGATGGCCATGCCCCCCGGTAACGCGAGGGTCATACATGGCCACAAGGTTGCGATTAAACAGGTCTACCCAGAATGGGTCTCGAACCAGGTCCCACCAGGTCTTCGGAAACTTATCTCGTGGCACGAGATTCGTGTTGATGCCGAGGCCCGTGGTGGTGGCATGCCACACCGTGAGCTTGGTCTGACTCTGGACAATGGGAAAATGGTACTCAACCGACGGGTCAAGGGCGGATGGCGGGGTGAACGTGTCAGCCAATCCGCGCCCGGCCAGGTTGCGGGCTGACGTGCCACCGCAGAGGTAGCTATCCGCCTGAATCTTTCCAGCGGCCGCTTCTGCCGCGATCTTCTCCACGTGCGCATTCCCGGGGCCGTAGATATTGTTAATGGTGATGTCCGGGTAGTACTGGTTGAAGAGCTTCACCATCGGCTCGCCCTCATCTGCCTGGCGGCAGTTGTACCAGTTCATCTCCCCTTCCTTTTTCGCCGCGGGAACAATGACCGTATCAAACTCAATCCGCGCCTGCTGGTACGCGGCCTGAGCCGGGGTGAGGTTGGCTACTTGCTGCGGTGACAGCGTTGGCACCGCGGTAGGTGCAGCCGCTGTCTGACTCTGGCAGGCTGTCAGGAGCAGAGAACCCACCGCAGTCAGCGCACCGAGAGCCTGACCAAATCGAGCTGATTGCACAATGATCCTCCTTGCATCGTCGCGTGAGGGGCTAGACAGGTTTCGATTCTATGCCTGGCTTTGCGTGGGCACAAGGATTTGGACAAGAAACCAACGCGTTTCGTGGTCCACCTGCACCGTAGCACAGGGTCTTAGGCCCCGTGTCGAGAGCTCCTTCATGTTGGGAGCACCTTCATGCCGAGAGTGATGGGTGACTCCAGCATCCCGGAATCAGGGCACATGACCCTGTGCTACGAATGATTCTCAAACGCTCCCTTTCCACTGATCCCTGGGGGCTTCAGGTATTAGGCCCACAAGGCGTGTTGCCGTCGCCTCGACGTGAAGAGGCCCTGGCAGGAATGAAAGCGACCCCGTGCAACTGGCACGGGGTCGCCTGGAGTCCATGCGATGAGGCGGCTCTAGCGGAAGAGCGCCTTATCAAAGATCTCGATGAATTCGTTATTCCGAGTCACCTGCTCATCCGTCCGCTTGGACGGCTTGACCTGTTCAATTGGTGGCTGGCCGTCAGGCGGAGGAAGCCCTGGGAGCGCCGCGTAGGACTTCTGCTGCTCTACCACGAGTTTCTGGCCCTCCTCAGAGAGCAGCCAGGAGATGAACATCTTGGCCGCATCCTGCCCGGGAGCATCCTTGACAATGCCAACGGTGCTCTCCTGAATGGAGGTGCCGCCGTCCGTGAAATACACCGGCTTCACGGGAGCGATCTTCGCCATCTCGGAAAGCTCAGACGTCATGGTCACCGGGTAGAAGAGCGCAAACTCACCGCGGGCTATCTGGGCTGGGGCCGCATCACGATCGCGTACAAAGGTGGCTTCCTGTGATTTGAGCCCAGCCAGCCATTGATCGCCAAGCTGAACGTAGTTGATCGTTCCAACATCAAGCCCGGGCCCGCCGCCCCGTGGATCCTCGAGCAGAAGCTTGCCCTTGCCCTTCCAGAACGGCTCGAGGAGCTCCAAACGACCGGATGGGATCTTGTCAGCGGGAACCAGATCCGTATTGACGAAGGCGGAGAAGAGGCTGACTCGGTAGGACCAGCGGGTTTTCCCATCCGTGAGTCCAGCCGGCGGGATGAGCGGAGCCGTGGGCGGTCCTTCCCACTCGGTCAGCTCGCCTTGCTTATCGTATGTGGACATAGTGGTCTGCCCGTGAATGGCAATGTTGGCAACATGCTTGCCACTGGCCTTCTCGGCCGCCAGGCGCTGGAGCATCTCAGGCCCACGGAGATTCACCTTTTCAAGTTGAATCTCGGGAAAGCGCTTGCGGTATTCCGGAATGAGCGCGTCCCACTCCGCCCCTACGCCACCGTAGATCACCACGTTGGTCTGTTTGGCCGCCTTCGCTTTCTCGTAATAGCTGTTGATGACGGAGTTCACTTCCGCCTGCGTTGGGCCGCCGCCGGCCTTAGCCGCCGGGGGGATGAACGGGAGACCCGCTGCTGGCGAAGCTGCCGCGCCAGGTGAGGCCGCGGCCCCCGGCGAAGCGGCCACAGGAGGCGCTGACGTTGGTTTGCCTGGGGCTGTTGTGGGACTGGCCGGCGCCGGTGAGCTGCACGCAACAGCGAGCATCGACGCAAGCAGAATAAAAAGAACGCGCATTCCTTGAGGTTTCCTCCATCAGTCCTCGGTCACATCGCCGGTGCGATCTGCCG
>JBJXFJ010000079.1:0-6249 GCA_046154735.1 Chloroflexota bacterium | reverse complement strand
TACGGCTGCAGCCTGGCCGCCGCGACCTTTGGCGTGACGCCGGAATCGCTACTCCCGGAAGCAGCGGGCATTGTGAGCTCTGACTGGTTCCTGAACGAGAAGGCCATCGCCGCGGACCACTGCCAGTACTTCTGAGCGGCTCAGGGGCGGGCCGCCGGAGTTTTCCGGTGCGCCATGGAGGGGCGTCCGGATCACCTCGCGCCCAGGCCTATTCCAGCCCTGGCTAACCCTTGCTAGCCCTTGAGCGGATCTGATCCTCGGTGTAAGCTCGCGGTATGGACGGCGGTGTAGCATGAGCGCGGCGAACCCATTTGTCGGGCGTGTGGCTGAGCTGACTGAGTTACGGCAGGCGGTGACGCAAGCTGCTCAAGGGCATGGCGGGCTGGTGCTGGTGGCCGGCGAGGCTGGTATCGGGAAGACTCGCTATGCCCGCGAAGCATTGAATGATGGCCTGCTACGGACCATTGAGTGCTCGGCCAGCCCATCCGACTCGTCGCCATTTGGACTCGTTGTGACCGCGCTGCGGGCCGTGCAGCGGGCCCAGCCGCATGCGCCGGCCCAGTGGGGGCCGCTGGTGGACCATCTGGCGCTGCTCCTCCCAGAGCTGGGACCGCCGCCTGAAACCACGGACCAAGCATCGCTCGAATCGGCGCTGTGCGACGCGCTTACATCGGTAGCCCGATCGTGCCCCACCGCTTTGTTGCTTGATGACCTTCAATGGGCGGATAGCGCAACTGTTCGACTCCTCCCGACCCTCGCCGGACGTGGGGAGACAGAGCCGCTCCTGGTCATCGGCACATACCGCGATGTTGGCTTGCCGAGGCGCCACGAGTTGCGCGCGGTACGCGCTGCACTGCGCCGACAAGACCGGCTACGAGAAGTGCATTTGCCTCCATTGACAATGGATGAAT
Source organism: Chloroflexota bacterium (assembly GCA_046154735.1). Lineage (GTDB taxonomy): Bacteria > Chloroflexota > UBA6077 > UBA6077 > JACCZL01 > CAVXYC01. Next base: position 5,338 of record JBJXFJ010000079.1, on the reverse strand, counting down.
CCGCGGGGATCGCCACCGGAGTGCTCGGTCGGCAACTCAGCGCCGCCGACCTCACCGCTCTTCACGAACGAGCGCAGGGACTGCCCTTCTTTGTGGAGGAGCTGGCCGAGGCGTGCAAGCACGCTGCGAGAGACAGCACTGAACGCGATATCTCGACGAAGGTTGGCCCGCCTACCATTCCTCTTCCAGCCACGGTTCGTGAGGCCATTCTCCTGCGCGTGGCACCACTTTCTGAGGCCGCCCAGGAAGCGCTGAACGTGGCCGCGGTCGTCGGACGTGACGTTGACCTTGATCTAATCGGCGGAATCGTGGATGACCCCGAGGGGATCGATGCAGCGCTCACCTCGGGCGTGCTCCGTGACCTCAATGATGGGCGTGCCACGTTTCGCCACGCGCTTGTCCAGGAAACGCTCTACCGTGAGATTCCCTGGAATCGACGGCGCGATCTGCACCGGCGGATTGCTGGCTACCTCGAGTCACACGGAACCACCTCAAGCGAGATTGCCTGGCACTGGCTAGCGGCGCGCGAGCACACCTCGGCCCGCCTGGCATTGCTTCAGGCGGCCGAGCAGGCTTGCGCAGGTCATGCCTATCGTGATGCTGCGCGCGCCGCGCAGTGTGCTCTCGAGATATGGCCGATGGGGGAGGACCAGGCGCGGCGCCTGCGCTTGCTTGAGCACCTGGGGGAATGCGCCGCCCTCACCGGCGATTCCGTGACCGCCGTGCGTGCGTGGCAGGAAGCGGCTGACGGACATCGAGCCGCTTCCTGCTGGACGAAATTAGCCGAAGTAGAACGCTTGCTCGCCGGATATTACGCACTCATTGGAGATCGCCGGGCAGGTCTGCGCGCGCGCCAGGCGGCAGCGGAGGCATTCGAGCTCGCCAGCAAGCCCGCGGAGGCGGCCGCCGAGCGGCTCGCAGCGGTGGAGCACCTGGAGGGCTTGGCCGCCTTCACTGCCGGGCTGGATCTCGTGCGTGACGTGGTACGAAGGGTAGATCGTCTGAATCGACCTGATCTGCTATCCCGGGCGCGGGCGCTGGAGGGGCAAATTCTAGCCGATCTGGGTCAGATTCAGATTGGGCTCGAGACCATTCGTCTTGGGCTGAGCCTGGCTCTGGAGAGCAACCTCGTGGAGGTAGCCGCCGACGCGTACTATCGATTGGCCAACGCGATGAGCCAGAGCAGCGACTATGCCGCCTCGCGCCAGGCCTATCACACGGCGATCTCGTTCTGTGAGACCAATGGCGCACCAGCAATGCAGCTCATCTGCTTGGGTTGCCTGGCCGTGGTGCTCCGCCAGACCGGTGAGTGGGACCAGGGAATCACGGTGTGTCGAGATGTGCTGAGCGCGCCTGACGCGCCCGCGCCAGCACGAGCGATCGCCACGGGGATGCTGGGCTCCTTCCAGGCGTTCCGCGGTGAGCGGGCCCGTGCGCGTGTACTGCTCAACGATGCCCATGCCCAATCTCAACGGATCGGCATTGCCGCACTGGAGCTGGATACGAGTTGGAACCTGGCCCTACTGGACGAGCAAGAACAGGCACCGGGCGCGGCGGTCAACCAATACCGCTTCATCCTGGAGCGTTGGGCTTCAACGGATGATCGACATTATGCGATCGCCCCGCTCTGCAGTGCCGTCACCTTTTTCGCAGGCGCGCACGCGGAGACGGATGCGCGCGCCTGCACTCACGCTCTGGCGACCGTGGCGGCCGACACTGGGAACCCCGAAGCTCTGGCCGGGGCGGCGCTGGCGTTGGGCGAATGCGCCTGGATGGAGGCCGACGCTGGCCGCGCCGTGCGCGAGTTTCGCCGCGCGCTTGAGCTGCTGAATCATCTGGACGTGCCCTATGAACGTGCCCGCCTGCAGCTCCGAGCCGGAATGGCGCTGGCGGCATCTGGCGAGCGTGCCGCCGCGGTGGAGCACCTCATCGCAAGCTACCGAACCGCGCAGCGATTGGGCGCACGGCCACTGGCCATGAGCGTTGCCCAGGAGCTCACGGCTCTCGGTGAGCCCATTCATCAGCGATTGGGCCGCCGGGCAGCCAATTATCTGAAGCGCGGCGGTCTGTCTAGCCGCGAACTGGAGGTGCTCCGTCTGGTGTGCCAGGGACGCACGAGCAAGGAGATCGCCACGGCATTGTTCCTGAGTCCTCGTACGGTGGAGATGTACGTGAGCAATATCCTGGGCAAACTCAACTGCTCAACGCGCGCAGAGGCCACGCACAGGGCCCATGAGCTTGGCCTGCTCAGCGTGAGCTGACGCTCCGTTCCTGGGCGTCGTGTTCGGCGCTTCCAGTGGGTCAGTTGACGCGCTTACCATTATCCACCGGAATGGTCCCGTTCATGAAAACTGACCCACTACGCGACGATAGCGTTTGCCGAGAACCGCGCCTTGGGCAGGAGCGAGGGCACCACGGCATCGTCATCCTGCACAATCTCGGATGAGGAATCCAGCCCATGCCAATTGACCATACCATCATCGGAATGCAATCTCCGCCGGCAACCTTCGAGGTCGAGCGTGGAGCGATCCGAAAGCTCGCTCGGGCGATTGATGATCAGACACCGGAATATCAGCGTGGGGAGATCGCACCACCAACCTTTCCCACCACCTTCAGAATGGATGATGTGCCCTGGTTCAAGGGGGTTGATCGCTCTACGTTCATCCATACCAATCAGGAGTATGAGTACGAACGGCCGATGGTGGCCGGCGATGTGATTACCGTCGTTGAGCGGATAGTAGACGTGTTCCAGAAGGAAGGAAAGCTCGGGCAAATGACCTTTATTGTGAGCGAGAGCGAGGGACGTGATCCCGCCGGCCGTCTCGTCTATCGCGCGCGCTCCACGCGCCTGACCCACTGATATGACAAAGCTCAATGTCAAGAGCCTCGAGCCCGGCCAAGCACTCTCGCCGCTGGCAAAGGAGCCGGTGAGCAAGACCCAGATTCTCCGGTACGCTGGCGCCTCAGGCGATGACAACCTGATTCACACGGATGTTGAGACGGCTCGTGAGCGCGGCCTGGACGGCGTCATTGCACACGGCATGCTCTCCATGGGGATTCTTGGCCAGTACTTGACCGATCTGGCCGGCCCGGGCAACACGCGGGCACTGCGCGTCCGGTTTGCCGGCATGGTGCGGTTGGGCGATGTGCTCACGTGTTATGGAACGGTCCGCTCCATCGAGGCTCGTAACGATGGTGCAAGGAACGTAATGCTCGACCTTTGGATTGAGAATCAACGAGGCGATCGCGTCACGACGGGTGACGCGCAGATCATGCTGAGACCCTGATGCTGAATGCTTGACTCACTGAACAATAGCTCCTGGCAAACGCGGGTCTTACCGGCAGCCTATGACGTCCTTGCTCCAGACGGTTCAGAGATCCGATTCCTGGCTGAAGTGACGGGAGGGAGCACCGTCCATTGCACACTTCCGCCCGGCAGAGTCACCCAGGCAGTACGACACCGCACGGTGGAGGAAACCTGGTTCTTTCTGAGTGGCGCGGGCGAAGTCTGGCGGCGTTTCGGTGATCTGTCTGAGATCACCGCGGTCCATGGCGGCATGGCCCTCACTATTCCACTTGGCACGGACTTTCAGTTCCGGACGCTGAGCCAGGAGCCGCTCACGTTCGTGATCACCACCATTCCGGCATGGCCTGGGCCGGTTGAGGCTGTGGCTGTGGACGGCATTTGGTTGGACCTGCCTGGCTCAGCGTGAACAACTCCACTGCAAGGTGCAGGGCGATTTGATCAACCCGCGACCAATTTCGCGGCGCTTCTCGGGTTCAATAGCATCATCGTCGCGGTCATCGGCAGCCCGGCGACAAGATCCGCGCACTCAAACCTGAACTCATCTGTGACACCATCCCGCTTGCGCCAGCAGGCAGTGCGGTGCGACGATGTGCCCCAAACCAGAGGCTGAAGCACAACACGCGTGGTGCTTTGCCCGCAGGAGGAGGTGGTTCGTGATCAGTTCCAACGCGTTCGTTCGGGTCGGGGGGAGTGCCTTGCTAGCGCTCTGTATTGGGTTGTCACCCGTCGGCGGGTCTCCGGACACGGCGCTAGCAGCCAAAGCCAAAGCGAAGAGCAGTAGCAAAACCAAACTTAATGCCCCGACCATTAACGGACAGGCGTTTCTCTGCTACTACCCGTCAAAGAAGGGCCAAAAACCCTTCCTCACACCCGTGAGCGCAAACAGCAAGAAACTGAGTGGCAGCAACTCAAAGTTCAAGTCACCCGTGGCGATCGCTGGCGCCAACCAGACGGACATTGGTGGGTGGGAGTGTAAGTAACACTCCAGTTTGTCACAAAGGCCCCGTGCTTCAGAGCCACTCTCTGTAAGCGGGGCCTTTGTGATTCTCAGGGCCCAGCCTCATTAGCCGTGCTTTGCGTGCTTGGATAGGTCTCGAATGAAGAAGAGCGCCACAATCCCAGCGAGGTACGAAATGCTCAGGCGCGAGACGGCCACACCCCAGCCCTGAGTGTCCATCAGGAAGCCGGTCACCAGCACCCAGAATGGCTGAGCAATGAAGCCCAGCAGGAAGTACAGGCTAAAAGCCGCGTCGCGGTCCTGGTCGGTCACTTCGTCGGCCACAATAGCCTGGGTCAGGGTGCCGCGGGATGAAGTGACTGAGCTGTAAATCAGCAGGCTCACAAAAAGCATGACCTCACCAGGCCCAATCCAGGCAACCCACAGTGTGGTAACGATGGAGAGCGCCAGCGACGTCTGCAGGACGTGCACTCGGTCCATGCGGTCTGAGAGCCAGCCGAAGAGAATGGGCCCGCCCACCTGACCAATGCCGATGGCCATCATCAAGATCCCAACGATCCAGACGCCATAGCCAAAATCATTGGTCAGGTGTGGGGCAAAGTACGTCTGGTTGATTCCGCCCTCACTGCCGGCCGCGCCCACCATGAAGACAATGGCAATGATCATCATGTTGCGGTTCTTGAGCACCCGGCCATAGCTCTTGAAACTTCCGGCCATCCGTGACCGCTTGGAGCCGCCCCGATCGGGCGCACCATAGTCTTTGAAAAAGATGTAGACCACGCCCATGATCAGGCTGAGACACGCCACGATATAAAAGATGTCTCGCCAACCCATGACCAGCAGCATCACCGTGGCGACCGGCGTGGCAATCAGCGAGCCCACATTTGACGCGCTCGTGTTAATGGCGATAATCGCGCCACGATTCTTAGGAAAGTAGCTGGTGAGAATGCTGTACCCCACCGGATGCTGGGCGCTGGATCCAGTGCCGGCCACGCTGCGGGCCAGGATCATCACGGGATAACTCCCCGCGATCGCGCTCATGAAGGTGCCCAGGGCAATGCCAAAGTTACCAA
>JBJXFJ010000074.1:0-12401 GCA_046154735.1 Chloroflexota bacterium | reverse complement strand
TAGACGGTGACACGATCACCGGAGGTGATCAGCCGCTCCTGGAGATCGCGGCGAATGCCCAGCAACATCTCAAATGAGTAATGCTGGGTAGGTATCCCGCGCCCGCGTGCGGAGCGCATGGCCGCACGGATCAGACGCGGATCGTGCGTGGCGAGCGCAGGTTGCTGTCCGTTACTGAGCAAGCGCTGCATCTGGCGTGCAAAGGCGCGATCCACATCGACTTTCGCCGGATAGGCGACGTCAGGCGGCTCATTGTACGCGCCCTTGCACAGGCGTACGCTGACGCCCAGGGCGTTCATCTCGTCAATGTCCTGGTCCGTCCGATAAAGGTAGGCCTGGAGCACCACACCCAGGTTTTCAAACCCCTCCGCACGGAGCGCCCGGACCATGTTCAGCGTTGCCTCGGTGGTGGATGAATCTTCCATATCAAGACGGACAAAGGTTGAATGTCCTCGCGCCCGTTCAAGTAAGTCTCGAACATGCGCCTGGCAGAGCTGTGGATCGATCTGCAGACCCACCTGGCTGGGCTTTACCGAGCAATAGGCGCGCAGATGCCGAGAAGCTAACGCCTCGATGGCCTCGGCGTAGGCCTGATGAGCCAGGGCAGCCTCATCAGCTGAGGTGGTGTGCTCGCCTAAGTAGTTCAGTGCCGCGCCGCTCCCGCCTCGATTGAGTCGCTCCACCGTCTCCAGCGCATCCTGCAGCGTAGCGCCGGCCACAAATCGACCGGCAAGCTGCCGAGCCACGGGCCAATCCATCGCCGCCTGTTTCAGCCGCGGAGAGGCAGACAGACGCAGTAGGGCGCTACGGAGCACGGTGTCCCCAGTAGTGGCGAGCAGTGGCGCATCGCCGCGAACGGCTATACGGAATGCAAGATGGCGGCGCTCCCGGTGACGCCACGAATACAGTCATGCCTCTCCCTCCACCGCGGTGGAGCCCTGGCGTCGGGGGTCCGCGACGGCGGTGAGATTGCCGCTTGTCCAGTCGATCATGATTGACTGAACGTTTCCAATGCTCCGCGCCTCGGGTGCAATGATGTGACCGCGCTCCTGCAGGGCGCTGAGCACATGGGCATCAATCCCATCTTCCCAGGTCACGCGCCGACCGGGGCCAGCATAGAGGCGGGGGGCTGCGATGGCGTCCTGGAGCGCCTCGCCATTGTCCAGCACGCGGCAGAGTATCTGGAGGATGGTGGGAACAATAGTGGCACCGCCAGGCGAGCCGAGGGTGAGCACGGGACGATCGTTACGCAACACGAGGGTGGGCGCCATGCTGCTGAGTGGTCGAGCACCCGGCCGAACCTGATTTGGCCCTGAGGCGTGCGCATTGAAATCGCTCATCTGGTTATTCAGCAACAACCCGGTACCTGGCGCCATAATGCCACTGCCAAAGAGCGACTCAATTGTGGCGGTCACCGCCACCACGTTTCCCCAACGGTCGGCTGTGGTGAAATGGGTGGTTTGCCCTGGGCCGCCCGTGCTGATTGAGCCAATGGGTGATTCAGCCTGGGTACGCGGACTCGGCTCAAACGGCCAGGGGTCACCCGCTAGCCAGCGCTCGCGAGCGCTGGTCACTGCGATGCTCGCGGCGCGCTGTTGAAGGTAGCCCGGGTCGAGGAGCGCGGTCACGGGAACGTGCACGTGCGCTGGATCTCCCAGCGTACCGGAGCGGTCCGCAAAACCGCACCGCATGATCTCCAGCATGATGTGGGTGAGCTCCCCTGAGTCACGTACTGGCTGAGTGGACCGCAGGATCTCCAGCATGCCTAACATCGCGAGTAGAGTGACGCCGCTCCCGGGCGGTCCAAACGTGGCAATGTTGTGCCCTCCGTATGGGCGGATCAGTGGGGCACGCCAGACCACTCCATAGGCGGAGAGATCATCCAGGGTCATGCGGCCGCCCCGCACACGAATCTCGTCTACAATGGCTTTGCCCAGGCTGCCGTGATATAGCTCCACGGGGCCGCGTGTAGCCAGCGCCTGAAGAGTTTGACCGAGATCGGGCTGAATAAGCAGATCACCCTCGCGCAGCGGCGATCCCCCCGGCAGGAACAGCGCGGCGGCGGTGGGTGATTGCTGAAGTCGGGCGCGGTTATTGGCGCTGCCCAGGCCGATCCGGCCGGCCATGAATGCGCTGACTGGCACACCATCCCGCGCGGCCCGGATCGCAGGCTGGAGGACCTCAGCCAGGCTCAGTGTTCCAAACCGGCGCAGAACCTCGTCCAGGCCCAGCAGGGCGCCGGGCACGGCCACGGCGCGGCCGCTGACGGCTCGCTCATTCTCATCCTGAGGCTGGCCGTCCGGGCCGAGAAACATGTCTGAGGTTGACGCGGCCGGCGCTACTTCCCGGGCGTCCAGCGCGTGAATGCGCCCGTCAGCCGCGGAGTACACCATCCAGAATGCTCCACCACCCAGGCCAGAGGCCAGCGGCTCCACCACTCCCAGCGTGCAGTGCACCGCGGCCGCCGCGTCCACGGCATTGCCTCCAGCGCGGAGGACGGCCGCGCCAGCCTCTGTGGCCACCGCGTGGGATGACGAAACAGCCCACTCCTTCAGGACGACGGACGGACGGACGACGGACGACGGACGACGGACGGAGGCTGCCGGATTGTGGTTTCCGTCCTCCGTCCTCCGTCCTCCGTCGTCCGTCCGTCTTCCGTCGTCCGTCCGTCCATCTTCGGTTTTCTCGCTCATGCTCGCTCCTCTGCCCGGCTATCAAATCCGAGGATCAGGGATCGAAGGTGCTTAGGCAGCGGAATGGGGCGCCGTGACTCGAGATCTACGTACACCTGGACACCCTGTCCCTCGGCAAAGAGACGCTCCTCCGGGCCAACGATCGCGTAGGAAAACCCGGAGCTGGACTGCTTGATCCAATCGATTCGGAAACCGACCCGGAGCTGATCTCCATACTCCGCGGCGATCGCGTAACGACATCGTATCTCGAGCATGAGAAAGGCCAGCTCATCCATGAGATCCATCCGGAGCACCTGGCGGTAATACTCAAGCCGAGCCATCTCGGCGTAGATGAGATAGACCGTGTGATTCACATGCTTCAGAGTATCGAGATCGCGAAAGCGAACGTCTTGATTGATCCAGAAGCGGTAGTCGGGCTCGGCGGAATTGAGTGCGTGCGTCACAAGTATCCTGCGATCATGATGGCATCGGCTGATTGTGCCTGATCCGGCTCGGGATTGACACCACCGCAGACGGTGCGCCTCCGGTCCATGCACGTTCATTCCGACGACCCATGCTTCTGCGAATCCGCGGTGAGATTCGCTTCCGGCGCTTCAGAAAGTCTTCAGAATCACCGTCGTGGGCGTTCAGTTACATTCGTGATACTGTGACGGAGCATACTTGCCCAGATGGCAGCAGTGTGCGGGCATGCTGGGAGGATGGCACAACACGATGGCGCGCGCAGCAACCTGGCCTTCAACATGGGCACCGCACCGGATTCCACCTCGCTGGTCCATCCCCCTCTTCTTGACACTTCTCGTCGCAATCGGCCTCGCGGCCGCGTATGGCATGGGGTACATCGGCCAGCGGGCTACTGGGCCAACCTATCAAACCTCTGCCGCGACGCGTGGAGAAATACGCTCCACCATCAGCGCCACCGGACCAGTCACCAACCCCGCGAGTCTGCCGCTCACATTCAAGAGCGGCGGGAAGCTCACTGAGCTCAAGATTCAGGTGGGCGATCGGGTCACCGCCGGCCAGGTTTTAGCCGCGCTTGATACGGCTGACCTGGAGGCGAATCTGGCACAGGCGCAGGCGTCACTCACGCAGGCGGTAGCCAATTTTGACAAGCTTGCCGCGGGTCCTACTGAAGAGGCTTTCGCCGTGGCCCGCGCCCAGCTCGCGGCATCTGAATCAAGCCTGGCATCAGCGCAGCGCGGGATCGGCCTGGCCCAGGCCGCCGCCGCGCAATCTGCCCTGGTGGCCACGGCCAGCGTTGAATCGGCACAGACCAGCCTGGCCAATGTTGAGAAGGTCGAAGAGAGTGTCCAGGCGCAGATAGAAGCGGCCAATGCCACGCTCAAAGTCACGCTCGAGAACGCTCACAAATCGCTCGAGAACGTTAAGGCCCAGGCGACTAGTGCCCTGGCGACGAACGAAGCGACTTTGCTGGCGGATCGCAAGTCGCTGGAGGAAGCGGAGAAGAACCTGGCAATCGTGCGCACCCAGATTGAGCGGGATACGGCTGGCGATCAACTTGCCGTGCGGAATGCCGAGCTTTCGGCGCGCAATGCCGTGACGGCCCTGCAAAACACGGAGCGCAAAGTGCAGGCTGATCTGGATGTTGCCGAAAAGCAGATCAGCCGGGGTAGAGCGGATTTACGGGTGCAGGAAGCGCAAAAAGACAACTCCTGTAACAACTCCAGTAGTTCTAGCTCCAGCTCTACTCCCACTAGCTCTAGCAACTCGAACAATCAGTGTACGATTGCTAAACGGCAGTTGGACGCGGCCAAGGCGGGCTTCAAGATTACCGAGCAGCAGATTGAGGTCACGCGTGTTTCGGGTGAGCAATCCATAACCTCCGCGCAAAATAGCCTCACCTCAGCCACGAACTCACTCGCTACGGCCCAACAGGCGCTGAGCGCGAACCAGGCACGTTACGCGGGGACGGTCCAGAGCGCGCAGGCTCAAATTGAAACCGCCAAGAGCCGCCTCAATTCCACGCTTGTGGCGCTTGAGGATGCCAAGACGCGACAGCAGGCCACCATCTCGTCGGCCCAGAGCACGTTGGATTCCGCGCAGGCGAGCTACGATGAAAGCATGATCAAGAATCAGGCCTCGTTGCTCACGGCTCGCAACTCGGTGGAACAATCCCGTGCCTCACTTCAATCAGCCCTTGCCAACCAGGGCCAATCGCGCGTTTCCGCCGCTGATTCAGTGGACAATGCTCGGGCGCAGGTGGAGCAGGCCGTGGCAAGCCTCAATACAGCCCGCGCGAACTATGATTCGGCCACGGCCATGCCCACGCCCTCAGAGCTGGAAGCGGCTCAGGCTCAGGTGGAGAGCGCACGTGCCTCCGCATCCATTGCCGAGAACAACTTGAGACAGGCCACCCTCATTGCCCCAGTGAATGGGATCGTGGCCAGCGTGAGCGCCTCAGTGGGACAGTGGATCAGTGGTGGCGCGGTGAGCAGTGGCACGTCGGCAACGGCCAGCACGACCTCCGGCACGGCCGTGGCCGGATTTATCACCCTGACGAATATCTCAGAGCCTCAGGTGAGTGCCCAGGTGAGCGAGGCGGATATCGGCCGGGTGCGGCCGGGACAACGCGTGACCTTTACCGTGAGCGCCTTCCCCGGGCGCACCTTCAACGCGACGGTGGCGCGGATCGATCCAATTGGCCAGGCCGTCTCAAACGTCGTGTTGTACAACGTGGTATCAGTGGTGGAGAAGCCAGATGTGGAGCTGCTGCCGTCAATGACGGCCACCGTGTCCATTATCACGGAGCAGGTAAGCAATGTGGTCCTGGTGCCCAACGCGGCGGTGACTTACGCCGCCAGTCAGGCCAACCGCCAACGGGCGAGCCAAACTGAATCGCCGAGCGCCGCGGCGTCACCGGCGGTGGATCCGGAGACTGCCGGTGGGGGCGGACGTGGGGCCGGTGCACGAGCCGGTGGTGCCGCGGCGGTGGCCTCACCGGAAGGTGGGAGCGGTCGCCAGGCGGGCAGCGGCGGCGGGACGGGGTCAGGCAATCGAGCGGGATCTGCCACCGCCGGTGCGCCGGCTGAAGCCGAAGCGGGGACGGCATCGATGGTGTTGGTGCTGCAGGATGGTGAGCCGGTGGCTCGACCCGTCCGTGTGGGAAGCCGAGACGACCGCAACACGCAGGTGATCTCAGGTATCCAGCCGGGTGAGCAGATCGTCACCGGCCAGATTGCCCAAGCCCAGCAAGCTGCCACCAAAACTGGCGGCTCCAGCCTACTGCCCACGGGTGGTGGAGGCGGAGGCATCCCCGGCGGCGGAGGTGGCGGTGGCGGCGCCCAGCCGAAAGCAAAGACGAATTGATGCAGCAATGACCGAGGCTGTGATCAAGGTCGGCGAGCTCCGCAAGGAGTACCATATGGGTGACAATGTGGTTTACGCGATGCAGGGGGTCACCCTTGAAGTCTGGCCAGGCGAGTTTGTGGCCGTGATGGGGCCTTCCGGGTCGGGCAAATCCACGTTCATGAATGTGGCGGGCTGCCTGGATCAACCGACGTCCGGATCCTATGAGCTCAATGGCGTGGAAGTGGCAACGCTGAGTCGTGATGAGCTTGCGGATGCGCGAAATCGCGAGATTGGCTTCATCTTTCAGAGTTTCAATTTACTGCCGCGCATGACGGCGCTGGGCAACGTGATGCTGCCAATGCTGTATGCCGGTGTTCCAGAGCAGGTCCGCCTGCAACGAGCCTTGGCCGCGTTACAGGCGGTAGGACTCAAGGGACGAGAGCACCATCGTCCGAAAGAGATGTCCGGGGGTCAGCAACAGCGGACAGCCATTGCCCGGGCATTGGTCAACAAGCCCAGTGTCATCCTCGCGGATGAGCCGACCGGCGCGCTCGATAGTCGGACCAGCGTGGAGATCATGGCGCTACTCCAGCACTTGAATCAACGCGGTGCGACGATTGTGCTCGTTACCCACGAGCCGGATATCGCGGAGCATTGCTCGCGTATCGTGACATTTATGGATGGACGGGTAAAAGAAGATCGACCGGTGCCTCATCCGCTATCCGCGCAACGCCAGCTAGAATCAATGAACGCCAATCAGGAGAGTGCGGCATGAGCCAGGTACTCGAGCGCACGATAGTAGCGCCACTTCCCCAGCCGGTGCCCAAGGCACCTGAGGCGGAGCCTGAGTCGGATGTGTTTGATCTCCTGGCCTCGACTCCTCCACGTGGACGGAGTGGCTTGCTCGCAGTGAGCCTGCCATCAGCGCTGGAGGCACTTCGGGCGAACAAAGGCCGTTCAATATTGACCACACTGGGCATCATCATTGGCGTTGGCTCGGTGATCGCCATGGTTTCCATTGGGGAAGGCGCGAAATCGCAAGTCGCCGCACGCCTAGCGGGCCTGGGTACCAATGTGTTGACGATTTCCGCCGGCAGTAGTCGGAGCGGCGGCGTCAGTGGCGGAGCTGGCACCATGCAAACTCTGACCGATGCTGATGCCGTGGCCATTCTCGACGAAGTCCCCGGAGTCTCTGGTCTCAGCCCAATTGTTCAAGGAAATGCCCAGATCGTTGCGGGGAACCAGAATTGGCAAACGCGCGTTCAGGGAGTATGGCCTGAATATCAACACATTCTGAATTGGGAGATAGGCCGCGGGGTGTTCTTCTCTACGCAGGAGAACCTTGAAGCGCGGAGCGTGGCGGTGCTCGGTGAAACTGTGGTGCAGAATCTCTTCCCGGGTGGGCAAGATCCAGTAGGCTCGCAGATTCGCATTCGCAACGTTCCATTTCAGGTCGTCGGGGTGCTGGCATCGAAGGGTGCCGCTGGAAATCAGGATCAGGACGACACGGTGATGATCCCGTTTGAAACGGGACAAGTGCGGCTGTTTGGTACTGAAAAAATCAATCAGATCTCCGTACAGACGAAAGATGCCGCATCGATGACGCCTGTCCAGACCGAGATCACCGCGCTTCTCCGGGAGCGACATCGCTTGCGCCCGGCCGATCGAGACGATTTTCAGGTGCGGAACAGCAATCAGATTGTGGAGACCGCTTCCGGCGTCGCTCAGACATTGACGATGTTGCTCGCCGGCGTGGCGGCCGTCTCGCTGGTAGTGGGTGGCATTGGCATTATGAATATCATGCTCGTCTCGGTGACCGAGCGCACCCGTGAGATTGGCATCCGCATGGCCATTGGCGCGCGGCCGGGAAACGTGCTCTCACAGTTTTTGGTGGAGGCTATATTGCTCTCAGTCTTGGGCGGCCTCATCGGAATCGCACTGGGTCTGGGCATTGCGCTCTCTCTGCCCGCGCTGGCCGGCTGGGCCTCGGTGGTTACCGGCGGCTCTATCGCCCTGGCATTCGGGTTCTCAGTACTGATCGGGGTGTTCTTCGGCTATTACCCGGCCCGCAAGGCCTCCCAGCTCAACCCGATCGACGCGCTGCGCTACGACTGAATAGGGATCGATAAGCGAGGTCGTTGCATTCTGGTCGCGCTGTAAGCGCAACTTGCGTCAGCGTTCGCGGCGGGCGACTGGCCGATCGCCCGCCGCGAATTCCCGTCCGGCGATCAAGGAGCTGGATGATGGCGCGCCTGGTTCCGTCGTTCCCGGTGGGGGCGCGGGCGACCGCCGCCAGTCGCCCCTACGGCGTCCGCACTGTTCACACCGTCTGCGTCGGGGGCCCCAACCAGCGTTCGCTTCCGTAGGGGCGACTGGCGGTCGCCCGTCGCGATATCCTAGCCGGCGACCAGCGAACCGATAGATGTCGCGCCTGGGCCTTTCGTTCTGGCCGCCGACGCGGTAGGGAGGACACTCGACTCAGTGGCTATCGGAATCGTGAACGAGAAGGTACTTCCGCGGCCGCGGCCCGGGCTCTCGGCCCAGATCTCGCCGCCATGCATCTCAACGAGTAGCTTGGTGATGAACAGGCCAAGCCCGCTGCCCTTAATGCCACGGTCCGCGTGCGCGTCGATCCGGTTGAAGCGTCCAAAGACCATCGCCACCTCATCGGCAGCCATGCCGAGACCCTGATCGGTCACGCTGACGAGGGCGTGTGACCCCTTCATAGTGACCGAAAAGCTTACGGTACCGCCATCTGGAGAGTATTTCACGGCGTTGGAAATCAGATTGATCAGGATCTGGACCAGCTTCTCCGGGTCCGCCTGCACCAGAGGCACCGTATGGTTCATCTGCACAACGAATCGGTGAGTGGTCGAGGGGTCAGCAAATGTCAGGAGAACACCTTGCATGACGTCATGGAGTGGGGTGGGCAATGAGTGAAGCGTAACTCGGCCTTCTTCAATGCGTGTCAGGTCCAGCAGATCATCCACGAGGTGACTGAGTCGCCTCGATTCTCGCAGCATTGTTTCAATCCAGGTGCGTTGCTGTGCAGTGGCGAGATTCTGTGCGAGCAGTAATTCTGAAAACCCGCTTATCGCGGTGAGCGGCGTGCGGAACTCATGTGACGCGGTAGAAACAAAGTCACGGCTGATCCGATCAAGCTCGCGCCTGGCGCTGGCCTGGGCCAGCTCAGCCTCGGCCATTTCGCGCTTGTGGGCCTGCTCACGCAGCTCGGAAAGTGCCCGTGCCAGCGAAGCGGTTCGCTCCATCACGCGAGCCTCGAGCTCCACGTTGAGCGCTCGGACGTCTCGTTCAGCCTTCTCGCTGCGGGCCAGCGCATTCTCGGACAGACGCCACTTCACGATACTGGCTATGCAGGCCGCAAGAACGAAACCCCCGTGGATGGCAGCCCACTTCCAGGGATGCTCCCTGGCATCTGGATGGTTGTAGACAGCCGTCGGCTCCAGGATACCGAACACCCCGTGATGAATGACGACAAATCCGACCGCAATCAGAAAAGGCACCCAATCCTGGTACAACGCGATGACGGCGATGATGATGAAGAAGTGAAAGTGGGACTCAATGAATCCGTCTGAAAGATGAACAAGCAGAGCCGATGAGAGGATAAGACCCAGACTGGTGAGACTCGCGCGCACTCGGTGGCCTCGGGCGCACGTGGCGGCCAGAGCAATGATGGTCAACACCACGCCTTCGGTTAGTCGGTGGCCAGACGCGGGCTGAGCGATGACGGTAAACACCGCCGCACCAATGGCGTGCAGCCAGAGCAGTGTCAGGATGATATTGTGGCGTAGCCGCCAGGATGAATCGGAGAGAGTGCCACCTCGTGGCAGCGCGTTGCGCGCATGTTCCAGCAACTGGAGCACGCGGTGACTTCTCTCTGTACGACTCGAACGCGGCGCGGATGGCGAGCTGGACTTCATGCGGAGGTCTCATCCTGGAGATACCGGCGGGGATTTGGGCAGGCTGAGTGAGCTGTCTGTCAGTGATGAATTGAATCAGCCATCAGTTGCAGAACGATTGCCTCAGGCAGTCTGGTACGGGGCGGAAGCGATGGCACTTCACTGGGAGGGGATCGGCGTGCGCGGCGTCACACAGATTCTGGCGTGACAGCTTGCACTTGGGTAACCTGGGCACGCAGGAAAGGTGAAATGATGGTGCATCGACTGCGCCTGGCCACCGGCATCATGCTCATGACGTACGTGACCAGTCACTTGATGAACCACGCTTTTGGACTCATATCGCTTGAAGCGGCGGAGTCGGGGCGCCAGTGGTTCATTGCATGTTGGCGACACCCGGTGGGAACGGCTCTGCTCTATGGCAGTTTGCTCACGCACGTTAGCCTGGCGCTCTGGGCCATCTATAACCGGCGGCACTTTCGAATTCCCCGCTGGGAGATCATCCGGCTGGGGCTGGGACTGTCTATTCCGTACTTCTTACTTCAACATGCGTTTGGCACACGCATGCTCCATGAGGTCACGGGGATTCAGGACACCTACACGCGTCAAATGGTGTTCTTCTGGGTGCTGCAGCCAGCTCGCGGGGCTCAGCAGGTCCTGCTCCTGACGATCGCCTGGATGCATGGTTGCCTTGGGCTGCACTACTGGCTGAGAGTGAAGCCACGGCGGGCGCTGACGTTAAGGATGCTCCAGTTTCTGGGTGGGCTGATTCCGCTCCTGGGAATTGGCGGGTTCATTGATATGGGGCAGGAAGTGTCTGCGCTTGCCGGTGATCCGGATTGGATCCCGCTTGCCTTCCCAACTCCGTCGCAGGCAGATAGCGAGCGTGTGGCATTCTGGAGAGACCTGGTCACGGGCATCTTTGTTACAGCCGTGGCAGCCACCTTTCTGGCGCGAGAGGCGCGGAGTATCCGAGAAAAGCGGGGCAAGGCCATTGAGATTACCTACTCCAGCGGCCAACGCGTTCGCGTTGCGCTCGGGACCACACTGCTGGAAGCCAGTCGCTCGGCTGGCATTCCTCACGCCTCGCTCTGTGGTGGACGCGGTCGCTGTTCTACCTGTCGGTCGCGCATCACAGGGCCACCAGGCGCGCTTCCTCCGCCGTCCGATGATGAGGCCCGCGTGTTGCGGCGCATTGGAGCGCGGCCGGATGTACGCCTGGCATGCCAGGTGCGTCCGCGCGCCGATGTCCGCGCGTTCCCCCTATTCCCGCCCAGCGGACACTTGCCCCGCAACGTGCTGCACCCCACGGAGTCAGAGGGCGTGGAGCGTGAAGTCGTCATACTGTTTGCCGATTTGCGGGGATACAGCGGCCTCGCTGAGCAGCGTCTGCCGTTTGACGTCGTGTTTCTGCTCAATCAGTACTTCGCGTCCATGGGGAGTGCGATAGAATCCGCGGGCGGTCATCTGGACAAGTTCATCGGCGACGGCATCATGGCACTCTTCGGCTTGCGTGAGCCGGCTGATCAAGCGTGCCGGCACGCGCTCGAGGCGGCCGCGCTCATGTCTCGGGCATTGGATCGGATGAACGATTCTCTGGCCGATGATCTGAATGAGCCGTTACGAATAGGGATCGGGATTCACGTTGGCTCAGTGATCGTGGGGGAGCTCGGGTACGGTCGCGCTCGTGCCATGACCGCGGTGGGTGACGCGGTGAATATTGCCAGCCGTCTGGAAACGCTGACCAAAGAGTATCAGGTGCAGCTCGTGCTCTCAGCGGAGGTGGCGAGAATGGCCGGGATCGACATTCCAGGTCGCGCTCATCACGACGTTCCAATCCCCGGCCGTATTGATCCTCTCACTGTCTTCGCGATATCTGTCGCGGCCGATCTCACCACGGGTATACCGGGAGCTCCGGGGCTGTCGCCACACGCGGAGGGCTGAATACGGCAAAATTCCATGACGCTCCGCACGGGCGCGACTCTTTATGGCCACTCATTGTGTACTCGGCGTCAGCGGCGCCATTGGATATTGGTGCGCGCGACTCCTTCTGGACCGTGGTGAGCGCGTCATAGCGTTCACGCGTGATCCAGAGCGGGCCCTCCAGCGCTTTCCCACAGCAGACGCGGATAGGCTGCAAATCATTGAAGGTGATGCGTTGGATGCCGTGTCCCTCACACGCGCGGCCGAGGGTGCGCTCACGTTGATTCACGCTGTCAATGTGCCGCTCGGGCTCTGGGAAGACCCGGCGCAGGGCCGCGCGGCCTTGCTGCAATCGACGATCGATGCGGCCGTTGCCGGCGGCGTGCGAATCATCTTTCCCGCCAACGTATGGGTGTACGGGCACACGTACGTGCCGTTCCTGTTTGAAGGTCATCCCTTTGCCGCGGATACGCGGAAGGGTCGCGCCGCGGTGAAGCTGGAGTCCATGCTGGCGGATGCGCGCCGAGAGCGTGGCCTGGCGTATAGCATCGTTCGGCTGCCG
>JBJXFJ010000072.1:0-5893 GCA_046154735.1 Chloroflexota bacterium | reverse complement strand
ACTTCCGGATGCCATACCCCAGGATGCTGGAAGTAACGCGGCTGAAGACCGCTACTACGAACGAAGCGCGGCTCGAGTCAGCAGACGCTGGAGCATTGAACAGCCCAGGGTAAGTCCTGAGCAGGGTTGACGGGCGCTACCGGACTCTTTTAATGTAGGTTGGTAAGTTGATCGGAATACTCAACTTAGTCAACTATGAAGTGATGGGATGGGTCATGATCTCGGGGGCCGTCACAAACTTGGATACTGCCGGCGCTGGTGAGGCGCCTGATGCCGACATTCGTGAGCCTCAGGTGATTCTGGCGTGGGCGCTTGAGCGGTTTTCCGCGCGCAGAATCGCGTTCTGCACGAGTTTTCAGGTGGATGGCATGGCGATCATCGATATGGCCTGGCGGATGGACCGGAGCCTCCGCGTTGTCACCATCGATACGGGCCGGCTGCCCGCGGAAACGTATGAGATGATTGATCGCGTGCGAGAGCGTTACGGCATCGAGGTGGAGGTAACGTTTCCACGTGCCGAGGACGTGGAGCCGCTCATCCAGCAGCACGGGGCGAATTTGTTCTACGAATCGGAAGCGCTGAGGGGCGCCTGTTGCGAGGTGCGCAAGGCGCGCCCACTGGCCCGCCTGCTGGGAGACTTTGACGCCTGGGTCACCGGGCTTCGTCGGGATCAGGCCGCATCGCGCACGGATGTTTCCATAGTTGAGCCAGACCTTGAGCACGGCGGCAAGACAAAGTTGAATCCGCTCGCCTACTGGACGGAGGCGCAGGTCTGGGAATACGTGCGGGAGCACCAGGTGCCCATTCATCCGTTGTACGCACAGGGGTATGCCAGCATCGGCTGCGCTCCCTGCACGCGGCCCATCACCCTTGGTGAGGATGCGCGCGCGGGACGATGGTGGTGGGAGCAATCGGAGCTCAAGGAATGTGGCATTCATTTTCAGGCTGGGCCGAACGGCGAGCTCGTCACGAGTCGATTGAAGGTATCCAGCCCTTAATGCGTCCGGCACTCATTGATCGGGGATGCACCATGGCGCCTGGGACTCGATGGATGAAATTGCTCCTCATGGCTGTTGTCAGCCTGCTCATGGTCTCAGCTTGCGCGGGGCAGCCTTCGGCTTCAACCGGTGGATCCGGCACGAGCGGGTCTGTGGAGCTGCTGAACGCCTCCTACGATCCGACCCGTGAGCTCTATCAGGAATTCAACGCCGCGTTCTCCAAGCACTGGCAAGAGACCACTGGTCAGACCGTGACTGTCAAGATGTCCCACGGTGGCTCGGGGGCGCAGGCACGCACCGTCATCGATGGACTTGAGGCAGACGTGGTGACCCTGGCGCTTGCCTATGATATTGACGAAATTGCAAATCGAGGGAGTCTGCTGCCGAGGGACTGGCAGGCGCGGCTGCCCCAGAACAGCTCGCCGTACACGTCAACCATTGTGTTTCTTGTGCGCAAGGGCAATCCCAAAGGCATTAAGGACTGGGACGACTTGATCAAGCCCGGTATATCGGTTGTCACGGCGAACCCCAAGACCTCCGGGGGAGCACGCTGGAATTACCTCGCAGCCTGGGGATACGCGCTCAATCAGGGTAGCGATGCGCAGCAGGCCCGCGAGTTTGTGGGCGCCCTGGTGAAAAACGTTCCGGTCCTGGATTCGGCCGCGCGCGGGTCCACAAACACCTTTGCTCAGCGCGGAATCGGCGATGTTCTGCTGGCCTGGGAGAACGAGGCCTTTCTCGCATTGAACGAGATTGGCCGAGACAAAGTGGATATGATCATTCCTTCACTGAGCATTCTTGCCGAGCCGCCCGTGGCGGTTGTGGATCGGGTGGTGGACAAGAAGGGGACGCGTTCCGTGGCGGAGGCGTACTTAAGATATTTGTATACGCCGCAGGGGCAAGAGATCGCCGCCAGACATTACTTCCGTCCACGGGAAGCGACCGTTGCGGCCAAATATGCCAATGAATTTCCGAGAATCAACCTCTTCACGATCGATTCGGTGTTCGGAGGCTGGACCAATGCGCAGCCCGAGCACTTTAGCGATGGTGGCACGTTTGATCAGCTCTATCAACCAGGTCGGATGCAGCGCTGACTCTGAACGCACGTGTTGGATTTCAGCATTGGCATATTGGGTCCTGATTAGCACCAATGACATTGTTACTTCGAAAAAAGAGCGTAATTCCCGGTTTTGGACTCACCCTCGGACTGAGCATGTTGTATCTCAGCCTGCTCGTTCTAATTCCGCTCTCCTCCATATTCATCAAGACCGCCACGCTAAGCTGGCAACAGTTCCTTGACCACGTGGCTTCGCCGCGCGCACTGGCCGCGTACCAGCTCAGTTTTGGCGCGGCATTCACGGGCGCCGCGATTAACGCCGTCTTCGGCCTTCTGGTTGCCTGGGTGCTGGTGCGGTATGAGTTTCCCGGTCGCCGTATTCTCGATGGGCTGGTGGATCTGCCCTTTGCGCTGCCCACGGCCGTGGCGGGCATTGCGCTGACCGCGGTGTACGCGGAGAACGGCTGGCTTGGTCAGCCGCTCATGGCGCTGGGGATCAAGGCGGCCTTTACCGAGCTCGGCGTAGTGATCGCGCTGACCTTTATTGGTCTGCCCTTTGTCGTGCGCACGGTTCAGCCCGTGCTTGCGGACCTGGAGGCAGAAATCGAGGAAGCAGCAGCCAGCCTCGGTGCCACGCGCTGGCAGACATTCACGCGGGTGATTCTGCCCACCATCATGCCCGCCGTGGTGACGGGGTTCACGCTGGCCTTTGCCCGGGCCGTGGGAGAATACGGATCGGTCGTCTTTATCTCCGGGAACATGCCCTTGCGCACAGAGATTGCCCCGCTCATCATTGTGACCAAGCTGGAGCAGTTTGATTACGCGGGAGCTACCGCTGTGGCCATGGTGATGCTTCTGGCGTCATTCTTGATGCTTCTGGCGCTCAACCTGCTTCAGCGCTGGAGCAATCGGTTTTCGGCCATATGACAGTCTGGGTCGCTTTGGATTGCGTGGGAACGTCTGCCGCTGACGGGGAATCCGGTCAGCCAGCGAGTTCCCGAATCGTGTGCGCCCTGCCGCACTTCAAAGTAGCGCAGCCGCAAGCGCCCCAAGCAGAGAGTGCGCTCCCGCTATGGCAATAGTCACCCCGTCCGGCGAGCTTCAAGTCGCCCGAGTCCATCAGCCCGCGGTTGCCGAGCCGCTCTGGGTACGCTGGACGCTCATGTTGATCGCATTCGCGTTTTTGCTGCTCTTTCTGCTGGTGCCCCTGGCGGCGGTCTTCGCCCAGGCGCTTGAGAAGGGAGTCGGCGTGTACTTCGCCACGTTTGGAAACTCCGACACTATCGCATCAATTCAACTTACGCTGATCACCGCGGCGATTGCCGTGCCCATGAACGTTGCGTTCGGTGTTGCGGCGGCGTGGGCCATTGCAAAGTTCGACTTCCGGGGGAAGAACCTGCTCATCACCTTGATCGATGTGCCGATCTCGGTCTCGCCGGTGATCTCTGGCATGGTCTTCGTGCTCCTCTTCGGCGCTCAAGGGATGTTTGGCGGGTGGCTGGCGGAGAACGGTCTGAAGATCATCTTCGCCATCCCGGGCATTGTGCTGGCCACTACCTTTGTAACGTTTCCCTACGTTGCCAGGGAGCTTATTCCGCTTATGCAGGCGCAGGGGACCGATGAAGAAGAGGCGGCCACGCTGCTGGGTGCGGGTGGGCTGCAGACGTTCTGGCGGGTGACGCTGCCCAACGTGAAGTGGGGATTGCTCTACGGCATCGTTATCTGCAACGCCCGGGCCATGGGTGAGTTTGGCGCGGTCTCGGTGGTCTCCGGTCGCATCCGCGGATCCACCACTACCATGCCCCTGCAGGCTGAGATTCTTTACAACGAGTACCAATTTGTGGGCGCGTTCGCGGTGGCTTCGCTGTTGACACTTCTGGCGCTTGTGACGCTGGTGCTGAAGACCTGGCTAGAGTGGAAAGCCGATCGCGATCGAGCCATCGATGAGCAGCGCGCGGCTGCCGGGGCACACTGATATGAGCATTGAAGTCCAGAACGTGACCAAGCGCTTTGGCACGTTCACCGCCGTGAATGACGTGAGTTTGCAGGTTCCGTCAGGTGAACTGGTGGCGATTCTAGGGCCATCTGGCTCCGGGAAGACTTCGCTGCTCAGAATCATTGCCGGATTAGATGCGGCGGATTCCGGTTCGGTCTTCTTCCACGGCGAAGATACGACCGATCGGCACGTCCGTGAGCGTCAGGTAGGTTTCGTCTTCCAGCACTACGCGCTATTCCGGCATATGACGGTGTTTGATAACGTAGCGTTCGGGCTCACGGTTCGCCCGCGCGCGGTACGGCCCTCCAAGCAGGAGATACGCGAGCGCGTGCATAAATTACTGGATCTGGTGCAGCTTGACTGGTTGGCGGATCGCTATCCAGCTCAGCTCTCAGGCGGCCAGCGTCAGCGGATTGCGCTGGCGCGCGCCCTAGCCATTGAACCCAAGGTGCTGCTGCTTGACGAGCCCTTCGGTGCGCTTGATGCCAAGGTGCGCCAGGAGTTGCGACGCTGGCTGCGCCGGCTCCATGACGATCTGCACATCACCGGTCTGCTCGTCACTCATGATCAGGATGAGGCTCTGGAAGTAGCTGACCGCGTGGTGGTGATGAATGAGGGCCGGGTGGTGCAGGTGGGGACGCCGGACGAGGTGTACGACCATCCGGCCACGCCGTTTGTCTTTCATTTCCTGGGCAACGTGAACCTGTTCCATGGGCGCCTCGAGGAAGGGCGATTGTCTTTTGGCCAGATCCAGATGGATGCTCCACAGCACACCGGACTCTTGGCGGCACCGGCAGTCGGCTACGTTCGGCCGCATGATCTGGAGATCTCTCATACCGCGGAGAGCGATGACGCCGCTGCCGCGCTCGTGCGTCACATCCGCGGCGCCGGGCCGGTGGTGCGTCTGGAGTTGGAACGGGTGGACACGGGTGAGCTTATAGAAGCGGAGCTATCGCGCGAAGCCTTCCGAATGCTTGCTATCGAGCTCGATCAGCAGGTCTACGTGAAGCCGCGCAGTCTGCGGGTCTGGATCGACCCGGATGGAACAGTGAAGGAACAGCGCTCCGCACATACCCCGGAGCCAGATGGCTGGACGGTGAAGGTGCCATGATGTCGGTCTCCGGTGCCCACACTTCATCTCCACGGAGCCGCTCGATAATTGTCAACACCAAGATTCACCGGCACAAGGCACACATCCATCAGCGAACGGAGCACAGGTGCATATGCGGCTAACCCATCTGCAGCGGCTCGAGGCGGAAAGCATCCACATCATGCGTGAAGTGGTGGCCGAGGCCGAGAACCCCGTCATGCTTTATTCCATCGGCAAAGATAGCTCAGTCATGTTGCATCTTGCGCTGAAGGCGTTCCACCCGGCGCCCTTGCCCTTTCCGTTCTTGCACGTGGACACCACCTGGAAGTTCCGCGAGATGATCGCTTTCCGAGAAGACACGGCCAGGCGTCTCGGTTTGCGATTGCTTGTGCACACGAATCAGGAGGGCCTGGCCCAGGGCATTAACCCGTTTAGCGTAGGTTCCAGCGTGCACACCGACATTATGAAAACCCAGGCTCTCAAGCAGGCACTGGACAAGTATGGCTTTGACGCTGCTTTTGGCGGAGCACGACGGGATGAGGAGAAATCACGCGCCAAGGAGCGCATTTTCTCCTTCCGCTCGGCCCAACATCGTTGGGACCCCAAAAACCAGCGACCAGAGCTTTGGAATCTGTACAACGCGCGGAAGCACAAGGGTGAAAGCATTCGCGTGTTCCCGCTCTCTAACTGGACCGAGCTGGATATCTGGCAATACATCTATCTGGAGAACATACCCATTGTCCCGCTCTACT
>JBJXFJ010000051.1:0-11848 GCA_046154735.1 Chloroflexota bacterium | reverse complement strand
CGTAAGCTCCCAATCACGAGGCCACGCCATCCAGGAATTCTGCTGCTACCGCCATGCTCGATTCCCAACCCGGGTGACGTTTCGCGCGCGCAAATGCCGCGCAGCTCATGCGCTCCAGTAACCGGCGATCCTGAGCAAGGCATCTGATAACTCGAGCCAGCGCTCGCGGCTGTTCGGGTGGCACGAGAAATCCATCAACGCCATCAGAAATGACCTCCGCGGCTCCGCCGGCGGTGGTGCCAATGGCTGGTAGCCCCACGCTCATACCCTCGAGGTAGGCAATGCCAAAGCCCTCGTACTGAGAAGGAATGGCCAGCACCTGAGATCCACTGAGGACCTCTGTCAATTCAGCATCGGGAAGCGAGCCAAGCAGGTGGACCTTTCCGTCAAGGCCGCGCCTATGCACGAGGTTCCGCACGAGTTGAACATAGTCATGATCCGCGGTCAGACTGCCCACCACAGTGAGATTCCAGAGCGCGGCCGGCAGGTGACTGAGAGCCCGCACCAGCGTGTCCAAGCCCTTACGCGGGATGACGTTCCCGAGAAACATCATCTGCAATGGGGGCGGCTGATGCGCTCGCTGATGGATCTGCTCCCACGTGATGGCCGATGCAGAGCGGTTGCCCGAGGGATAGGCGATGATTGAGGGCCGCCGGGCTCCGGTGAGCGCGAAAACCGCTCGGGCTGTGGTGTGACTGTTGAATACGAAGGCGTCAATCCCGCGGAGGTACGCACGCTCCACGATTGCATAGAGTCTGTTCTGCCAGTCTGGCCGAGACTCCACGGAACGCGGGTGATGGACAATGCTCACAATGGGGCAAGAGCATCGCTCCTTGAATCGCCGATTCAGCCAGAGCAGTGACGGGTGATTCAGCTCATCCTGCAGTAGCAGATCCAGCGATGCGTTTTCGATGGACCGAGCGAAACTGGCAGATAGGTTATCCGTGAGCCGCAGCGGGTAACGCCGCCACGGCAGCGAGAATACTTCAATCTCCGCTCCGCGGGCGAGGAGCGCTTGAACGAGTTGTCGATCATAGAGATATCCGCCCGAGACGGTGTCAATGCTGTCGTAGACGATCAATCCAACGCGGCGCCTCAATGGCTAGGCCGGCTGATTGGCGTGTGCATGCAACCGCGTGAGTCCCAGCCACAGCGCCCCGAGGCCAAAAAGGAGTGACAGGAGCGTTGTAATCACGCCCAGCACCGGCACTGGCAGCGCCTGAAGAGCTGAAAGCAGCAACAGACCGAGCGCAAGCGCGGCAAGTAGCATGCCCCGGGAGGCAGTCACAGGTTGGCGGGCGAGGAGTAACATCTGCCGACCAAGGGTCATCCCGGTAACAACGTGGCTGACGTACAACGCAATGAGATAGAGCGCCAGTAGGGCGACTGCCGCGGGAATCCCAAGTACGGTGATCAACAGCAGCAGTACCACAAACGGCGTGATTGCCAACACCAGCAAGCCCATGATCAGGCTTCCCCAGGGGTTACCGGTAAGCTGATTTGCCAGGCGAGTGGACGCGGTGGGAAAGAGTAGGATGAGAATGCCGCCCAGAACTAGGGGCATGAGCCAGCTCAGGAGGAAGCCCGGCACCCAGTTTGCCGGTGAAGGCTGCTGGACCTCCTGCGCGGGAGGATCGGTACGCAGGCGCTGCCCGCTTATCTGAGCTGCCGGCGCAATGCTGGCCTCATTGGCGCTCTGGTAGCGCACGTCACCGCCGATGCGCGCGCCCGCGCCGATGGCAAGCTGGTTCACGTCGAGCGCGACATCGCGGCCGATGCTTCCGTTCAGCGTCACCGTTTCGCCGCCTCCGGTGAGTTGGCCCTGGATGGCGCCGTTGACCTCAGCCAGGCTCGCGCCGATCACCAGGTCACGTCCAATCGTCGACCCGCGGGCCGTGGTCAGCGTGCCGCTGCCCGCCAGCACATCACCGGAGATATTTGAGTTGATGGTGACGCTTCCTCCTGCCAGCCGCGCTGAGCCACCCACCGGCCCGGAGATTGAGACTTCGCCCGCGGCCGCGTTCACGCTACCCTGCACCGGCCCGGTAATGCGCACTGTTCCACCGACAACCACCAGGTCGCCGTTGACCCGGCCTTCGATGGTGACCTGGCTGCCCGCGATATAGAGATCACCATCAATCGTCTCGTTTTGAGTCACACGTACGTCGTCGCCCGCGCGGAATTCAGATGCAAGTGCCGTGGACGGCAGCAAGAGCGCCCAGGCGAGTGCCAAACCAGTGGCCAACCGGGCCAGTTCAGTCCTGAAATCGAGTGGTGCAGGTGCGGGTGCAAGGCGCATGGAGGAGCTCCCGTTACGGTATGACCGGATCAGCGGCTACTGCTTTACTGAAATCGGGTGGGAATATCTGCTCCGCCCAGTGGACGGTGAGCGGCTTGCACCGCCAATCTCGGCCGCCCCAACCAACATAGTCGCCCGTTCTGGGGCTCATCGGTAGATTGGCCTCGGCTGGAAAATAGCGATTGTGCCGACGGATGAGCTCATTCACAAGCCCCAGATCGAGCTGGTTCAGGCGATGGGCCCAGGCAACTGGGAAAAGCTGAGGTTCACGGCGGTACTCCTGAGCCAGGGCGACCCAATCGCCCCGCAGCTCCGTGAGTAAACGATCCGTGAGCGCTTCGATCTTCTTGAGACGGATGGCCCAGGCCGGCGCCCCGCCCATGGCAATGCCCGCGAACCGCTTTTCATCCGCCACAAGTCGCAACGGGATCATGGCGCTCAGCGCCGGCTGGCTGGCGGAATCCGGGGGCGCGCTGCTGAGTGATTCCTGGACGTGCTGTTCAACGGAGGGGCTGAGTCGACGCCGAGCCACCGGCTGAAAGAGTGCCTGGAGAGGTTCCATGGACATAGTGTTCACTCCACTGAAAAGCTTACCAGGCTTGGTATTGCCGATGTTCACCAACGCTGAAGGTCCGACGCGGCCAGAGCTTCCCGCCGCGCCAGCGACTCTGTGCATGTTCTAAACAGACGCTGGAGGGGGCGGCAACGAGCGACGCCTAGCTCGCCAGTACAATGCCCGTATGACAGACCTGCCGAATCGTGTGGCGCTCATCCCGGGCGGTGCCCGGGGCATTGGCCGGGGTGTGGCCATGGAACTGGCGCGCGGGGGCTGGGCGGTGGCAGTGGCCTATCGCTCCAGCGTGGCCCATGGTGACAGCCTGGTGGAGACGGTGCAGCAAGCCGGCGGGCTGGCCTGGGCTGTGGAAGCCGACGTCTCAGACTCCCAAGCGGCCCGGTTACTGGTGGCGCAGGTAGAGGGGCGCTGGGGCCGTATTGACGCGCTGGTGAACTGTGTCGGTCCGTATCACCGTGTCAACATACTCGAGGAGACCGACGCCGGCTGGCGGTCGATGTTCGCGAATAACCTTGACCCGGTGTTCCATCTCTCGCAGGCGGTGGCGCCGGGCATGATCCAGCGGGGTTGGGGGCGCATTATTAGCTTCGCCCTGGCCCGGGCGGAGCAGCTCGTTGCCCCACCCAATCTCACCGCGCATGCCATTGCCAAGTCGGGGATCATTGCGCTGACGCGGACGTTTGCCCGTGTTCTGGCGCCGCATGGCATCACGGTGAATGCCATCTCGCCGGGATTCATCGATTCAGGGAATCCAATTCCGCCCGAGCTTGAGGCCGTGGCGATGCGGATCCCGGCTGGATACGTGGGCAGTGTGGATGACGCCGTTGCGGCGGTGCGTTACCTTCTCTCAGATGAAGCGCGCTATGTGACCGGGACGAATCTACAGCTTGGCGGTGGCTGGGGTCTCTAGCCCGGAATGTTCACCGGGCATGAGGCGCGGCTCGAAGGGCTTCCTGGGCCGGTGCATCATTCGGGTGAGTGGGGGTTTCCGGTAGCGCGGTGGTCTTGTGCCCCGCGCCCGAGGATGCCCGCACCCCTGGCGGATACACGGTGCTTGATGAACCCTCGGGCGGGGGGCACAAGACCACCGCGCTACCGAGGTCTCAGCTCTTGAGGCGGGCGTTCCGACACTCCGCATCCGAACGCAGCACAGGCCCAGGAAGCCTTCCGAGCCACCAGGGCGAACATGCCTCAGGCCCGGTGAATATTCCCTATTGCGCAAGTCACAACGTAACCGGCGGCGCGTCCACTTATGGAGGTCTCGCACTGGGGATCGGGAGCGAAATCGCGCGATTGCCTGTCCCTGATGCCACCATTTCTCAATCGATTGCGGTACAATAGTAGCCCGACCCCCCATGTATACCACGATGTGCTCGTTGTTTCGATCGAGAATACAGTAGGCTTACGTCAGCACGTTGCCAGGCTCTTATGCTGGAGGCTGGTACTCAATTCCAAGTTCAGAGCATTTTCAGGGAGGTCGCTGTGGGACGATTCCGATACTCGGTTCCCGCCGCCGTTGCCTTTGCGCTCCTGTTTGTGGGCGTGAGCACAACATCGACATTTGCACAGACAGCTAACGGGACAACGGTGAGCGTGACTGGCACGGGGGGCACGGGGGTCAATTTTCGCGTGACTCCTGGCGGCGCCGCGATTGGCTCATTCCCAGACGGCACTAAGCTGCTGGTTGTCGGCGAGAACAAGCAGGCCAATGCCCGGACCTGGCGGAACGTGCGCTCACCGGACGGGATCGTGGGCTGGGTTGCCAGCGACTACCTTTCAGGCACCGCCAGCGCGCCGGAGTCAACCACCACTCAGGCCGCCTTCCGCCCGGGTGCTACCAGCGGAGGCACCGTTCAAGTGGTGAAAACGGGTGGTCTCAATGCCATCATGCGCGACGCTCCCTCCGGAGCGCAGATTGCCTCCTACCCTGAGGGAACAGCATTGTCGCTTGTGTCCGCCGAGTCCCGGGAAGCTGGCGGAAGAGACTGGCGCAATGTGCAGGGCCCAGATGGCAAGACGGGCTGGATGGCTTCATTCCTGATCAGCGATACCACTGGTGCCACCGTGGCTGGCGGTCGAACTACGGTAAGTGCTGCGCGTTCGCCATTCACGCTTACATCTGACATGCGGGCACGAGCGCTGGCCGCGCGAGCCCGAGCGGTGCCGCTGGCGGCCACCACGAATCAGAATGAGGCACCGTCTAACAAGCAGACGAGCACGTCGAGCTCATCATCGTCATCCGGGTCGTCCACTCCACCGAAGAAGAAAACCTAATGGGCGCCACGCTCAATACGGTTAGGTGAAGAGTGAAAGGTGATGCGTGAGAGCAGTCAGTGCGGATGAGCGTGATTTGCCCCCTGGCCCCGTCCCTCCACACTCTTAACTCTTCACCCTTCATTCTTAACTACACCGTATTGGGCGCCACGCTCCTGTGACAGTGACCATGCCTTTGTGACGCGTGATGGCATCATTGTCGTCTGCGTTGGTGCGCTGGTGGCCACTCCGGTTGCCATCTGGATTCACATGCTCCTCAGTCGGCGAGAAGCACAAGGCCGAGCCCTCGGGTGGCTGGCCATGGCCAGCTTTCTGGCAGCCTGGCTCGCGGTTATTACCTTCTTCACCACTCTGTTTATGCTGGTGGCAGTGCTGGTGATTACTCGATAGCAGGCATGCGCGTGTCGCGCGGTTCTAGCCCCCGGTGCGATCCGTGCGCACCGCGGTCTCTAGCGTGTGGGTGATGCGCGCGCGGTGCCAATCATCCAGCGCCTCCACCCAGTCCACGTCCTTGGGCAGTATTGCCGCGCACGAGCGCACGCGGAACACGCCCGTATCATTCACCCCGGGTGGTAGGGTGCCGTGATCACGAAGCGCTTTAGCAGCATTCAATAGGCGCCGACGAACACGGATGATCATGCTGTCCGCCGTGCCCAGACGCTCCCTGGTGCGATCGCTGACGCGGCCCATGCTCTCGGTGACGGCCACATCCTGGAGCGGTATGTGAGGAATTCCGGTGAACGTTTTGGTCTTCTGCACCTTGCGGTCGATCCCGTAGTCGTTCGAGGCATTGAGCACGGAATAACTATTGGGATAGGCCTGACCGAACCGTGTGGGGAGCATCTCGCCATGGCCGTTGTTTGGATGCCAGAGCTCATTAATCTCACCCTTGGTGGAATACCCCTGGAGCTCCTCCGTGGTATACGGTTCCGTAGGATTCCAGCAGAAGCACCAGATGAGCGTATTCTCATCATCCATGGGAACCCACAGATGGCCAGGAACGGTACCTTCCGGGCTGGCCGGGAACATGGTGGTGCAGGGCATCAAAAATTGAGATGTCCGCCAGTAATGTGAATCGCCCGGCTCATCTCGACGGGAGCCATACATGACGCCATAGTCGGTGTCCAGTACGAAGAGTCGGGGTGCTTTATCGTGATGCCAGAATCCATATTCCTGGCCGTCCGTGGGGTTCACGCGACCGTGCAAAAAGTATGGGTGGCTGGTATCCAGATCCCCTTCCATCGCTTGGACAAAATTGCACTGGCGGATGGCGCGCCAGGCCCAACGCCGCTGGTTGTCAGGCATGGCCAGGAATTCTAGGTCTGGCAATGGGGGTGGGGTGGCTCGAGAGCCCATGTATGTCCAAACCGCACCGGCCGCGTCAACACAGGGATATGCGCTGACTCTCACCTTCTCCTTGAAATTGGCTTCTGCCGGCTCGTTCGGCATGTCCAGACACGCACCCAGAGTGTTGAATTTCCAACCATGGTAGACGCAGCGGAGCCCGGTCTCCTCGTTCCGACCAAAGAACAAGGATGCGCCACGATGGGGGCAGTTCTCCGCTACCAGGCCGGGTGTTCCGCTGGAATCACGGAAAGCCACGAGATCCTCACCCAGGAGACGCACGCGCTGAGGCGCACCGTCAGCCTCAAGCTCTGAGGAGAACAGCACAGGCAACCAGTAATTCCGCAACACCTGGCCCATAGGTGTGCCGGGGCCAACGCGAGTCAGTATTTCGTTATCCTGGCGGCTGAGCATGATGTCCTCCGTGGACTTCTGAGCATACCCCACGCTGCGCGCAAAGGGCAGGGACATAGAGCCAGAGTAGGGTATCCAAAGCTTGTGCACCCTCCAAAGCGGCATATTGATCCGGGTGGTTACAATACAGAGAGGTAATCACACCCTTTTGACAGAACGTTCCACAATTTCAATGCTTCATGACACGGGCGCGGTGCGGATGCCTCGGCGGGCATTGCTGGCCGGGCTCGTCTGGGGCGAGCGCGAAGCCTGGGATGCGAATGATTCGCTCGATGAGCTTGCGCGGCTTTCCGATACGGCTGGCGGCCTGGCCGTGGGCCGGGTCCTTCAGCGGCGCGATCGCCCCGATCCCGCCACATACTTCGGCCGCGGCAAGGTCGATGAAATGCAGTTGTTACAGTCTGAGCTCAACTACGATCTGGTGATCGTGGATGCTGAGTTGAGCCCGGTCCAGCAGCGCAATCTTGAGAAACAGCTCGAGTGCCCGGTCACAGATCGACCGGGGTTGATCATCGAGATCTTCGCCCAACGCGCCGGCACGCGCGAGGCCAAGCTTCAAGTGGAGCTAGCCCAGCTTGAGTATCAACTCCCTCGCCTAGCCGGGGCCTGGACTCACCTTGAGCGCCAGATAGGCGGCATTGGCACCCGCGGTGGACCTGGAGAAACGCAGATTGAGCTGGATAGACGTCAGTTGCGGCATCGCATTGGCGTGGTCAGGCGCGAGATTGAACAGGTGCGCGCACACCGATCTCGCATTCGCGCGCGCCGAGCTGGTGGCACGCCCATGGTGGCGCTGGTGGGGTACACCAACGCGGGCAAGTCCACGCTCATGAATCGGCTCACCAATGCCGGCGTGATGGCCGCTGATGTGCTCTTTGCCACGCTGGATCCCACCGCCCGGCGCATTGAGCTCCCTGGTGGCGGTGCAGCCGTACTTGCTGACACCGTCGGTTTCATTCAGAAGCTCCCCACCCAGCTCATCGCCGCGTTTCGTGCGACCCTTGAAGAGCTGGAATCCGCGGATCTCTTACTTCACGTGGTGGATGCCTCGCACCCGCAAGCGCTCCAGCAGCAGCAGGCCGTGCAAGACGTGCTCAAAGATCTGGGGATACAGCAGAAACCAATGCTCCGGGTGCTCAACAAGGTGGATGCGTTGGAGCGCGTGCCCGGGCCGCTGCCGGATGACACGGTCGCCATTTCCGCGATCAGTGGATTTGGAGTTGAGCGCTTGCGCGAGATGATCGCCCAGCGGATGGGAAATGCTCAACCAGAGGTGGAGGTGCTGGTGCCGTTCAAATCAAGCGGGCTGGTGGAGCTATTCCGGCGTGAGGGATACCTCATTGATGAAAGCTACACGGAGGCCGGCATTCAGCTTCACGGGCGACTGCCGGCGCGTCTGTTGCCGCGCTTCCGGCGCGTCGGCCGGGTTCGAGAGATCCAGAAGCCGGCGGAGGTTCGCCGCTAATGCCGGAACCACTCGCCACGCCTGAAACCATGCCCCAGCGCATTAAGCTCGACCGCGAGCACCGCAGCGTCTTGATTGGCTGGGGTGATGGGCACCAAAGCGTCTATGACTGGGAGTACCTGCGTTGGCGCTGCCCCTGTGCTCACTGTCAGGGCGAGGGAGGCCGCCCTGGTGAGCTGCAGATGCTCACTGTGTTTCGTCCGGAGCAGACCGAATTGGAAGACCTGGAGATGACCGGCCGCTACGCCCTCTCACCGCTCTGGAAAGACGGACACCACACGGGCATCTATACCTGGCGAAATCTGCGGGCAATGTGCCCTGACTGCGATGAGCAAGCCCCCACCAATTCATAGTGCGGGTACATCTGTCAGGAGAAAGACGCCAGGCCTAATAGGGTAGGAGATCTCCAAGTACGCCGCGCGGGAACGGGACGTGGAGGAATGTGATCATTGCCCAGAAGAAAATGCCTGTACCCACCGTGATCACCGCTGTCACGGGCCACTTCTCACGCGCGGCTCCCTTAAGATAGATCAGGGTGGCGAGCGTTCCACCAACGCCGAAGCCAATGAGCCAGATCAGCGCCGCAAACGCCAGCATCCACCCTGCAATGCCAAGGGTGCGGCGCGCGGCAACGCGGGCATCCACCCCGGCTTCCTCAAAGAGCCTCGGTCCGCGCGGCTCCACCAGGATGCCACGCAGGCGGCTCACCAGTTGAGCAGTGAGCAGCACCAGGACCGGAATACCAGCCACCCAGGGGAATAATCGCGCGCGCGCATCCCACTTGCCGGCTTCAAACGTGGTCCAGCCAATGAGGGCCATCAGCGCCACGGTGAAGCCCACATCAAGCCAATCACGTCTCACTGGCAAACTCCGGAATTCCCTTACTGGCAAAACGCTTGCGCAAGAGCGGTACGAATACCACCGCGAGACAGAGCGCCAGAACAATCATCACAATCGGCCGCGTGAGCCATTCATCCGGAGTGTATCGAGCGGTGGTGAGAAACAGATAGTTCTCGGTAAGGCGTCCCAGGACCAGGCCGAGGATCAGGGGCGGCCGCGGCCAATCGGTCAGCACCATGACCAGCCCGGCCAGGCCAAAGACAATCGTCACCAGCAGGTCCAGCATGGCATTTTTCTCAGCGAATGCACCGACGTAGACCAGCAAGATGATGGGCGGAATGAGGAGCCCCACGCGTGCAAACGTCAGTCGCGCAATCTGCTCCAGAAAGAGAAAGGAGATGCCCACGGTGATGATATTGGAAACCACAATGATCCAGACAAAGGACATGGTGAGTGGCAAATTGTCGGTCAGCATCTTCGGCCCAGGCGTAATCCCTTGTATCAGGAACGCGCCTAACAGAATTGCCATGGTGAGCCCGCCCGGTACGCCAAACGCAATGGTTGGTATGAGCCCGCCGCCCAGGCCTGAGTTATTTGCTGCGCCCGGGCCCAGAACGCCCTCCACGGCACCCTTGCCAAACCGCTCACGATTGGGCGATGACTGCACCGCGTGGGCGTAGGCCATCCATTGCGTGAGCGCCACACCCATGCCGGGGATAATGCCAATGAAGGTGCCAATCATGCTGCACCGAATGGTGAGCCAGAAGTGACGAAACGTGTCCTTCACGCCCTCCATCACGCCCCCAATTTTGCCCACTGAGCCATGGGCGATGGAGGTGCCCTTCACCGCCATCTCCACAATCTCTGGAACTGCAAAGAGGCCCACTGCCACCGGGACCAGACCGATCCCATCCCACAGGGTAATTTGACCCAGGGTGTAGCGTTGCACACCCGTTTGCGGATCCAACCCCACCATGGCCAGGACGAAGCCGACGCCCCCCATGATGAGCCCCTTCATCACCTGCCCGCTGCTCAAGGCTGACACGAAGGTGATTCCGAGGATGGTGAGCATGAAGAACTCAGGCGAGGCAAATTGCAGCACGAGCGGTCGAATGATGGGCACCGAGGCCACCAGAACGAAGGCGCCAAAGATCGCGCCGATCAATGAGCTCATGAGCGCCGCGCCCAGCGCTCGGCCGGCCTCACCGTTCTTGGCCATGGCATGGCCGTCGAGGACGGTGGCGGCGGTGCTTGCTTCCCCCGGCACGCCAAAGAGCACGGAGGTGATATCGCCCGTGGTCGCCGTAACGGCCAGCATGCCGAGCAGAAACGCAAACGCGTCAACCGGCGCCATACTGAACGTGAACGGCAGCATCAGCGCCAGCGTAACCGCCCCACCAAGTCCGGGCAGGATACCCACCGCAAAGCCAATGGCAATGCCCACCAGCATGTAGCCCATGGTGGGCCAGGCAAAGACTTGCAAGAAGCCGCTACCAAACGAATCAAACAAATATGAGAGTTCCATATAAGGGGAGCATCATACGGTCAGGGGCGCGGCGGCGCAAATAAGCGGGCGCCCGCGCCAGGATCATTTCAAAGTCGAGTCTCAGGCGGGACCGTGTAGCACGGGGCCTTGTGCCTGGAGGTCCTGAACCCGTGATCGCGATCAGCGGCTCACGCGTCCCAGGCACAGGGCCCCGTGCTACACGGTCCCGCCGATAGCTCGACTTTGAAATGACCCTGACGGTGATCGAGGGGGCGTTGACATCGGGTCCCCTGGGGACCGGGGGATTCACCGCTCGCCGTGCTTCCAGCCGTAGCGCTCTCGGGCGGCGGTTTCGCTCACAAAGCCGTTCTCAATGTCCGCCTGAACCCGCGCGGGGTCGCGGTCGGCCGGAGGGCCCACGCCACCCGCCCCACCAGTCTCCATGCGCAGCACGTCCCCTGGCGCCAGCATGACGTTGGAGACGCGGCCCAAATAGACCTTCTCATTCGGGGTATCGGGATTCACCACGGTGCGCCCCGGGCGCCCGTCCGCACCGCCCTCAACCCCGCGTGGTGGCGCCATGTGGCGATTGGTGCCGCCGGAGAATACGCTCGGGTTCTTAATCAGATAGTCACGGCGGAGGCCCATGCCACCGCGATGCGTGCCCGCGCCGCCGGAATCAGGGATGACCCGGAACTGGAGCATCTGCACATCAAACTCAGTCTCCAGGATCTCCACGCTGGCAAGGCGCGCGCCACCGCTCAGTGCGCCCTGACCCGTGCCGGAATAGCCATCTCCACCGGCAAAGGAGCGGGTGCCGGCGGTCAAAATCTCGTACTGCACGTATGGGCGGCCACTTCTGGTATCAGAGCTGCCAATGGTCACCAGGCCGCCGTTGGCCGCCTGCGCCACGCGCGGCCGACCGGCGGCCTGGCTCAGCGCGGCAAGAATGACGTCCTCGACCACCGGCACCGTTTGCGAATAGAAGCCCACCGGCGCCGGGAAGACGGGGTTCAGGATGCTGCCTTCGCGATAGCGGCACTCAATGGCTCGAGCCAAACCGTAGTTGTTGGGCATGTTGGCATCGATCATGGCGATGGTGCAGAAGTACGACGTGCCGTTGATGAATGGCGGGCGCACGTTGATGGGCCC
>JBJXFJ010000017.1:0-5427 GCA_046154735.1 Chloroflexota bacterium | reverse complement strand
CAGGAACGCCGGGAGCAGGCGGCCACCCGGCGCATGGTGCGCGATTTGGAACGCCAGGGCTACCAGATCCAGGCCCCAGAAACCGCGGCAAGTTGACCGGAATACGTTATTTACAGGAGAGACCCTGATCCCTGACCAACGGGTGCGGAGCAAAGTTCCCCGGCCCCCGGGGCCAAAGCCGGCCCGGCCCCACTGGGAGCGCTGCCATCCCTGGCGTCCCGGCCGTCGAGACCGCTCTCCGGACTCCCGGTCGCTGATTGCGATCGCGCGGTGCGGCCCTCAGGGGCCGGGCCGCCAGGGATAGCGACGCTCCCAGTGGAGCCGGGAAACTCTGACTCGCACCTCTGACCAACCCGCTTGACGAACCGCTTTGGTGTCATGATTTATGATTGCCCGACTCAGCCGCCAATCAATGCAATCGTCAAGCAGGACCCTCACGCCGATGCGGTAAGCAGGCGGTCCTTCGCATCGCGCAAGAATCGGAGGACCAGATCACGGGGCACTCTTGGAATCCCTCCGAGGAGCTCATCGATTGACTCGCCGGCCTCGAGATAGTCGAAGAGTGTCTGAACTGGTACGCGAGTACCAGCGAACACGGGGGTACCTCCCATGACGTTCGGAGCACGAGTTACAATCGGCTGATCCATACCATCAGGCTACTCTGCAACCCAAAGGGAGTGCCAGGTCATTGCCTGGGCGTTCGGCCTGGGTGTTCTCATTGTATTGAGCAGGGCCGCTGGAATTGGGCGAGCTACGTATTCCGTCGATGTTCGCGCGGCAGCCAGTCAAGCCCCTGGAGCGTTCCATTGGCCGGCCGATATTCGAGCGAGACAAAGCCGGTATAGCCGGCCGCGTCAATCGCGGGAAGCAGATTCGCGTAGTTGATTTCACCGCTACCGGGCTCGTGCCGCCCAGGCACGTCTGAAATCTGGATGTGGCCTATCTTATCCAGATTGGCGGCAATGGTGGCCGTCAAGTTCCCTTCCATGATCTGCATGTGATAGGCGTCATAGAGATATTTCACGGCCGGGCTGCCCACCGCACCCACGATCTCGAAGCCGACCTGGGAACGATCGATGAGGTAGCCGGGGTTATCTCTGGTGTTCAACCCCTCTATGCAGAGTGTCACACCGGCCGACTCAGCCAGTGGGGCCACGCGCCGGAGATTTTCAATAGCCACGTCCGTGGCCGCTTCACGAGAGACACCCGCCGGGATCAAACCAGCTAGCGGGTTGATCAGATGCGCCCCGAGCCGCTCTGCCACCTTGAGTGCATCCACAATCCCAGCATGAAAACGATCCCATTGACCGGGATGACACAGGTACCCACGCTCACCCTTGGCGAAATCGCCGCGGTCTGAATCGAACAGGATCATGGTGACCCCACTCTCGTTGACGGCCCGCGCGAGCTCATCGAGATCATGCTCTTCAGGAAAGAGGAATTCCACGTGGGTAAAGCCAGCGTCCGCGGCCTGGCGAAATCGCTCGAGCGCGGGCCACTCATTGAACATGAACGAAATGTTCGCGGCAAACTTCATCGCCAGTGCTCCTCCAGTGCGCCCCGAAGTATCGGCTCCGTGAGCGAATTCAGGTCCAACCCATCGGGCGAATCGTGGCAAGCCTACCATGAATCTGCACCGAATCACGGCACGCGCTGGTACCATTGCTGGCGGAGGCCGTCGAATCGCTGCGCTGTGCGCCAGCGCCTCCCGTTATCCACTGGCATGTTTAGAGGAGCAGTATATGGCCGTTCAGACTGCCACGAGCCCACTCACCCAACGAGAGCTTATTGAGCAACACTTTGTGGAGCATCGCACGATGATCCTTGACATCGCGGCGTTCCTGGATCGCCTGGATCGCGCCCGTGAGATCGACGCGGCTGACGATTTCCGTCTGATCGCCTTCAGAAAGGCGCTCCAGGTGCTCTGTTCCGATGAGCCCTTGCGCATCCAGACAATTCAGATGATCCTCAGCGATCCGCGCTCTGAGCTACTGCCGGAGCTGGATCGCAAGAGCGCATTTGGCGCATATCCAAATGATGAGGAGGCCCGCTAGTGGAGTACATCGATATCCATGCTCATATGGGCTCCCGCACCACCGATGACTATGAGCAGATGGCTCTCACCGGCTGTGTAGCGCTCACCGAGCCGGCCTTCTGGGCTGGCTATGACCGTGGCTCCGCGGAAGCCTTTCGTGCGTACTTCGAGCAGCTCACCGACTTTGAGCCCAGGCGCGCGGCGAAATACGGCATCCAGCACTTCACTTGGCTGTGCCTCAATCCCAAAGAGGCCGATGACCGCGAGCTTGCCCGGCAGGTCCTGCCCCTCATCCCAGAATATCTTGATCGCCCCAACGTGATCGGCATCGGCGAGATTGGCCTGAACCGGGTCACTCGCAACGAGCTCGCTACAATGGTGGATCACATTGACCTGGCCATGGAGCACAATCAAATCATCCTGGTGCACACGCCTCACCTCGAGGATAAGTACAAGGGGACCAAGGTGATTGTGGACACCATGGCCGCGGATGGGCGCATCAGGCCCGGCCGGGTGCTGATCGACCACGCGGAAGAGCACACCATGCCCATGATCCAGGCAGCCGGATTCTGGGCTGGCATTACGCTCTATCCGCAAACCAAGGTCTCACCAGGACGAGCGGTGGACATGATTGAGATCTTCGGAAGTGATCAGATCTGTGTTGCTTCGGCGTGTGATTGGGGACCGTCCGTCCCAACGGCCATGGCTCACTTCGTGCTGGAAATGCGTCGGCGCGGCCATCCTGACCGACTGATCCGCAAGATTGTCTACGAGAACCCCATCGAATTTCTCAGCCAGTCACCTAAGTTTCACCTTCCACGCATCGAGACCGCGGTCGCGGCACGATGAGTCAAAACCGAGCCGCATCCCGTAAGGGTGCGGTTCCTCCTCCCGGTACCCAGGATTCCGGGGGGAGGAACCGCACCCTTACGGGATGCGGCTCTGATTACTTGCGATGACTCACTCTCGCAATGCTAGACGTCGACCGCTCACCGTGCGCGCCAAGCTGCTCGGCTGGCTCACCACGGCCCGTATCTCCAATAGTCCCACCGTGGTCAGCAATGTGCTGGTGGGCGCGGCGCTGGCCGGCATGCTGCAGCCCGATAATCAAGTAACACTGTTGATTGTGGCAATGGTGCTCTTCTACACCGCCGGCATGGTGCTGAACGACGTCTGCGACTACGCCTGGGATCAGCAACATCGGCCCACGCGCCCGATGCCGGCGGGGTTAGTGTCACGCACAGCGGGAATGGTGGCGGTGGTGGCCCTCTTTGGCGTTGGCCTGGCACTGCTCTGGGTAAGCGGCGGTCTCACCGTGGTGCTGAGCGGGCTGGTTTTAATGGGCGTCATTGTGCTCTACGATGTCTGGCACAAGTCAAATCCGTTCAGCCCCTGGATTATGGCAGCCTGCCGAGTGATGGTGTACGTCACCGCCTTCGTCGCCTTCTACTGGCCGCTCACCTGGCCGCTCGCCATCGCTTCATTTCTCCTGGTGCTCTACATGGCCGGGCTCACCGCGATTGCCAAGAGTGAGGCCCATCCATCAATGACTGGCTACTGGCCGGCGGCCATCCTCTTCATGGGACCCATTTTCTATGGACTCCGAGGTCCGGCACCAGAGTCACGCATCCTCGCGGTCCTTCTGGCAGGCTGGATTCTGTACAGCATTCGCACGGTCTATCGGGCAGAAGGACGAAACATCGGCCTGGCCATCGGCCGGCTCATTGCCGGTATCTCGCTGTTCGATGCGCTGGTGCTGTCGTCCGCCGGCGCCACAGCCTCAATCAGCGTGGCGTTGTTCGCGTTTGGCTGCACGCTCGTGTTTCAGCGCTACGTCGAGGGCACCTGATCGTGCAGAAAACCGTCGTAATCAACGTCGTCGGCCTTACTCAGGGGCTCCTTGGCTCTGCCACGCCCAGACTCCAGGCCCTTGCACAGCAAGGGAACATCGCCGCCATTCAACCGACCCTACCGGCGGTAACCTGCACGGCGCAGTCCACCTACCTCACTGGCACTCTTCCCAATGAGCACGGCATCGTTGGCAATGGCTGGTATTTCCGTGATGAATGCGAAATCAAATTCTGGCGCCAATCGAACCATCTTGTCCAGCAGCCGAAGATCTGGGAGTGGGCCAGGTCACGTGATCCCGAATTCACCTGTGCCAACATGTTCTGGTGGTACAACATGTACTCATCGGTTGACCTGGCAATCACGCCGCGGCCAATGTACCCCG
The DNA here is from genome assembly GCA_046154735.1 of Chloroflexota bacterium. GTDB lineage: Bacteria > Chloroflexota > UBA6077 > UBA6077 > JACCZL01 > CAVXYC01. The sequence goes on along the minus strand of JBJXFJ010000017.1, from coordinate 1,159 downwards.
CTGACGGCCGGAAACTGCCGGATGTCTGGGCAGCACCTGAGGTGCTGCGCGGGCGATTGCAGACGGAGCTGGGACAGTTTCCACTCTTCCAGTTCTGGGGACCAGGGAGCGCCATTGCCTCCAGTCAGTGGATCGCGAATGCTGCTCGGCTTATTGATGAGTGGTACAGGCCCACACTCAGCCTGATTTATCTGCCACACCTGGACTACGCCCTACAGAAGCTCGGCCCAGAGGATCCGCGCATAATCACAGAGCTCGGCGCCATTGACACAGTGTGCGGCAAGCTCATTGACCACTTTCACGCCCGTGACACGAAGATTGTGGTGCTCTCTGAATATGGCATCCAGCCCGTGCAGCACCCTGTCCATCTCAATCGCCTCCTGCGCGAGCGAGGTCTCCTGGCGGTGCGTGAAGAGCTGGGTCTGGAGCTCCTGGATGCGGGCGCCAGCCGTGCCTTTGCCGTGGCCGATCATCAAGTTGCGCATGTCTACGTGAATGACCCCACATGCCTGAACGACGTTCGGGTCCTTCTGGAGCAGGCTAAAGGTGTGGCGGAGGTGTTGGATGCGGAAGGCAAGCGTGCTGCCGGCCTGGACCATCCGCGATCGGGAGAGCTTGTGGCCGTGGCCGCACCCAACGCCTGGTTCACCTACTACTACTGGCTGGACGATACCCGCGCACCAGACTTTGCCCGCACCGTGGAGATTCATCGCAAGCCCGGGTACGATCCGGTGGAGCTCTTTCTGGACCCTCAGATATCGCTCCCCAAGCTCCGAATCGGCCTCACGCTCCTGAAGCGCAAAGCCGGCTTCCGAACACTGCTCGATGTCATTCCTCTAGATGCATCACTCATACGCGGGTCGCACGGTCGGGTGACGACTGACGCGGCTGGATCCCCGGTGTTTATCACTGAGCAGCCTGACCTGCTGGAGAGGTCGTCCATTCAGGCGACAGATGTGTTCGGGCTGCTACAACGGCAGCTCGCCGGTTAGCACCTGCGGACGGCCGGTCCAGGCCAGCCATCCGCGCCACCATTGCGATCGTCGCATCGTGATCGGAAAAGAGTGTGGCGACTTACGGCATCCCCCGTAGCGCGGCGATCTTGCGCCCCGCGCCCGAGGACGCCTCTAAGCCAGACGAATGCGCATTTCTGGAAGTC
>JBJXFJ010000038.1:0-4575 GCA_046154735.1 Chloroflexota bacterium | reverse complement strand
CCCCCCCAAACCCGGTGACGGAAGCGACCCACAGACCTTGTCTGGCAGAGCATTAGTCTCCCAATCTCTTTACTGATCGCAGATCGTTTGCCACTGTGAAGCTGTTATGCGGCACCCTATCCTCCGGTCCGAGAAGGACCAGCCAGGGCGGCGACGGCCCCAAGCGCGGCGATGAGTGCGCCCACCCGAAAGAGCTCGGTGAAGACTTGTTGCGCGCTGGCCCTGACCGCCTGCACATAGGCCGCGGCATCGCCAATTGAGAGATCGGCTACCAGGGCATTGAAATGGTCCAGCCCGTAGCTGGCAAGTCCGGCGCTGGCCAGCGTCATACCCACCAATCGCGCTGCCTGTACTAGGCTGGCTACCGAGGCCGCGTGAGTCAGCCCCGCCGCGTGAATGGCTGTGGCGTTCGTTGGCGCAATCATGATGCCGAAGCCCAGTCCGGTCAGAAGGAGCGCCAGGGTCATAGACCCCGTGTCCACAGCACTGGTCCAGGTGGCCATCATGGCCAGTGCTCCTGCCGTGGTCATCATGCCAACACTCGCGAGAACTGAGAGTGGCATCTTATCGCCGAGCTTGCTCCCCAGGAGTGCGCCGATGGGGATGGTGAGAGTGAGGCGCGCTAGCAGCAGCGCCGCTTGACTGGAGTCTAGGCCGAGCAGGGTATTACCCCAGAGTGGCACCACGAGGAGCGGCACCATTAACGCGGCACCGCCCAGCAGATGCGTTGTCAGCGTGGCGGTGATGCCGCGATGGAGCAGCAGCGTTCGCGGTAGCAATGGGTTCGCCGCGCGCCGCTCACTCAAGAACAGCAGCGCAATGAGAGCGGCTCCTGTCAGGAGCAGAAGCGGCCGCCCGGCCCCGCCGGCAAGGCGGCTGGCCTCTTGAGATACCCCCAGGGTAAGCACGCTCAACGCACCCCCGAGCAGTATTGCGCCGCGCCAGGCGAGTGGACCAATGTCTGGGCGCGGTGATCCTGGAGTCCACTTCCGGAGTAACCAGAAGCCCAGGAGCACGGCACAGGGGATATTGAGCAAGAATACCCAGCGCCAGCTCAGGAGCTGGATAGCAGCCGCGCCGTACACCGGTCCTAGCAGGGCGCCGCCTTCTGCAATGGCGGTGATCCAACCAATACGACTGATCATCGGCATGATCCCGCCCGTGGTGACCACCCGTCCGAGCGCCACCGGCAGCAGCGCACCGGCGCCCACGGCCTGAATGAAGCGTCCCATCACAATGGTGGGCAGGTCGCGGCCGGCGCCCACTGCCAGAGATCCGAGCGCGAAGACGACCAGACAGGCCAGCACAAATCGATCCAGACGCCGCACACGGTCTGCGATCTGTCCGGCGATGGGCAACATGAGCGCGTAGCCGGCTAGATAGGCGGTGATGGTCCAGGAGACATCATCCAGACGATTTATCGGGAGCCCCAGGTCCAGGACGATAGCCGGCAATGTGGCTGCCACTACCGTTTGATCCACCGCTCCCAGAAACACCGCAGCGAGCAGCGGCAGGAACGAGCGGTCAGTTTGGAATGCGGGCTTCAGCAGGTCCTCAGGAGCGTGCGCTCATCACCGGCGCGGCTCTCACGTGGCGCTGCCGGGCGTGGGGAGCGGCGGAATGGTGACCGGCTCATTCCATTCTGAAAGTGTGATCACGCGCACCGCTTCTGGTTGGTCACCCTGGAGGGCCGCCCCGGCCAGACGAAGCCGAGCAAGCTGCCAATCTGTCTCCCGCACGAGGGCGTCAACAAGTATGGAGTTACCCGTGGCTGTCCCCCCAATGAGCTTGGACACGGAGGTGGACGGGAGTTGTCCTTGTACGGCTTGATGCTTGATGCCACTTTCCGTTTGCGGTTCCAGAAGCTTGGGCTCAATGATTGTGGGCATCACACTGGCCATGCCTGACTCTGGATCCAGCAGAGCGATCCGAGCCGTCCCACTCAGCTCCTCGTAGCGCGCCCCCAATGGGTTGCGAACGTAGGTTCGGCCATCGTAGGCACGCAGCTCCGTCTCCAGGGTGGACGTGCCAAACATCAGTCTCAACTTGAGCTGCGCGTCATTGGGACGCTTGAGCCTACCTTCTGCCCGGGTGAGACCCAGACCATTGGCGATGGGTGCGGTCACGCCTTCCACGGTCAGCACGATCTGCACAGTCTCAAGCGTTCGAGCCGTTTCAGTGGCGCGCTGCACCACGTCCATGGCGGTGAGCGGTCGAGGTGCTGGCGCAGGCTGACAGGCACTGACGAGGAAGGCAGTAATGATTGCGATGAATCCAGCGGCGGCGGGCGACCGGCTCCTGGAGTCCCGGATTGAACCGGCTGCGCGCCGTCGCTGGATAGGCAAGTTAGCGCTCCGTCCGTTTCACCTGGAGTGCGGCAAACACCTTCTCCGCGGTGATAGGCGTGGATGTGATACGCACGCCCACGGCATCATCAATCGCGTTGGCGATAGCGGCAGCGGTTGGAATGAGCGAGTGCTCCGCCACGGCCTTTCCGGAAAACGGGATGGGGCCCACGGCATCCAGCCAGACGGTCTGGAGCTCCGGGATATCGGCGATGGTGGGAATCTTGTAGTCGCCAAAATTGCCGTTGGTGACTCGGCCGTCATCAAGTCGCATTTCTTCCATCACGCTGAACCCCAGACCTTGAACGAACCCGCCCTCGATCTGGCCCTCGGCCATCATCGGATTGATGAGCGTGCCCGCATCATGCGCGGTGACGAATTTCAGGATCTGGAATGCGCCCGTGTCTGGATCAACCTCCACCTCGGCAACTTGGGCGATGAAGCATTCTTGCTCTGAGCTGGGCTTGTTGTAGGTGTAGATGAAGTCAATGGGCCCACTGTTTAGCCGTGTCACGATTTCGGCCACACGCGTGAATGTGGCTGAATCGCCGGGTTGACCTTCGACCTTGAAGGCGCCGTCCTCCAGGGTGATCCGATCTTCCTGCCAGCCCATCTCCTCAGCCAGTGCTGAGCGCATCCGTTCAAAAAGCTCCTGGGCGCCGCCAAATGCGCCCTGGCCGGCAATGTGCCCATGGCGCGCTCCGCCGATGCCCGGGTCAGACGGAGCTTCGTCCGTATTGCCCACGGCGATATCAATCTGGTTCATGGGGATAGTCAACACCTCGGCGGCAAGCTGCTTCATCATCGTGTGGGAGCCCTGGCCGGCATCGGGCACACCCGTGGTGATGACTACGCGGCCATCGGGATTGAGCGTCATGCGCGTCTTGCTCTCACCGCCGCCCTGGTGCCGATGGATGACCGCCAGGCCCTTGCCCACATTTGGTCGCCTGGGCGCATGCCAATCGCTGGCCTCAATCGCGCGCTCCAGGACATCGGGTGCAATCATGTCGCTCCAGGTGGGGCCACTGGCCGCGGCCTCCCCCTGCTGGATGATATTTTTGCGACGGAATTCCAAGGGGTCTACCCCCAGCGTGCGGGCCACCACATCAAAGTGACTCTCCACCGCGAAGGCGGCTTGTGGATCGCCCGGCGCGCGCATGAATCCGCCGGGAATGTGATTGGTGTAAGCGATGTATGCCTGGAGCAACAGGTGGGGAATCCGATAGCAGCCGCCGGTTTTCACCCCGCCGCCAAGCGAGACATCCGGCACGGGCTTGAACCCGCCGTAAGCGCCACTGTCGAACACCGTACGGGCCTGGTGCGCGGTGATCGTGCCGTCCCGTTTCACTCCCGTTTTGAAGGTGATGATGGACGGATGGCGTGGATTCCCGGCGAGAAATTCCTCCGTGTAGGTCATCACAATTCGAATGGGCGCGCCGGTGAACTTGGCCAGGTAGTACGCAATGGGAATATCCATCACGGCGCCCTTGCCGCCGAACTCGCCGCCGATGCGCGTATGCTCAACGACGACGTTTGACTCGTCTAGCTCCAGCGCTTGGGCCACGTGCGTACGCAGGGTATATGGGCTTTTATTCGTGGCCCATACGTGGACTCGCCCTGTGTCGTCGATATTCACCAGGCAGGAATGGGGCTCAAGATAGGCCTGGTGCATCATGGCACATTCGTAGGTGGATTCAATGATCTGATCGGCCTCTGCAAAGCCTACTTCCAGATCGCCGCGCTTCCGCTCCAGAAAGGAGTGAATGTTGGGCACGTCCGCCGGGAGATTCGCCGGCAGGCCCTGGTAGCTGGCGATGTCAGGATGGAGCAGCGGAGTGCCCGGCTTCATCGCCTCGCGCGGGTCAAGAAGCGGTTCAAGCTCCTCATACTCAACTTCGATGAGGTTGAGCGCTTCTTGAGCCAAATTCGGATCTTCCGCGGCCACGGCGGCCACACGCTCACCCACGAAGCGAACCACATCGCGTGCCAGCGGAGGCACATCTTTCAGGCGCCGACCGGCCAGAACATACGGTATATCGTGCGCAGTTATGACCGCCGTCACGCCCGGCAGTGCGCGTGCGGCCGATGCGTCAATGCGCGTGATCCGGGCATACGGATGCGGGCTCCGCAGCACTTTGCCCCAGAGCAGCCCGGGAAGCTGCACGTCCGCGGTATACGGCGTGCCGCCCGTAACTTTCTCCGCTCCTTCAATTTTGGGCACTCGCTGGCC
>JBJXFJ010000018.1:0-4473 GCA_046154735.1 Chloroflexota bacterium | reverse complement strand
GCTTCCTGGAGCGCGATATTCGGTCGGCCGTCTGTGATGAGGATGAGGAACGGGGTCAGTGACGCGGAGTGGGCCAGCGTGTCCAGCGCGAGGCGGAGCCCGTCGGCCAGCGGCGTCCTCCCTCCCGTGGGTAGCGCGGAGAGGCAGCGCTCGGCGCGATCCACGCTCGAGGTCGGCGCCAGCAGTAGCTCCGCGCGTGCGCCGCGAAAGGCGATGATCCCCACTTGATCGCGCTTCTGATAGGCATCGGTCAGTAAACCCATCACGGCGCCCTTGACCCGCTCCATGCGCCGGCCCGCGGCCATGGAGCCGCTGGAATCCACCACAAAGAGCACCAGTGAACCGGTGGGGCCCGAGCGCTCATTGACATGCACGTCCTGGCGCCGAATCTGGAGCGCCAAGCTCCCATCGGTGACTCGGCCAAGCTGATAGGGCGCGGCGGCTCGCAGGGTGGCTCCGAGTGCGAGCGATCGGGACGTGGTCTGGTGGAGCGGCTTCACCCTGGAAATTTGACCATGCTGCTCCAGGACGGCTGATTCAACACGGCGGCCCGCAAGCTCTCCGGATAGACGGGGAGCGCTCGGCAGCGTGAGCGGTGGAGTTGGGCCAATGGCAAACACTTCATCTGGCCCATCCCCGTGCTCCTCGGTGGCCTCGTCGCCGTGGGAGTCATCGGCCGCGTTCGAGGATTCGCGCGCGCGATCAAAGGCGTCGTCCAGCTCCTGGGGATCCAGGTGCGGCTGCTGAAAGGGTCCGCGACGCCGACGATGTGGCAGGGCCAGCTCAGCGGCCTGGCGCACGTCTTCATCGGTGACATCTGGGCGGTGATCATACGCGGCGAGGGTCAGCGCGGTCTTGTAAATCACGATGTCGGCTCGTAGTCCGTCCACCTGGAGATCCGAGCATAGGCGTGTGATGAGGTCCAGCATCCGTTCACTCAGGCGAACACTGGGCAGGAATGTCGTGGCAGCTTGAATGCGCTCTCGCTCGAGATCCTCAGCCGCCTGCCAGGTGCGGGCAAACGCGACCGGGTCAGCCTCAAAGGCAATGCGCCGCCGCACGATCTGGGCACGCTCCGCCGGGTCGGGCATACCGCCAACTTCTACTGCCAGACCAAATCGGTCCAGGAGCTGGGGGCGCAGTTCGCCCTCTTCCGGGTTCATTGTCCCCACTAACATGAAGCGGGCGGGATGCTGCACGGAAATACCCTCACGCTCCACCACATTCACGCCCATGGCCGCCGTGTCCAGCAGTACATCCACAAGGTGATCGCTCAGCAGGTTCACCTCATCGATGTACAGAATCCCGCGATGCGCCGCCGCCAGCAGACCTGGTTCAAAACTACGCTTGCCCTCCTGGATCGCGCGCTCAAGGTCGAGCGTGCCCAGCACGCGGTCCTCGGTGGCGCCAAGCGGCAAAGTGACCAGCGGCGCCGCGCGCTCCACGGGCTCATCTGGCGGCTCATCGGCAGTGCACTGAACGCACTGACCGAGCGTGGCGCCCACCTCACAGGCATACGCACAGCCGGGTATGGTAACGATGGATGGAAGCAAACGCGCCAGCGACCGCGCGGCGGTGCTCTTGGCCGTGCCCTTCTCGCCACGGATGAGGACCCCGCCAATGCTGGGGTTGATCGCGTTCAAGATCAGCGCCCGCTTCATGTGCTCCTGGCCGACAATGGCAGAGAACGGGAACTGAGGACGAGGAGCTGCCGCCTGGCCCCCTCTCCCCGTGGGAGAGGGCTGGGGTGAGGGCATCGCCACGCCCACGGCGAGCGAGGGTGTGGCGGCAGAAGCCGCGGCCGTTGTCCGTCCTTCGACCTCTGGCTCAACCGTCACTCCGGCCCTCCAAATTCGCTTCTGTCTCAAGGTAGATCTGACGCATAGCTTCGGTTATCTCCGCGGGAGGGTTCTCCCAGAGGCCGCGGTCGGCAGCTTCGAAGAGGCGCTCGATGATCGAACGGAGCGCCCACGGATTCTTCTCCTCAAAGAATTGACGTGTCTGCGAGTCCAGCACATAGGCCTGGGCAACCCGCTCATACATCCAGTCTTCCACCACCTGGGCCGTGGCGTCATAACCGAAGAGGTAGTCCATGGTGGCGGCCATCTCAAAAGCACCCTTGTATCCGTGGCGCTGGACCGAGGCGATCCATTTTGGATTCACCACGCGGGTGCGGAAGACTCGCCGCGCCTCGTCCGCCAGGTCACGCACACTGGGCGCGGCGGGATTGGCGCTGTCGCCAAAATAGCGCGTGGGATTGGCGCCGGTGAGAGCGCGAATCGTGGCGATCATGCCGCCATGGAACTGCATGTAGTCATCGCTATCAAAAATGTCGTGCTCGCGATTGTCTTGATTCTTCACCGCCACGACAATCTGGCTGAAACGTCGATCAAACTCGACCGGTGCCTCGTGTCCGTAGACTTCACGCGTGTAGGCGTAACAGCCCCAGGCCCGGTAGACATTGGCCAAGTCTTCGTCCGACTCCCAATTGCGCTCATCGAGCAGAGGCAATATGCCGGCGCCATAGGTGCCCGGCTTACTACCAAAGATGCGATACAGCGCTTGACTCTGAGCGTGCTCAGGTGCCTCGCCCCGCGCCAGAGCAGCGGTCATCTCCCGACGCACGTGCGCGGCCACGTAGTTCTGATCGTCCGGCTCGTCCAGCGCGGCCACCAGACGCACGGCGTCATCCAGGAGGTGCATCAGGTTGGGAAATGCATCACGGAAGAAGCCGCTGATGCGCACGGTAACGTCAATCCGCGGACGGCCAAGCTCCTCCAGCGGGATCACCTCAAGGCCGCGCACGCGCCGATTTTCAGCTTGCCAAACCGGACGAACACCCAGGAGCCAGAGTGCTTCCGCAATGTCATCCCCGTGAGTTCGCATGGCCGAGGTGCCCCAGATCACCAGGCCCACGGTATCTGGATAGTGGCCTTCATCCTGGAGATAGCGCTCCAGGAGACGATCCGCGAGACCATGTCCAACCTCCCAGGCCGCGCTGGACGGAATGGTATTGGGATCCACCGAGTAGAAATTCCGCCCGGTTGGCAGCACGTTGGCCAGGCCACGGGTGGGGGCACCACTGGGGCCAGCCGGCACATATCGTCCGTCTAGACCGCGGAGGAGGTTGGTGATCTCATCGGTCGTGCGGGCCAGAGCGGGGCGAAGGGTGGTGGCAATGGTGTTCAACACGCTGGAGATCTGGCCGCCTCTCTCTATGAGACTGGGCCAGGCGGGGACCGTGCCGGACTGGAGCCCCGTAATCAGGGTGTGCCCCGCCGCCTCGATACGCTCAATCACGTCGCCGTTGAGCCGCACCGCATCAGACTCGGTGACTCCACCTAGCATCGCCGGAAGGTCGTCCGTGAATGGCAGCCCTCGATCTCGCTCGAGCACCTGATATTCCAGCCCTGCCTCCGCGGCGATAGCCGAGCGCAAGCTGGGCATACCCGGATTGTCCAGACGTGTCAGCGCCAGAAGGAGACCCACCTCCTGCTCGCCGGTAGGTGGCTCACCAAAGATGTGGAGGCCGTCACGAATCTGCGCGTCCTTCAGCTCACAGATGTACCCATCCAGGTGGAGCAAGAACGCGTCAAAATCATCGGGCACATGGTGCTCACCGAGGTCCTCATGAAGACGCGCACTCTGCACCAGCTCCCAGATCCGCTGTTGAACGATTGGCAACTTCGCCGGATCCAGCGTCTGCACCTGGTAGTACTCATCCATATGCTGCTCAAGCGCCATAATCTCGTTGTAGCTCTCCGCCGTGGTCATCGGTGGGATGAGGTGATCGATGATCGTGGCATGAGCGCGCCGTTTTGCCTGGGCGCCCTCACCAGGGTTGTTGACGATGAACGGATAGAAGTGAGGCAGGTCCTGCAGCACGGCGTCCGGATAGCACGCCGCGGAGAGGCCCACTGCCTTGCCGGGCAGCCACTCCAGCGTGCCGTGTTTACCCACGTGCACCACCGCGTCAGCGCCAAAGTCGTCTCGCAGCCAGCGGTAGAAGCCCAGGTAGTGATGGGTGGGCGGGAGATCCGGGTTGTGGTAGATCGCCACGGGATTCTCGCCAAAGCCGCGCGGCGGCTGAATGCCCACGAAGACATTGCCAAAGAGCAACCCGGGGATCATGAGCTTGCCGTCAATGGTGTAGACAGTACCGGGCGGCTGGCCCCAGGCTTCAGTAAGCTGCCGCTGAACGCGGGGCTGGAGTGAGTCAAACCATTGGCCATACCGTGCTGGGGGAATCTGGCCTGGGGCGGAGCGCGCTTGCGTGTCGGTGAGGAACTCGGTATCAAAGGAGCAGCGATCGATCAGCCTATGGATAAGCTCATCGCCTGATTCGGGAAGATCGCCCGTGGCGTAGCCAACGGCCTGCATGGCCTGCAGGATATTGAGCAATGAAGCCGGCGTATCCAGCCCCACCGCGTTGCCAATGCGGGCATTGCGCGTGGGGTAGTTGCTAAGCACAAA
>JBJXFJ010000008.1:0-10896 GCA_046154735.1 Chloroflexota bacterium | reverse complement strand
TCTTCCTTCCAAGACTAGGCGTGTCTTGTGATGGGTAAAGAAGCGATGGCCAGACGAAATTCAGCCGCGGAAGTAGAAAAGACTGCGCCGGCGGCGCCGCTACGATCCCGGTTCTTCTCGCCATACTCCGCGCTAAGGCGGGTTTTCTGATTACGTCCAGGCATCGCGCGCCTTCGCGGTCCCCTTTCAGCGTAGTGTGAGGCCACGACGCGCACGCGACCTATGTGGGTAGTTCCGCAGGTGGGGGGGGGGCGTTTCGATCCTTTCCGGCAACCGCAGGTCCCTCAACGGTTCGGGCCGCCGGGCGCGTCCAGGCCCACATTTCTGACCATCGGGTAGTCCGTCCGCGCCGGCGATGAGCCACTCGATCGGGCGGCAGATGGTACGAGGCCACAGTGGGTCTCGTTCAGCCGCTGCCCCAATTCGTCGGGACCATCACGTCAACGCGAGTGCTATAGTTCCAGGGTTCACTCGTGTCGGACTTTGACCTTGCCTAGGCAGCCGAATCGCCCATCAAGGCGGTCAGCCACCATCTCGCTTCGCTGGCTGCTCGTGGCCACGTTCGTCGTGCTCATACTGTTGACGGCTGGCGGCGTAACGTTTGTGATTAGCGTGGCAGTCCAGCGCACCATCTCTGAGATGGAATCGCGCTTCTTCCGCGCCGCCGCCGGAAGCATTGCCGATAGCGTTACCAAGCCGATTTCATCGGTCCAGTCTCTGCTTCGCCTGTGTCAGTCTGACGCGGCCGAAGGACGATTGAATCCGGCGGTACTCGACGACGTTGAACGCTACCTTCACGTCCGACTGCTGGCAGAACCCGCGGTCTCCAGCTTACTCGTCGCATTCCCCGAGCCCGGCGCGACCGTCCTCGCTCGACGTGCACCTGATGGTCGCATCGCGACTGAGCGGACGAGCGCTCCCCGACCGTCAAATGGAGCGGTACGTTCGCAAGGGGGCTGGACGGCGGTGACTCCGAATCCCTCGATAGCCAGCGATGTCATCGCGCGGGGCAGCTTACCGATCGGCGAACCGTCGCCCGGTGAGAATACGGGCGGGTGCGAGGCTGAGCTCAGCAACAGTCAACTCTCTAAAATTCTCGCATCGTCACGCCGGTACCGCAACGCCGTGACACTGGTTGTTTCACCGCGGGGCGACCTTCTGGCCACATCCGGCGCGTGGCCCCAGGAGCTCGCGGAGTCCGCGTACCGCGCGGCGCTCGCGGCACTCCCAAGTTCGCTAGAGACTCTGCCAAGGAACCGAGCGACCGTGGTCACCGCCTCCCACCAGGATCAAGGGTGGTTCGCGGCATTTGAACCATTTGAAGTGGAGTCGGGACCAATATGGTTCGCGGTAATCATCGCACCGGAGGATCAATTCCTCAACAGTGTCCTGGGTAACCGCCGTGATGCCGCGACCGCGGCGGCGCTTCTCACGACTGTCGCTATCGGGCTCGGGCTGCTGCTCGCACACTTCGTGAGTCAGCCGCTGGCAAGCATCGTGCGCGATCTCGAGGCAGTGGGGCGCTTCTCGCTCGAAGCTCGCTCGTCTTCACGCTCGCACGTGCGGGACATCGCAACATTGAGTGACGCCGTGGAACGGATGAAGGCCAGCCTCCGTTCGTTCTCGCGATACGTCCCCATCCATCTCGTTCGTGACGTCGTTGCGACCGGACATGAGGCGCGGCTCGGTGGCCAAATACGACCACTTACGATCCACTTCGCCGACATCGAAGACTTCACGTCCATTGCCGAGCGTATGCCGCCCGATGTGCTCGTAAGCCAGCTGGGCGCCTATTTGAGCGATATGACCGAGATCCTGGAGTCTGAGCACGGTACGGTCGACAAATTCATGGGGGACGGGATTCTCGCCTTCTTCAATGCGCCGGGCCTGCTCCCGGATCATGCCGCTCACGCATGTCGCTCGGCGCTGCGATGCCAACGTCGCCTCTCGGAGATCGAGCAGGCGGGCACGTCGCTCGAGCTGCCGGGATTTCGAGCCCGGATCGGTCTTGACACGGGCGATGTGCTGGTTGGCAACATCGGCACACCAAACCGATTCGCTTACACCGTCATCGGCGACGCGGTCAACGTCGCGAGTCGCTTGGAAAGCCTCGGAAAAGTGTACCACGTGCGTATTCTTGCCAGCGATGCAGTCAAACGGGAGGCGGGTGACGACTTCGAGTGGTGGTTCCTGGATCGAGTCGCCGTCTTTGGCCGACAGGGCCACACCCACATTTACGAGCTCCTGGGGGAAAAGGGTGCTGTGGATGTGCGGGTCCTGCGGCATCGCGACGCCTATGAGCAAGCGCTGCGCAAATACTTCGACATGAGATTTCGTGAAGCGGCTGACGAGTTTCGTGACCTTGCGGCTCACGAACAGGGAGCATCAGCCGCTGGAGTGCTGGCTGTCCGCGCCGGGGAGCTCGCGAACTCGCCACCAGTGCATTGGACGGGGATTTACCTTCCGCCGACAAAGTAGATGACGCCTCCCTGGCGTTGCGCCTGTATCTTTCGGAAGCCTGGACCTCGGCTCCCGAACGGCTGGATGCCGCGTATGTCCCGAAGGACGAGCGCGCCTTTCAGACGAAATGGCAGATCGCCCTGGACCTGCTGGACACAGTGCGCGCGGAGGCACTGCCCCACCATCTGATTCTGGCCAATGCGGGCTCCGGCGTCATCAACGAGTACCGGGACGCACTTGAATCGCGCAACGAACACTCTAGTGTCGGACTGTCGGACCGTCGGGCGAGGAAGTCGTCTGGACCGATCCCCCTGACCTCACCCGGCGGCCGTGGTCGGCCGCCACGCGCACCCATGTGATGGAAGGCACCCGGGCCCCGGTGTCGGTCCAGCAGCTGGCCACGATGCTATCCCGGACGACGTTCCGCTGGCGGAAGGGCCTCAAGGGCTGGCTGGAAGGCGACTTCGCCTGGGTGCGGGTCTGGCCGGCCCATCGCTGGCGGGTGAGGATTCCGGCTGCAGTGATCCCCGATCTGGAATCCAGCGCCCGTTGGCTGCTGGTGGAATGGCGCAGGGATGGGACCGTGAAATACGCCCTCTCGAACCTGCCCGCCGACACGCCGCTGAAGCAGGCAGTCGCGTGGTGGAAGGAGCGCTGGCCGATTGAACGCTGCGATGAACAACGGAAGAAGGAAGTGGGCCTCGACCATTTCGAAGGACGCAGTTGGACCGAGTTCCATCACCACGCGGCGACGCGTCCAGTATGCGACCGACTGCAAGGCTCCGAGCCCGACGACCGCACGGAGCTCCCCGCCGCACACCGACCCGGGAGGGCCCCGCATCGCCGGGCAGACCGCAGCGCGGCCGATCAGTCTCGCATCGATCCGTCGCGCGCTCCAACGACTGTTGATCCTGCCCTGCACCCTCCCCTGCCCCTTCTGCCATCGATACATGAGCGGTCATACTTAACGGAGTAGTTTTGGGAGTACCAATCTTCAGTCACAAGGTCATCACGCCGTCTGCGGGTGGGATGTGGGATGTGCCCGGGCGGTGCTGACTCTGCGCACGGAGCGGTTCTCGCGACTCGACCCCAACGTTCAGACTAGCGCGGCTGAACATCCAAAACAGGTCTGAGTCACACCGCATGGCAGGTCTCAGAATTCCAGCATCAGTTGTGTTCCATCAAGTCCGTTACGGAGCGGGGGCCGCTCAGGCCAATGGGTAACGACAGAGAAGCTGAAGTCCTCAGGGTTGCCGCCGCGGTGCAACGGTACCGCGGCGCCACAATGCTGACAGATCACGGTCATCTCATCCTCAACGATGTACGGGATGGCGATCTGACCCGAGCCGGCACAGCGACCATCAACGGATTGTGAGACGTCGATCATCAAGCCTCGGCGGATGGATGGGACTGGCGGAATAGTATCCGAAGGCGGGGCAGCAACGACAACGACAAGCGATAGTGCAAAGAGTCAACGTCAGTGAGACTCCGCAGGCATGCTCCACTCGTGATCTCACTCTTGATTCCGTGACCGAACCAGTATAGTCTCTCCGCCCACCCATGCAGTCACCGTCCTCCTCACCCCATCAGGCAGATCCATCCGCTCAAAGCCCGCGCTCCTGGCGCACTACCTTTGGCATTCTCTGGATCTGCCAGACGGGGATGTTCATTGCCTTCCAGTCATCGCTGCCGTTCATTGCCCTGTACATCCAGGAGCTGGGCGTGCCGGATCAGGCCGCTTCAGCGGCCTGGGCGGGAGCGATCAATGGCGCGGCTCTGGCCGTGTACGCCGTGATGAATGTCATCTGGGGGGCTGTCTCGGACCGCTGGGGTTTGAAGGCAGGTCTGATTCGCGCGCAGCTCTTTGCCGCGGCCGGGTTCTTCGGTGCGGCCCTGGCCCAGGCACCGGAGCATGTGCTCCTTGCTCGGCTGACGAGTAGTATCGGCGGTGGGGCAAATGCCGCGGCGCTGAGCTTGGTGGCCATGTCCGCCCCAACCTCCAGCCTGGGCATGGCCATGGGACTCATGCAAACGGGCGCATCGTTGGGCGGCGCCTTCGGTCCGGCCTTTGGCGGTCTGCTCGGAGACTACTTCGGGTTTCGCTACGCGTTCATCGCGGCCACGCTTCTTGCCCTGCTCACAGCTGCCAGTGCCGCCCTCTTCGTACGTGAGCCGGCGCGTCCGCCGCGGCCCACTGGTGGCGAAGGCCTCTTTGCCGGCTTTCACTACGTGCTGCGCTCGCCCGGACTCAATGGCCTGATGCTGCTCTTGTTTGTGTTTCAGATAGGCTATGGCTCCGTGATGACATTCATCCCGCTCCGACTCCAGGAGCTGGTGAGCGCAACGGAGGTCGGTCGCTGGTCTGGCGCGGCGCTCATTGGTGACGCGCTGGGAATTGCAACTGGAGCTTCGCTGCTGGGCTGGCTCTCCGCGCGCTTGGGTGAGCGTCGGGTGCTCATTGTGGCATGCGCGGTTGCAGCGCTCGCCACGGCCGCGCACCTCGTGGTGCACATTCCGGAAGGGGTCATGGCCCTGCGATTCGTGGTGGGACTGTGCTCCGGCGGATTTCTCTCAGTGATCCGCGCGCTCCTGGGCGCCCAGGCTGAACCGGCCCGGCGAGGCATTACCTATGGAGTCAGCCAGGGGGCGTTCTCGCTCGCCATCTCGCTCGCCTCAGTACTCGGTTCGGTCGCCATCCAGTTTGGCGGCCTCACCGGAGCATTCATATGCTCAACGCTGGTCCTCATTGGAGCCATCATCTGGGCATTCCCGGCCGCCGCGCCAGGACGGATCGGCCGGGCGCAGTAGTCCACTTCCGCCATCTCGCCTGTCGCCGACCGAGAGACGGGAGTAGCATTGCCCCGAGCCTGACCCCCAGCCCCGGATCCCCTCATCCTTGGCCGGCAAGTCGTCTAATGGGCGGTGTGTCGGCTCACGTCCCTGGACGCATTTCTCCAGAAGGCCCAGCCGCGCGCTCGCTTTCCCTTCGACGCGCGCTTCACGGGGCCGAGCTGGCTCAGCAGCTCCTCAAGCTCTGCCAGGACCGATGGGTCGCCGTGAATCAGCTCACCCTCAATTTCAATGTCGCAATAGTCGGTCGTGGGCATCGTGGTAATGTCCAGGTCCAGCTCCACCAGCGCCAAGGGGCTCTGTAGTCGTAGCCCACGCCGATCGGTCTCGAGCACGAGCTCAGTGGGCGCGAGATCTTGAGTGATCATCCGTGCGAGTTGGAGCGGATGGGGCGGTGGCTCAACCGTCAGAGGATCCACGCTGGACGGGAGGACAGCCGTCACCTCAAGTCTTTGAAACACCCCGTTGCGCACCTGGGAAGGCCCCTTATACGTGAGCTCTGCTTCCTGAGCGCCAGTGATCACTCGCCACCGGAGATTGCCACCCGCCTGGTCAAGTGCATGCTCGGGACTGTCAAAGTAAAGATTATGGTGACGGTGACGCTGCCTGCTCATCACCGTGTAGGGACCAAGTCGATCCAGCAGCCAGATGCGATCAAGAAGCGCTTCGTCTCGAGGCTGGAGCTTCAGCTCCACTTCATAAGTGTTTTCAGATTCGTTCACAGTCCTGCTCAACGTATTCTGTCAGCCTAATGTCGGGCTGAACCCGGAGTACCTACCGAATTCCGCCATCGGTTGAGCACGTCCGCCGCGATCCGCTCAGGGCCATGCTCCACATTGCGCGGTTTGGCAGCCACAAACTCCGCATAGCGACCATACACCGTGCGTACCGCGGCACACAGCTCAGACGCCTCGGGGCAGTAGAGTCCCAGGCCATGATTCACCACAAAGTCCACATTGTCGCGCTCTTGAAGCCCCACCCAGTTGGTAATGATGAGCGGCCGACCGGCTGCCACGGCTTCCATAATCGTGACTGGACCGGCCTTTGAGATCACCATGTCACTCTGTGCCATCAGCTCTGGGACGTTATCGACGAAACCATGGACCTCGATATTTGACCGCTGCCAATTAGCAATGGTTCGGCGCAGGCGATCATTCCAGCCACAGACCACCACAATGCGATGTTCCGGGAGCCCTTGAGAGAGTGTCGCCACCAGGCGATCGATAGCGCCGGTGCCCGCTCCGCCACCCATCACCAGGAGCCCACCCTCACGCGGGTTGGGACTGGTGGAGCCAGCGGCTCCGGATTCAATGGGAAAGCCGAGCATCTCAACTTGCGCGGTGCCGAAGTGAGGGGTCAAGCAGCGGCGTGCGTATTCGGCCATGTCATCCGATGGTACGTAAACGGTCTGCAGACGTGGATCGAACCACAATCGATGGGGCTCACCCAGGTCGGATACCACCATAAGAAACGGTGGCAGCACGCCAGACTCCGCAACCGTGGCCGGCGAGATGAAATGGTGTGTACTAATCACGACATCCGGTGCGTGATCTTGCACGATGCGCGCCAGGGTTCGCCCAAAGGACTGGCGGATGATCCAGCGCAGGAGTGGCGCGGTCCGTCCGGAATTTGTCAGTCGATAGTTGAAGTTGTAGAGGCGAATGAGCGTGGTGGTGAGGGTGAGAAAGGTGCGTGCCGGATCAACCCGGATGCCCAGATCACTGAGCTCAAGACCATCCACCAGTGAGACGTTGCACGTTGGATCCAGCGTCAGAAGATGCTTTCGCAGCGTCTGTGCTACACGGCCGTGCCCACCACCGGTGCGGGCGGAGAGTATGAGAATAGTTGGCCCAGGCATGCGAGAGGCAATAGTACAACCTCTTCCACCGGGCAGGGTGGGGCAAAGCACATCACCATCCGAGGGCTACGGACGCAGCGCCTCCACAATCCGGGTAACGTTGTGCCGCATAAGGCCGTCATAGGTGGCGGACGGCGTGTCGCGCTCTCCCAGTGCATCCGTTGATAGGTCGTCGACCAAGCGAACGCCGGCGGCTGAAGCAATCTGCTCCATCAAGCGCGGATTACTTACGTTTTCTGCAAAGATCGTGGTGACCCCCGCTGCGCGGATCTCGTTGATCAGACCGACAACCGCGCCTGCCGAAGGGTCGGCAACCTCAGTGGAGACGGATCCAAGGGCCGTACCGACAATTTCGAATCCGTAGCGGCGAGCGAAATAGGCGAAGGTATCGTGCGAAGTCACCAGCTTCCGCCGCTCAGGTGCCACCATTGCCACCTGCTGCTGAATCCAGATGTCAAGAGTTTCCAGCTCGCGAATGTATTGTTCCGCATTGGCTCGATAGATTGAACCACCGTCTGGATCGATCGCGGTCAGCGAGTCGCGCACCTCGGCAGCCATCTGGATGACATTGCTCACGTCGTGCCAAACGTGCGGGTCGAGCTCACCCGGCTGATGACCGTGTCCGTCTGCGTCGCTATGGCCCGTCGCATCAGCATCACCCGGAAGGACGAGCGTCGGTATCCCCTGGGCCAGATTAATTTGTTCCGCTCGTGAGCCCGATGCACGATAGAGTCGATCCAGCCAGGGCTCAAACCCTAGGCCATTCTGGAACACAACCGTGGCCGCCGTCAGTGCCGCGGTATCCTGTGGCGTCGGCTCATAGGTGTGTGTGTCAGTGTTGGCGCCAACAAGCACGCGATGCTCGATGCGGTCACCGCCCACACGCGCAACAAGCTCGCCCACGATGCTGAATGAGCTCACCACCCTGGGCCGGGCTTGAGCTCCCGCCGGAGGCTGGTCGGCCAGTCCCATCAGGAGCAACACAGCCAGGCCGAATATGCTGAACGCTCGCTTCATCATCAATTACCTCACCCACCCAGAATTTTTATTGCGACAGTGTCTCAGTACCTTCAATGGAGTTTAAGCCGATACCGTTACTGATATCAAGTCGCAAAACGG
Source organism: Chloroflexota bacterium (assembly GCA_046154735.1). Lineage (GTDB taxonomy): Bacteria > Chloroflexota > UBA6077 > UBA6077 > JACCZL01 > CAVXYC01. Next base: position 2,609 of record JBJXFJ010000008.1, on the reverse strand, counting down.
CCCTGGATGACCGCGCTCCGGAGATCTCCTGCGTTCTGGTGCTGTTGCCCATTTCACCGCCTGCCGTACTATTCAGTCCGGCGGAATGGGGTGAATTCATGAGCCTGTTTGACCTTACCGGGCGCGTGGCGTTAGTCACTGGTGGGAACCGTGGCATCGGGTTGGCTATGGGCCGCGCCATGGCTGATGCCGGGGCGAGCATCGTTGTCGCCGGGCGCAATGCTGCCCTGAACCGCGCCGCGGCGGACGAATTGACGCGCCTTGGAGCCAAGGTGCTCCCGCTCGAATCCGACGTTAGCGATGCTGAGGCTTGCCGGGTGTTGGTTGACCGCGCCGCAGGTTGGCAGGGTCGACTTGACATCCTGGTGAACAATGCAGGGACCAATCTGCGCAAGGCACCTCAGGACTACTCGTTGGATGAATGGCGCTGGATTCTCGATACAAATTTGACCAGCGCCTTCGTCTGCTCCCAGGCAGCGTACCCTCACTTTCGTACAGGCAGTGCCGGCAAGATCATCAACATTGGCTCCATGTTCTCGATCTTCGGTGCATCGTTCGCCGCGGCCTACGGAGCCAGCAAGGGTGGCATGGTGCAGATGACCAAGGCGCTGGCCTCCGCCTGGGCCGCGGAAGATATTCAAGTGAACGCTGTGTTGCCCGGGTGGATCGATACCGAGCTCACTCGTCAGGCGCGCAAGGACGTGGACGGGCTCCATGACCGTGTCATCGCTCGCACACCGGCCGGGCGGTGGGGAGTGCCGGCCGATCTGGCGGGCATCGCCGTCTTTCTGGCCAGCCACGCCTCAGACTTTGTGAATGGCGCGGTTATTCCCGTGGACGGTGGCTATGCCGCTCAGGGCTGACCACGGCGTTTTTCCCATACACCCGCGCCAGCCCTGGGTCCGGCGCGCACCGGGAGGCTGACGTGGATTATCTGTGGGTTGGCCTGGGCGGATTCATCGGCGCCAGCGCCCGCCATCTCCTGGGCAACATGATCCTTGAGCGACTTGGCGCCACGGTCCCCTGGCACACGTTCGTCATCAACATGACTGGCAGCCTTCTGATCGGTGCCCTGATGACGCTGCTGGTGGAGCGCTCACTGGTTGATTCCGCCTGGCGCCCGTTTGTGATCGTTGGTTTCCTGGGCGGCTACACAACGTTCTCAAGCTACACGTTTGAAGCCATTGCACTCATTGAGCGGGGCGCATGGGGCCCAGCCCTGGCGTATACGGTGGGCAGCAACGCCATTGGTCTGCTCGCCACACTGGCCGGGATGACTGCTGTTCGTGCGCTCATCCGCTAGCACCGGTTCTAGCCCAGACTATAAGCCGTAGAACACCTGCGAGTTGGTCTCCAGAATCTTACGAGCCTGGTCGTGAGTGATTCTTCCCGCGTCTGCCCAGCCGCGCACCTCATCCAGAGCGCTCAGATTGGCCGAAATATCGGTGTGGCTATAGTCCGTGCCAATCATGAGGCTATCTTCGGTCCCGAACTGCAGAATGGACTCGACGTCATCGATCGGGTCGATGGTGACATAGAATCGATTCTCGCGGAATAGCTCGGGCTCAAGCTCAGTAAGCCGAGGGAACTGATTTTGCTTGCCTCGAAGTGCCTGCCGCTTTTGCGCCCCAAGCTGTGAAATCGTATAGGGAATCCAGGACGCCCCAGACTCAATGAGCCCAAAGCGCAAGTTCGGGAACTTCTTGGGCAATCCTGAGCTGACCAGACTCCCGCAGGAGTACATAATGGGAAAACCACGGTCCCACTCACGTCCCGGCAGAGGATGGCCGGTGTGGATACACAGGGGGATGTCAAGCGCGCTGGCTTCTTCATACACGGGGTAGAAGTGCCGATCCGTCACCTCACGATCCAAGTCAAAGCCACGTTTGAAGATGCCGCAAGCACCATGCTCTTTGGCCCAGCGCAGTTCCTCTACGGCCTTCTCAGGCTGCAGGAATGGGAGTACCGCCGCCCAGCGCAAGCGGCCGTGCGTGCCCGCGCACTTCTCGGCCAGCCACCGATTGTACGTAGTGGTCAGCGCCCACTCGGCTTCCGCGTTCATGGTGTTGTAGCGAATGAAGAACGTGGGGAAGATCACCTGCACATCCACACCCATTGTGTCCATATGGGCAAGCCGTCCGGGAACATCCTCAAGCTCTCGATAGACTCGGAGAGGATGGTTCACTTCATCCCGAGTTGCCCGATTCTGGAGCCGCCCCTCCACCACCCATGAACGGCGGTTGGCCGAGTTAAAGCCCGCGCGCTTGGCCTCCTCTGCCGGCAATGTGGTGGTCACAGGAATGTACTTCTCGTACGGCGTACCTTCCAGCTTCTTCCAGGTATCTTCCGACTCGTCGACGTGGGTATCAGCATCAATGACAGGCATGGGGCGTGCTCCAAATTGTCAGGGCAGAATGGGTGTGGCTTGTGCGGCCTCTCGAGGCAATCGGGAGTCTAACCAGATTGACCGAAGCATTCTTCACGAGTGGGACCATCTTGTCAACACCCTCTGGCCGCGATCAGGGTCATTTCAAAGTCCTGGAGTCTCGCGGCGTGTTGTTCAAACCGGTGGCGGCAGGTCTCTGTATCTGCCAGTGCTCGAGTCGTTG
>JBJXFJ010000644.1:0-4670 GCA_046154735.1 Chloroflexota bacterium | reverse complement strand
CCTGCGTCAGCTCATCCCAGGTTTTTGGTCCGCGATCCGGCAGACCTGCCTTTGCCCACATGTCCTTGTTGTAGTAGAAGATGGGTGTGCTGCGCGCAAAGGGCACCCAGAAGGTCTGGCCCTTCCGCACGCCTTCATTGAGCAGCACATCCATATAGTCTGTGCGATCGACATTCTCCGCCTTCATTAAATCGTCAAGCGGCAAGAGGACTTTGTTCAGGTAGAACTTAAACCACCACACATCTGAGAGCAGCGAGACATCCGGCGCGGTCCGTGCCTGAAGTGCGGCGGTCAGCTTCTGTGCCGTGTCTTCATAGCTGCCCTGAAACTGGTATTCCACTTCAACGTCTTTTTGAGATGCGTTGAACTGCGTTACTAGCTCTTGTTCGGCCTTACCGTTCGTGCCAGAGAAGGAGCCCCAATACACGATCTTCATCGTGGATCCCACCTGGGCCACCTGTGCGGGCGCCTTGGAAGCGGCCTGCGGCGTGGGTTGGGGCGCCGCGGTAATTGGCGCCGTGGGCTTGGTCTCGGTCGGCTTTGCGGCCGGCGTCGTTGGCTGGCACGCGGCAATGAGGCTGAGGCCGGCCAGGCCGCCAAGCCCTTTCAGAACATCACGTCGAGCATACCGTTTCACAGAGACTCCTCCGTTCATGTCTCAGCCCTTGACCGCTCCGGCGGTCATTCCATCGACGATGTGTCGTTGGACGAGAAGAAATAGCGCCAGCACCGGCGCCACAACGAAAAGTGTGCCGGCCATGACTACGCCCCAGATGGTTTGCCCCTCCTGGGCAAAGAGGTAGTAGATGCCAATGGCGAGCGTGCGCATATCGGCCGTGTCGGTTGCGATCAGCGGCCAGAGAAAGTCATTCCAGCGCTGCACCACGGTGAGGAGGAGCAACGTGACGAGTACCGGCCGCGACATGGGGAGCACCACGCTCCAGAGTGTGCGCAGATGCCCGGCGCCATCCATTTTGGCCGCGTCCAGCACCTCGCGCGGAAGACTGAGAAAATGCTGTCGCAGCATAAACGTGCCAAAGGCAGAGGCGAATCCGGGCACCATGAGGGCAGCATAGGTTTTGAGCCAGCCGAACCCTGCCACGGTGAGGTAGTTCGGCAAAATCGTGATCTCTTCCGGAATCATTAGTGCGGCCAGAACGACCAGAAAGAGCCCGTCACGCCCGGGGAAGCGGAGGTAGGCAAAGGCGTAGGCGCAGAAGATCGCGTTCAGCATCTTCACACCACCCACAACCACGGTGACGAGCACGCTGTTCAGGTAGTAGCGGCCAAATGGCGCGGCATTCCAGGCATCGGCGAAGTTGTTTAGGGTGGGTGCCAGAGGAATCCACGAGGGCGGAAAGGTGTAAATCTCTCGCTGGGTCTTGAACGCCGCCACGAGCATCCAGTACGTGGGGATCCCAACGGCCAGCACCACGGCAATGAGACCACCGTAAGCCAGCCACGTCAGGAGCCATTGGCGCTTCCACACTGGGCGAGGGAAAGTGAGGTCGCCAGAACGGCGGCGGGCAATGCTGGCCATGTCAGACGTAGGTGACCCGTCGTTCCACATACCGGAACTGCAAGGCCGTGAGTGCGAACATGAGAGCAAACAGAACCAGCGCGTAGACCGCCGCGATCCCCGCGTGGAAGCCCACAAATCCTTCGTAATAGAGCTGGTAGATCAGCGTAGTGGTGGCGAGCACCGGCCCACCGGAGGTCATCACCCGGATGAGGTCAAAGGCCTGAAACGACGCCAGGACACTGGTGACTAAGAGAAAGAAAGTGACCGGACCAAGGCCCGGCAACGTGACTGCCCAGAGGCGCTGCCAGGAATTGGCACCGTCCACCCGTGCGGCCTCATACAGCTCACGCGGAATGCTCTGAAGCCCGGCAAGGAGGATAACAACGCTATACCCCAGGTGCTTCCAAACATACACAATGATGACGGCTGGCATGGCCCAGGCGGGGTCTGTGAGCCAGCGGGGTGCGCCAATGCCAAACCAGCCCAGTATGGCGCGGATCAATCCGAAGCTGGGATCAAACATGTATATCCAAACCAGCGCAATGGCGCTTCCTGAGAGCACCGTGGGCGCAAAGATTGCGGTACGAACGGCGTTCCTTCCGCGGAGCGGCTGGTTCAGTAGCAGCGCTACGGCCAGGCCAAGGGTAATCGTCAGTCCAACGGAGCCAATCGTGAAGACGGCCGTGTTCAGCGCAATCTGGCGGAAGGCCGAGTCGCCGAGCACGAAGGCCCAATTGGCCAGCCCCACCCAGCGCTTCTCGGGCGCAATGAGGTCCCATTCAACAAAACTGAGTGAGACATTCTGGATGAGCGGCCAGAATGAGAATACGGCGAGCAGCGCAACGTTCGGGCCAATGAATAAAACGGCCGTGAGCCACTCGCGTATGGTTCCCCGTTCCGCCATCCGTTCACCCTCCTCGCGTCACTGCCAGCGCACGCTCCGGCACGGGTGGAGCGTGCGCTCACGATAGACCTGCCATTTGAATGCGAGATGAAAGCGGCTTGATTTGGCGCTGAACTTCGCCTTAAGTGTCTCCCCCGGGTTTCACCCGATGTTCCTCAAGGAGCACCGCGGTGCCTGGCCTGGGCTGGCTCTGCGCTCCCCAGGGTGCTTTGACACTCGGTCAACTGAAAGTGCGCGAGAGCCCGAGACATTTCGAAGCCGAAGGGACGGCGGGACAGTGGAGTACGCTGCCCTGTGCCTGGAGCTCACGGACCCGAGATCGAGATCAGCGGCTCACGGGTCCGAGGCAACGCGGACAGCCCCTTCGCTACCTCGCCGACCGGACCCGCAAGGACAATGAAACGACTCTGGCGCGACGCTTGCTATGCCAGTACCATCTCGCGCGTCTCGCCCTGCACGGGTGTCAGATCCAGGCGCTCGCCAGAGACGAGCTCAAAGACGTGCAGATCTCTGGGTGAGCACGTCAGGTGGACGAGGGAGCCCGGGTGGAGATCCAGCGAACGTGGACCGCGTACTGCACAGATGCTTCCATCTACTTCAGTCAGTACGACCACCTCATTTCCCAGCATTTCCACGGCGGTCACGTTGGCACGGATCCAGGGGCGCCGGCGCTCATCACCCGGGGCCAGGGGTAAAAGATGTTCCGGCCGCACACCAATGAGCACCTCCTGGCCGTCCATGGTGGGCGCCGCTGAGAGCTCCAGGTGTAAGAATTCACCCTGAGCCATGAGTCGTCCGTCCGTGACGTTGAGCCGCGCGCGCATGAGGTTCATGGGCGGCGTGCCAATGAATTGCGCCACGAAGGTCGTGGCCGGACGATCATAGACTTCAGCCGGCGTCCCGAGCTGCTGGAGACGTCCATCAGACATGATGGCGATGCGCGTGGCCATGGTCATGGCCTCCACTTGATCATGCGTGACATAGACGAAGGTGGCCTGAAGCTCGCGGTGTAGCTTGGTCAGCTCTGCTCGTGTGGCCGTGCGGAGTTTCGCGTCGAGGTTGGAAAGCGGCTCGTCCATCAGAAACGCTCGGGGCCGACGCACCACCGCGCGCCCCAGGGCCACACGCTGCCGTTGTCCGCCCGAGAGCTCTTTCGGCCGACGATCCAGAAGCCCCTCAAGGCCCAACATGTGCGCCACATCACCCACCCGCTCACGGATCTCAGGTTTGGCCACTCGCCGTAAGCGCAGGCTGAAGCCGATATTGTCAAACACGGTCATGTGCGGGTAGAGGGCGTAGCTCTGAAACACCATGGCAAGATCACGATCTTTTGGCGCCACCTGTGTCACGTCCTGCCCATCGATCAGGATTGTTCCCGAGGAAGGATCTTCCAATCCTGCCAGCATGCGCAGCGCGGTGGTTTTCCCGCATCCGCTGGGACCCAGGAGCACCAGAAACTCCTGGTCACGGATTTCCAGGTTGAGCTCCTTCAGTGCTTGGACGGAGCCGAATCGTTTGGTGACTTGATGAAACTCAATGGTGGCCAAATCAGGTTCTCCTTGCACGCGCCTCGCCAACACGGTGCGCTTGGCATAAAGCTCGCGCGACTTACGTTCCGTCGAGTGAATCAGCCGCGTTCAGCACGCGGAGCTGCTCATGACCGCACCAGGAGCAGAGATAGCGCTCGATGATTGTGAGACCGCCGAAGTGAGGGCGCTCTAAGCGATCATCCACGAGGGCGGCCGTCTCGCCGCAGCGAGCACAGGCTGCCGCGCCCTGTCCCGGAAGTTGCTGCTCCGCAAGCATCACCAAACGGATACTTCCGAGTAATGCGATCACAATTGCCAGTAGGAGAAGCTCGATATGGTTGAACGTGAGTACGGTCCCCATTACGGTTGGCCTGCCCGAGACTGGTGTGCTGAACGCTTGCTGGGTCAATGCTATCGATACGCGCTGAAGGCTCAGGCAGGCTTTTCTTAGCGGAACATTAGCAACTGTTAAACGACGTCTCCGGGCTGCTCTAATGAGTGTCCGGCTCTGGCACTCGGGATACGAGCAAACGCAAGATGACGGTAACGTGGGGCGATCTCAAACCGCGCCGGATTCGGCTCCGGTACGCCAGGTCCCGCGCTTGCACGCTATGCGTTACCCACATTTTCTATCCCCATGGAGCGGGCGAGATCGAAGCCGAGCACGAGGTCGTGCAAACGCTGGAGTCCGCGCCACAGGGTGATCACTCCGGGC
>JBJXFJ010000639.1:0-8624 GCA_046154735.1 Chloroflexota bacterium | reverse complement strand
TCCCGGATTAACGCGATCAGCGGTTGGAGCAGGGCGCTCTCGTAGTGCTCCGTGGGAATGATCAGGTCGTAGCGTTCTTTGAGGAGCGGCACGAAGTCAAGATGCAGGGCCCGGGCGGCTGCCAGGATACCCATGCCCACGTCGGCTGTTCCCCCGGCAATGGACGCCGCCACCATCAAGTGGGTGTACTCCTCGCGTTCGTACCCATCGATCGTTGTTGGATCAATGCCCAGCAGCTTCAGCCGATAGTCCAGCAGGACGCGCGTTCCGGATCCGCGTTGCCGATTGACAAAGCGCACGCCGGCCCGAGCGAGATCCGGGATCTGCGCAAACCCCATTGGGTTGCCAGGGGGCACTATGAGACCTTGCTCGCGGAACACGAGATTCACAATGGTTACCGGCTGATTCGGCACATACTGGCGGACAAATGCCACGTTGTACTCGCCACTTTCCTCATCCAGGAGATGGGAGCCAGCGAGATGGGCCTCCCCGCGCTCCAGAGCAATGAGCCCGCCCAGGCTGCCCACGTTGGACGATGAGATCGTCAAGCCGCCGGCTCGTTTCACCAGCTCACTCGAGATGAGGTCCAGGGTGAGGTCATGACTTCCAATGGCGACGATCGTCCGCTCAATCTCGTTGGGGGTGCGGAGCAGCTCAACTTCGACGTCCTGGCCGGCGTGGGCGCCCTCGGAAAACCTTGGCAGCGTGACAATGCCATCCGCGCGCACGAGCGACATGATGACCCCAGCGCCTCGTTGGAGCGGCGTGGCCATGGTCTTACCACCTACCACGCCCAGCTTCACGCGGAGAAATTCGTCATCGCCCATGGGTGAGAGCACCTTGCGAGTCAGTGTGGCCTGGCGTCGCGGCCGATCCTCTGGTTGGATGCCCAGAAGGTGCGCCAACAGGGGCCGAACGAACAACTCGCTCGTTAACGCGGCTGAGACGGGATAACCCGGGACGCCAATGACGGGCTTACTCTGAATCATGCCCAAAATCACTGGGTGCCCCGGGCGAATGGCCACTCCGTGCACCAGGAGCTCACCAAGCTCAGTCACGAGATCGGCCGTGAAATCTTCGGACCCGGCCGATGAACCGGCGTTGATGAGGACTACATCGTGCTGTTCGACAGCCTCGAGCAATCGTGCGCGCAGTGCTGATCGGTTGTCCGAGGTCACGGGGAGCCGCGTGGGCGCCCCGCCCCACTCGGCAACCTGGCCGGCCAGGATAAGCGAGTTAAACTCGATGATCTGACCCGGCTTAACGTGCGGACTGGGTGGCACGAGCTCCGTTCCCGTGGGCATGATTGCCACCCGCGGCTTGCGCCGCACGATCACCGAGGCGTTGCCGCACGCGGCAATTGCGCCCAGGTCTGCCGGCCGCAGGCGGTGCCCCTCGGGTAACACCAGTTCAGTGGCAACGATGTCCTCGCCCATCTGGCGAACATGCTGCCAGGGTGGCGCACCTGCCATGATCTCCACCGTTTCATCGTCCAGACGCTGGAGGTGCTCCAGCATGATGACGGCATTGGTGCCCTCCGGGAGTGGATCCCCGGTGTCCACCCAGTGAGCCTGCGTCCCCAGGGAAAGCCGCACAGGATTGGATTCCGAGGCACCCAGGGTGTCAATAGCCTGCACAGCGATACCGTCCATCGCGGCCCCATGGTAGTGCGGTGCTGAGATGGCGGCCCAAACCGGCGCCGCCGTGATTCTCCCCAGCGCTTCATCCAGCGACACTGTTTCGGAGCCCATCAGGGGAGAGCCGTGTCGCTCCAGTGCCGCCTCGAGCCGGCGCCGCGCTTCGTCAAGAGGGATGTCCTCGAGAAACGGGTTATGCGGCATGCTGGTGTGAGCGCCAGGGCGTTGAACCAGCGCGCGTCAAGCCTGTCAATCCGCCTGGGATGCATGGACCGGCCCAGCGGCCGCGGCGAGGCAGATGGAACGAGCCGCGGTCATGAACCGGCCGGCTTAGAACAAAATTACATCGACCCACGCGCCCTCCACCAGTCCGCCCTGATTCAACTCAACCTTGACCATGCCGTCCGATCGCACAAGCGTGTAGATGAGGTTTGACTTGCCAAAGACGGGCTCCGCCCAGGGCTCGCCATCCCTCTGTTCCAGCCGTACCTGCACATAGTCCTCGCGTCCGGTCGCGGAGGCGATATTTCTGGTCAGGCGCGCCCGTCGGGTCGTGCGGGGTACCTGCTGCTGACCGCAGAGATGTGCCAGGGTGGGCGCAACGAAGAGATCGAACGTGACCATACAGGAGACGGGATTGCCCGGCAGGCCGAAAACCGGCTTGTTGTCTGCCACCGCCAGGATGGTGGGCTTGCCCGGGCGCAACGAAACGCCGTGAACGAGCACGCCCGGCGAGCCCAGGGCGGCAATGACCTCAGAGGTCATGTCACGCGTACTGACCGAGCTCCCGGCGGACAGGATCAGCACGTCATGCTGGTCCAGCGCAGCGCGCGCGGTTGCCGCGAGTTGCCCATAGTCATCCGGCACGATACCTAGAATGTACGGCTCGTGGCCCGCGTGTCGAATGAGCGCTGCAAGTGTGTAACTGTTGATATCTCGAATTTGACCGGGTTCGGGCTCCTGTTCAGGATGAATCACCTCGTCCCCGCTCGAGATGATGCCGACGCGGGCTTTCTGAGTCACGGCCACACGGGTCACGCCCATGGCCAGCAGTCCACCAAGGTCCTGTGATCGGAGCGTGTGCCCGCGCCTGAGCAGCGGATTTCCACGCGCCACGTCTTCGCCAATCTGAATGACGTTTTCACCGCTGGCCACTGGGCGCAGCACCTCGATGAGCTCTTGAGAAGCTTCCTGCGTCTGCTCCACCATGACCACCGCGTCTGCACCGGGCGGGACCATGCCACCGGTGGCGATCCGTGCCGCTTGACCGATCCCCAGCGTGATGTCCGCTCGGCGGCCCATGAGCACTTCACCAACAAGTGTCAGGTACGCGGGCAGCCCCTCAGTGGCACCGTGCGTATCGGCCGCGCGCACGGCAAAGCCGTCCATGGTGGAGCGCGGGAATGAGGGTAGGTCCGCTGGTGAGTCCAGATCCTCAGCCAGGACGCGATCCAGCGCATCCGCCGTCAGCACCCGTTCGCTGGGTGACCTGACCGTCAGGTGATCCAGCAAGCGCTGAAGCGCATCAGGAGGGGTGAGGACGTTAAAGAGCTCTCTGGGCATTCGCGCGCGCAATTCCGTAAGGAATGATGGGTCATCCGTTCAGTAGCGATCTCTCTTCAGATTCTAGCAGCCGCGCGAACGCGATGATCGTCAACAACCAACGGTCAGCGCACTACTGTCCGGGATCTGGGGCGCGCCTGTTCTCGCGGTGCTCACACCGGGTCTGACCCTCTAGTACGGACCAGCCGATGAGTCTCAGTGGGAAGCCCGTGGAGTCGGGCTTCTGGCCCGACAGTGGACCGTCTTCGATTACTGATCCGGAGTCGGGTTAGCATCAATTCCGTTCGATGCGTCGTGATGCAATCGTGACAGGGCGTGAACCAAGCGCTGGGGCGCCCCGCACTACCCCAATCTCAGTGAGAACTGGGTTCCTAGGTCCCCGCGTCGCTCATATTGTGTTCAACATGGCTCTGTCAGTCCCGAAACGTCCTGACAACAGGGGCCAGAACACCACTGTCACAGATACGCCACGGCCGGTCGAACGGTATTGGGGCTAGCACCGTCTAACGATCTCCGGGGTGGAGATTCCGCGGGGCCGCGCCCCATGTGTCGGGAGCGGTTCCCCAGCCTGAAAGCCGTGCCCCCGGGTACCCCTCGATGTCGGATGCTCAAGGCGTGCTCTCGGGATGCATGATCCGGATGGCGGCGCGGGGCGGCGGTGATAGGCCCAGGGTGAGCGGAGCACTTTCGCAACGTGACCGTCAAATGCCTGATACTTCAGGTGCCTATCAGCGTCTTAGTTGTCCGCGCCATGGCGACGTTCCAATTCAACGAGCCGCCCATCTGGACAATCCGCGAAATCATCTCCGCCCGTGTGACCAGTGAGTGCGATCTCCCGGTTTCCGGCCGCACGGGATCGATGTCGGCATGACGGGGGTGCGATGGGCTCGTTGGCGCCGAGTGACGCTTGAAGACTTTGGACGTGCAGCCCCAGCGTGAGCACATTTTGCACTCTAAGGCGTCGCAATCGTATTCTTTAAGTTCAAATTGCGGACGGGCCGATGCTGTCCTGTTCCCTTCTCACCCACTCTATGCGCTTAGGGAGATCATGAGGACACATCATACATCCGTGCCCGCCCGTCCACCGTTCAGTGCCCTGCCCGCGAAGAGTGGGCTCTATGACCCGCGCTTCGAGCATGATGCCTGCGGCGTCTCGTTTGTCGTGGATATCAAGGGGCGGGCCAGCCACGATATCGTCTCGACGGCACTAGGCGCACTCTGCAATCTCGAGCACCGCGGTGCGACGGGAGCGGAGGTCAATACCGGGGACGGCGCGGGTGTGCTGATTCAAATGCCTGACCGATTCCTCAGAGCTGTCCTTGAGTTTCCGCTGCCGCCGGCTGGCTCGTACGGCGTGGGCCTCGCCTTTCTGCCACTTGACGCCGGCACGCGCGCTGCCGTTAAGGCTCGCGTTGAGGCCATCGTGTCGGAAGAAGGATTGCGCGTTCTTGGGTGGCGCGATGTTGAAGTTAACGATTCGATCGTGGGCAGTATTGCCCGCGGCGTGATCCCGCATTTCAGCCAGATTGTTGTGTCAGACCCCAATGGGGCTAGCGGTATTGCGCTTGATCGACTGCTCTTTGTGGCCCGCAAGCGTTGTGAGCATGAGATTCTCGCTGAGGGAGAGGTTTACTTTCCTTCTCTCTCTTCCCGAACACTGGTCTATAAGGGCATGCTCACGGCACCGCAGGTGGGCGAGTTTTTTCCCGATTTGAGTGATGAGCGTGTGGAATCGGCACTAGCCCTGGTGCACAGTCGATTCTCCACGAATACGTTTCCCTCCTGGCCGCTGGCGCACCCCTATCGGTACATCGCGCACAATGGCGAGATCAACACGCTGCAGGGTAATCGTAACTTCATGCGCTCACGTGAAGCGCTGATGGAAACTCCCAACCTTCCAGGGTTGGAACGAGCCTTTCCGATCATTACCGATGGCGCTTCGGACACGGCGAGCTTTGACGAGTGCCTGGAACTACTGCATCTCTCCGGTCGACCGATCTGGCACGCGATACTGATGATGATTCCAGAGGCGTGGGAGAACCATGCCACGATGTCGGCAGAGAAGCGGGCGTTTTACCGATTCCATTCGTCCATGATGGAGGCCTGGGACGGCCCTGCCTCCATCGCCTTCTCAGATGGCACGGTGATTGGCGCTGTGCTGGACCGCAACGGCCTGCGCCCCAGCCGCTACTGGGTGACTGATGACGACCGCGTGATCATGGCCAGCGAGACCGGTGTGGTGGACATCGATCCCGCGCGGGTGGTCTTCAAGGGACGGCTCCAGCCCGGGCGCATGTTTCTGGTGGATACGGCTCAGGGACGGATTGTGGATGACGATGAGATCAAGTCGAGCCTGGCCTCAGAGCATCCCTACACCGCCTGGTTAAATGCGGGCATGGTGCATCTCAATGATCTACCGGGGCGGAAGCACATTGTGCACACGCACCGCTCCGTGCTACATCAGCAAGCCACCTTTGGCTACACCCATGAGGAGCTCAAGCTCATTATGGCGCCCATGGCCAAGACTGCTTATGAGAGCATTGGCTCCATGGGCACGGATACGCCCGTCGCCGTACTCTCGGATCGGCCGCGGCTCATTTTTGACTACTTCCAGGAGCTCTTTGCGCAGGTCACTAACCCGCCGTTGGACGCCATTCGGGAAGAGCTTGTCACGTCGCTTGGTTCCAGCGTTGGCCCTGAGGGAAACCTGCTCATGCCTGGTCCGGAGTCGGTCCGGCAGGTGGAGATTCCTTATCCGATCATTGACAACGATGATCTTGCACGATTGATCAATATTAATGAGGACAATCACCTCCCACATCTGAAATCCAGCGTGATTTACGGGCTCTTCCCCACAGCGGGAGGAGGCGCCGCGCTTGATGAAGCGCTGGACCGTGTGCGCCAACAGGCCGTGAAGGCCATTCAAGATGGCGTGCGCGTGCTCGTACTGTCCGATCGTGGGTCGGATGCGGATTGGTCGCCAATTCCGTCGTTGTTGCTGACCTCGGCGGTGCACCATCACCTCATCCGCGAGAAGCTCCGATCAAAGGTGGGGCTGGTTGTTGAATCGGGTGATGCGCGGGAAGTCCATCACATGGCGCTGCTCATCGGTTACGGCGCCGCGGCAATCAACCCGTATCTGGCCTTTGAGTCGATTGAGGACATGATTGCTCAGAACCTGCATGGCCTGGGCAGCATGGATCCGCACGATGCTGTGCACAATTACATCAAGGCTGCCGGTAAGGGCGTGCTCAAGGTGATGTCCAAGATGGGCATCTCCACCATCGCGTCCTACTGCGGGGCGCAGGTGTTTGAGGCGATCGGGCTTGCGCGGACCGTCATTGATGAGTATTTCACCGGAACGGTCTCACGCATTGAAGGCGTGGGACTGAATGAGATAGCCGCGGAAGTGGCGCGTCGACAGCGAATGGCCTACCCGGATCGGCCCGACGAGCTGGCTCATCGGGATCTTGACGTGGGAGGGGAATACCAGTGGCGCCGAGAGGGCGAGTATCACCTCTTCAATCCTGATACCGTCTATCGGCTTCAGCATGCAACGCGGGCGAAGCGCTATGACGTGTTCAAGGAATACACTGGGCTCGTAGACGATCAGTCCAGGCGGCTGGCAACGCTGCGTGGTCTCTTTAATTTCAAACACGGTCTGCGTACGCCAGTTCCGATCGACGAGGTCGAGCCGGCAAGTGAGATATTCAAACGCTTCGCTACTGGGGCCATGTCATACGGCTCCATCTCCAAGGAGGCGCACGAAACGCTGGCCATCGCCATGAATCGCCTGGGCGGGAAGTCCAATACCGGCGAGGGCGGTGAGGATGCCGATCGCTATATTGCCGATGTGAACGGTGATCTGCGGCGGTCAGCCATCAAGCAGGTGGCATCCGGCCGCTTTGGCGTCACCTCGGAGTATCTCGTCAACGCGGACGACTTGCAGATAAAGATGGCTCAGGGCGCCAAACCCGGTGAAGGCGGTCAGCTCCCCGGCGGCAAGGTGTATCCGTGGATTGCCAAGACGCGGCATTCAACGCCTGGGGTGGGGCTCATCAGTCCGCCGCCGCACCATGACATTTACTCAATTGAGGACATCAAGCAGCTCATTCACGATCTGAAGAACTCCAATCCACAGGCGCGGGTCCACGTGAAGCTGGTTGCTCAGGTGGGTGTGGGCACGGTGGCTGCTGGCGTGGCCAAGGCAAAGAGCGACGTAGTGCTCATCTCTGGGCATGACGGTGGGACCGGCGCGGCGCCGCTCACCTCGCTCAAGCACGCGGGCGCTCCATGGGAGCTTGGTGTGGCTGAGACACAGCAGACGCTGGTCAAGAACGGCCTGCGCGACCGGATTGTGGTGCAATGTGACGGCCAGCTCAAGACGGGGCGTGATGTGGTGATCGCGGCGCTCCTGGGTGCGGAAGAGTTTGGCTTTGCCAGCGCACCTCTGGTCGTTAGCGGCTGCATCATGATGCGGGTTTGTCATCTCGACACCTGTCCGGTGGGCATTGCCACACAGAATCCAACGCTGCGCCAGCGCTTTGCGGGCCGGCCTGAGTTTGTGGTGACGTTCTTTGAATACATTGCCGAGGAAGTGCGTGAGCATCTGGCGGCGCTGGGTTTCCGATCCATCGCGGAGGCCGTGGGCCATGCGGAGATGCTCGACACTCGAGTCGCCGTGGATCACTGGAAGGCGCACGGACTTGATCTCTCACCGATCCTCGCCGTTGCGGTGAATCCCTTTGAGCATCAGGACTTGTATTGCACGAAGCAGCAGGATCATGGTCTCAGTGAAGCCCTTGATCAGGAGCTCATTCGGCTAGCTGAGCCCGCGCTCGAGCGCAAAGAGCCGGTGTGTATCAAGTTACCGATCCGCAACGTGAATCGGACCGTGGGTACGCTGCTTGGCTCCTCAGTGACGCGAAAGTATGGCGGCCAGGGGCTCCCGGATGGCACGATTGATATTCATTTGCGAGGATCCGCCGGGCAGAGCTTTGGCGCGTTCGTTCCCTCGGGGATCACGCTGCGGCTGGAAGGTGATGCCAACGATTACTTTGGCAAGGGGCTGTCAGGCGGCCGGTTGGTCGTCTTTCCGGATCGCAAATCGACGTTTGCCGCGGAGGAAAGTGTCATCGCGGGTAATGTGGCACTGTACGGCGCGACCGGCGGTGAGGCCTACATCCGTGGCACTGTGGGGGAGAGGTTCTGCGTGCGTAACTCCGGTGCTACAGCGGTGGTGGAAGGCGTTGGCGACCACGGCTGTGAGTACATGACCGGCGGCAAAGTGGTAGTCCTTGGCGCCACGGGCCGGAATTTTGCCGCGGGTATGTCAGGCGGCGTGGCTTATGTGTTTGATCGCGACGATCGATTTGCCTCACTGGTCAATTATGAGATGGTAGAGGTGGAGCCACTTGAGCCAGG
>JBJXFJ010000013.1:0-2897 GCA_046154735.1 Chloroflexota bacterium | reverse complement strand
AACTTCCAGCAGAGTCTGAAAATAGACTGGGAGACACGTAAACCGCTGGGTGAAGGCGGACGTGGGCGTAAGGCCGAGCCGCCAAAAGGCACGCGGATCCTGGTGTAGCACAGTGGCCCAAGACGTCTGGGCCGGATGCCCATACGCCCAACACAACAAAAAGGGCGGGCCCGGCTGGGCCCGCCCTTTTTGCGCGCTGACTTAGCTAGAGCTTCTCTTTGAATGCCGGGAGGAAGCCCAGCGGGTTGTTGTGGAAAATATCGTCCTTGTCGCCCTGGGACAGGAAGCCAAGGGCGTCGATCACCGGGACCATGTCATCCGCGGTCTTGCCCGTCTCAGGACGCACTGCGGCGCCGGAGCCAGGAGCCTCGGTGCCAAACAGCGTGTTCTTTACACCACGCTGCTTGATGGTCGCCTCGAGCACCGGGATGTCGTGCACGCAGGTGTCATAAAACAGGTTCTTGGTGTAATCCTTCTGGCCCAGGTGCGGATCCGTGGGGATGAAGCGGTTGAGCGCGCCACCACCATGGCAAACGACAACTTTCAGGCCGGGGAAGCGATCAAAGACATCGCCGTGGGCCAGAAGCTGCGAGGCCAGGTACTGCTCCCAGACGAAGCCGATCTGGTAGTTCTGGGGGATGATGCCGATACGCGGATCCTGGCAATTGGTGCCGTGGACAATGATTGGCAGGCCGCGCTTCTCGCACTCCGCATAGATCGGATCCCAATAGTGCTCGTGCATGCCAGGGGTAGTGCGCTTGCCCTTGGGATCCGGGGCCAGGTAGACGGCCTTAAAGCCAAGCTCATCCACACAGCGATTGAGCTCGGGCAGGCAATGGCTGAGGTCGGGGGCGTCACTGTTCTGCGGTAGCTGCGCGGCAGCGATGAACCGATCCGGGAACAGCGTGCACTGCTTGTGGATCGTGTCATTGACGAAACGGGTCCAGGCCGGCAGAAGATGATCCGCCATCCAGCCCAGCATGATGAACGGGCGCGGGCCAATGACCTGCACATCGATGTTCCGCTCGCTCATGAAGTCAGCGTGCCGCCCGCAGCTCTTCATGAATTCCTCATCCGACATCTCGGGGTTTGGCCGACCGTCGGAAAGCGGACTCTTCATGGCGGTATTTGAGGCCATGAGCATAGAGACGAATGCCCGCGTCGCCGTAGGCGCGGACACGTGCCCGTGGATATCCAGAACCTTCTTGCCGTTGTACATCGAGTACAGGTCCTCCCAGGTATTTCCTATCGCGGTGCTCTCGCCCGGTACTCCCGGCTCAGTGGCCAACGGGCCAGCACACCGTGTGGACCCCTAGATTACCCCTAAAGCCTGGCCGGTGTCATCCGTTGCTTCAGTCTTCGCTGCAATCCGCCGATACTGGTGGCGCCAGAACCTGCTGGCATGGCTCCTGCATTGAATATGTGCAAGGTGGCCATCGCCCTTGACTCTGATCACGTTTAAGGGTGGAAGCATCACATTGACACGGTGTCTAGTCCGGACAGAGCACTCAATCGACAACAGGTGGGGAAACCACCGCTCACCTCAAAAACCACAGGAGACACGAAATGAAGCATGTACGACTTGGACTCATCGCGCTGGGCGCGGGCCTGTCCATCTACCTTGCCCCGGCGGGGCCGGCCTTGGCCGCCCATGAAGCGTATGACGGCCAGGTCCTCCAGAATCAGCCCGAGGCAACCCAGCGACTCTTCCAGTCCACCTGGGGCGACCAGGCAGCCGTACGCTGGGGCATGGAGCACACCATGGAGCTCGTGGCTAAGGGGCAGGCCCCCGCGAGTGCGCTGAGTGCCTATCCGCAGGCTGCCGGCATGGGCACCGGCATGGGCATGGGCCAATCAGGCGCACAGATCACTGACCCGGGTAGCGGGACCCGCAATGGCCAGGGCATGGACGACGAGGCCAACCCTTCCAGTGGCGACTCGGATGACGACGATTAGTCTCGTAGTTCGAAAATCGTAACTCAGCTCTAAACATCAATGGTCGCCTCATCGAACGATGGGGCGACTATTTCTCTGTGGTTCGATATTGGGGGTACCATTGCCCTATCGTGCGGCGTCGCTGAGAGGTGCCTGATGTTGAATCGCAGCGAGAATGAACTGCTTACGCAAGTGGGTCCTGGAACTCCAATGGGCACACTCATGCGTGAGTATTGGCAGCCAATCCTCTTCTCCAACGAACTTCCAGAAAACGACGGCGCACCACTTCGAGTGCGACATCTTGGAGAGAATCTCATTGCGTACCGCGACTCCGCTGGTACTGTTGGGATGATTGACAACCACTGCCCGCATCGGGGCGCCAGCTTGTTCTTTGGTCGCAACGAAGAGACCGGGCTCCGCTGCGTCTATCACGGTTGGAAGTTTGATAGCTCGGGTGCGTGCGTTGACATGCCCAACGAGCCGCCTGAAAGCAACTTCCGTAACAAGGTACGCATCAAAGCCTACCCATGCCTTGAGCGAAACGGCCTCGTCTGGACGTATATGGGGCCGCGAACAACGCCACCACCGCTTCCGGACATGATCTGGAATACGTCCCCAGAGAATCCGCCATTTATCTGGCGCCACCTGCGTCAGTGCAACTGGATGCAAGCGCTGGAAGGCGATATTGACACCTCTCACCTCAACTTTCTACATACCCGACTGGATAAGCGCGAGCAGACCACGCCGCGCAATGCGCGTCCCGGCGCGGTAGCGATGGCCAAGTACAACCAGGACCCGCACCCCAGCCTGGAGGTGGTGGATACCGACTACGGTGTGATGTACGCGGGTCGTCGAGATTGCGAGCCAGGAACGGCATACTGGCGCATCAGCCAGTTCCTCTTCCCATTCTGGACCATGCCCACCGGCGGCGCGGTGGAAGTGGGCGGCAAGGCCTGGCTGCC
>JBJXFJ010000633.1:0-10652 GCA_046154735.1 Chloroflexota bacterium | reverse complement strand
GCTGCTCCCGCGGCAGCCCCTGCGGCCGCGGCGCCGGGCGGAGCTGCCGGGGCACTGTCCAGGACGCCGGACCTTGAGGGGCTCAGTTCCTCCGAGCGAGCGCGAATATATAAGGAACGGGCTGCCGCGGCCGGCATTGGCCGCGCTCCCAAGAATGACGGGGGCTCCTGAGTATGACGGACGTCTTCGTCGCGGTCGTCTTCTGGATCGCGGTTCTGATAAGCCTAGGTGGCGCCATTGGCATGTTACGTTCGAGAGAGATGGTGCGAAGCGCGCTGGCGCTAGTCTTTGGCTTCTCGGGTGTGGCCGTGGTCTATCTGATCTTGAGCGCCGATTTTCTCGCCGTGGCGCAGATCATCATCTACGTTGGCGCGATCATGATCTTAATGCTGTTTGCCATCATGCTCACCCCGGGGCAAGTTGAGATCCCGGGGCTGGCAAATCAAGGGCAGACGCTTGCCGCCGGACTCGTCTCGGCCGCGGTCTTTGTCATTACGACCAGTGTGATGCTGACCACGCCGTGGCGCATTCGGACCGATTTCACGGATGCGCCCACGACTCAGAGGATTGGTGAGCTGCTGTTATCCAACTATGTTCTTCCATTCGAGATAGCCTCAGTACTTCTCACAGCGGCGCTCATTGGCGCCCTCGTGATTGCGCGGGAGAATTAACGGGTGACGTTCTTTCCGCTTACCCTGCAACACTTCCTCGTGCTCGGGGCAGCGTTGTTTTCACTCGGCATGTTCGGAGCGCTTTCGCGGCGTAACGCCATTGGCGTGCTGCTGTCGATCGAGCTCATGCTCAACGGCGTCAATATCATCATGGTGGCGTTTGCACGCTATCTCCAGCCCAGCCAGGAGATGGCTGGGCAGATATTCGCCATTTTCATCATCACGGTCGCTGCTGCTGAGGCTGCCGTGGGATTAGCAATTGTGATTGCGGTCTACCGCCTCCGTCGCACGGTGCGAGTCGACCAGATCGACTTGTTGAAGGGATAAAGCCGTGATTAATCAAGCGTGGCTCGTTCCCGTGCTTCCGTTCGCCGCCTTTGTGGTCATTATCCTGTTCATGCGCCGCAGTAAGGAGCCGGCTGGTTGGCTGGCAACGGCCGCGGTGGCTGCATCCTTCGTCATTTCCATGCTGATCTTCATGGAGGTTTTGGGGGGACGTGAGCTTAATGTGGACATCCCCTGGCTAACGCTTAGCCCCGAGTTAACCTTGAGCATCGGCATGCGGGTGGACCCACTCGCCGCCATCATGCTCGTGGTCGTCACTTCGGTCAGTTTGTTGGTCCATCTCTACTCACGTGGGTACATGCGGCACGAACACCACGGGCATTGGGAGCTTGACCCCAGTTATGCCCGGTTCTTTGCTCTGCTTGGCCTGTTTTCCAGCGCCATGCTGGGACTGGTGCTGTCCAATAATCTCCTGGCTGTGTACATGTTCTGGGAGGGCGTGGGCCTCGGGTCATTTCTGCTCATTGGGTTCTGGTATGACCGTGGTCCGTCTGAGCCTCAGCTCGAAAACGCGGTAGATCAGCGACCGTCGCCGTTTGAAGCAGCGAAGAAGGCGTTTGTCACCACTCGGCTAGGGGATTTCGGTCTCCTGCTCGGCATCTTGTACATCTGGTGGCGGGTGGGGAACCTCGGGTTTACCGAGTTGGAGATCGCGGCGGCGAGTGGTGCATTCACCAGCACTGACGTGACCATCGCGGCCTTGCTGGTGTTTGCCGGCGCCGTTGGCAAATCGGCTCAGTTTCCTCTACATGTTTGGCTACCCGATGCTATGGAGGGCCCCACACCGGTCTCTGCGCTCATCCACGCGGCGACCATGGTGGCCGCCGGCGTCTACTTGATGGCGAGAATGCTGCCAGTGACCGAACATTCTGCCACGGCTATGTTGGTGGTGGCGGTTATTGGCGGGTTCACGGCAATTTTCGCGGCCACCATGGGCGTGGTGGCGTATGACCTGAAGCGGGTGATGGCGTATTCCACCATCAGTCAGCTCGGGTACATGATGCTCGCTCTGGGAGCAGGCGCTTACTCCGCCAGTATCTTCCACTTGTTCAACCATGCGTTTTTCAAAGCCCTGCTCTTCCTGACGGCGGGCAGCATCATTCATGCCGCGGGCACGCAAGACCTCCGCCTCCTTGGGGGGCTGTGGAAGCCGTTGCGAATCACCGGCATCACCATGGTCATCGCCGCGCTTTCACTGGCCGGAATTCCACCACTCAGCGGGTTCTGGAGCAAGGACGAGGTGCTGTTGGCGACCTATGACCGGGCGATTCACGGGGAGCCGATCTTTTATCTGCTCTTTGTATTCGCCATGATCACGGTGTTTCTCACCGCGTTCTATATGTTCCGAGCTGTGTTTTTGACGTTCGCTGGCACACAACGCGGCCATGAGCATCCGCACGAGTGGGTGGACCGGTATCCCACCATGGCTGTGCCATTACTGATTCTGGCTGTGCCAAGTGTGCTGACGGGCCTGTGGGGCTCCCCATTCTTCGGCAATGGTTTTGGTAATTTTCTCGAGCACGGGCATCCTCATCACCTGGAGCCCAGTGCGCTTGTTGCAGGTTTGTCGGTTGCGCTTGCTCTGGCGGGCATTGGCATGGCCTGGGCCATGTACTACAGCAAGTCACTCTCCCCGGCAACTATGACGGCGATGTTCCGTCCGATCTATCTCGGGGCAATCAATAAGTACGGGCTGGATCGGCTCTATAACGCCTTGATCGGGTCTGTGTTCATCGGTGGCGGGCAATCGATTTCAAACTTCGATCGCCGCGTGATCGATGGCGTGGTGAACGGGGTGGCTCGGGCCACCATAAACGCGGGTGGCGCACTGCGACTCGCCCAGACGGGCCGTGTGCAGTCCTATGCGCTCGCGGTCTTCGGTGGATTCGTGATCATCGCGGTCTTCCTGGTGGTGATTCGTGTTCGGTAGCGTCACCAGTCTGAACCATCTCACCATTGATTTCATCTTCAGGAGCCGCCATGTCGCTTGAAGCCCTCGTCCTTCAGCTTATCGTCTGGCTTCCACTGGTTGGGGCCATTCTGATTGGCATCCTGGGCGGCGGTGACGCGCGCGCCCCTCGGCGTTGGGCCACGGTGATTTCGCTGGTCACGCTTGCCTTTTCAATCTGGCTATTTGCGGCGTTCAATCGATCCTCCGCCGGCTTCCAGTTTGATAGCGGTTTCATGTGGCTCCCGCCTATTCGGTCGTACTTCCGGCTCGGCGTGGATGGCATCAGTCTCCCTTTGCTCGTTCTCAACACGCTTCTGGGATTTCTGGCAATCGTTATTTCGTGGAATCAGGCGCACCGTCCGCAGTTGTACTTCGCGATCCTGTTGGTGTTGCAGACGGCCGTCTCGGGCGTGTTTACATCGATGGACTTCTTCCTCTTCTTCCTCTTCTGGGAGCTTGAGCTGGTTCCGATGTACCTACTCATCGGAATCTGGGGTGGGCCGCGGCGTGAGTATGCCGCGATGAAGTTCATCGTCTATACGGTGGTTGGCAGCGCGTTTATGCTGCTGGGAATCCTGGCGCTGTTCTTCGCCACGGGTGGCCGCAGCTTTGACATGGTGGAACTTTCCAACGCGGCGAGGTCACTCGCTCCCGGTGTTCAGGTGGCGCTCTTCCTTTTGCTGGCCATTGGATTCGCGGTAAAGGTGCCCATGTTCCCGTTCCATACCTGGCTCCCCGATGCGCACGTGGAGGCGCCTACGCCCGGGAGTGTGCTACTGGCGGGCGTACTCCTGAAAATGGGTGGTTATGGCCTGCTGCGCTTATGTGTCAATGTCCTGCCTGAGGCTGCGCAGCAGCTCTCGTGGCTTCTGGCGGTGCTGGCCGTGATCAATATCATCTATGGCGCCATGGTGGCGCTGGCCCAGACGGATCTCAAGAAGATGATTGCCAATTCGAGTATCAGCCACATGGGTTATGTGATCCTGGGATTGGCGGCTTTAACGCAGGTTGGTTTCGAGGGCGCGGTCTTTCAAATGGTTACCCATGGGACCATCACGGGCTTGCTCTTCATGATGGTGGGCGTGGTGTATGACCGTACGCACACGCGCGAAATTCCTCGAATGGCAGGTTTGGCGCAGCGCATGCCGGTGGCCGCGGCCCTCTTTATGGTGGCCGCGTTGGCCTCGCTTGGTATGCCGGGCATGAGTGGATTTGTGGGCGAATTCCTCGTCTTCATCGGTGCATTTCCAGTGTGGCAGTGGTATACCGCGATCGGCGCATTCGCCATTGTCATTACGGCAGGCTACCTCCTGTGGATGCTGGAACGGGTCTTCATGGGACCACTCGGTCAGGAATGGCGCGAGTCGCATCTCACTGATATCTCCGCTCGCGAGGGGTTCGCCGTGGGCACCCTGGTGGCGGTCATCATTCTGGTCGGAGTGTTCCCGAACGTCATCGCGGAGATGATCGCCGGGGGCGTCAGCCCCATTGCGCGGTTATTTGGATAGGTTCGGACGGAGGACGACGTGAATATCTCTTTACTGGCGCCGGAGATTGTCCTGACGGTCTGGGCCTGTATGGTGTTGTTGGTGAGCGTGTTTTTGCCGGCAGGCACATCGCGTCGGCCGCTGCTGTATCTTGCGGTGCTGGGTGTGTTTGTAACCCTGGGCGCGGTGATTACGCTGATTGGACGCGTGGAGTCGTCATTCTCCGGCGCCTTAACGATTGATAGTTACGCGATATTTTTCAAGATTCTCTTCCTGGTTGCGGCGGCGCTCGTACTTCTGGCGTCGGAAACGTTCACCGACCTGGTTGAGCAGTATGAGGGTGAGTTTTACGCCGCACTACTCTTTTGCACGGCTGGCTTCATGCTTATGGCGAGCTCAACGGAGCTGATGTCCATATACGTGTCCCTGGAGCTCACCAGTCTCTCTTTGGCATTCCTGGCCAGTTGGGCAAAGCGCGACCTGCGCTCAAGTGAGGCTGGGTTGAAGTTCTTCGTGCTCAGCGCCATGTCGTCGGCAATTTTGCTGTTTGGCATGGCCCTCCTCTATGGGGTGAGCGGCGCAACAACTCTTACGGGCATCAGTAACGCTCTCTCTGGGGGCGCAACCAGTGCATCGTTGCTGGCGCTATCAATGATCATCGCCGGATTCGGGTTTAAGATCTCGGCGGTGCCATTTCAAATGTGGACGCCCGATGTCTATGAGGGCGCACCCACTCCCGTAACCGCGTTTCTCTCAGTGGCCTCGAAGGCGGCCGGGTTTGCGGTCATTTTGCGGATCCTTGCCGTTGCCCTACCGTCGCTTCAGGCAGACTGGTCGGCGCTGATGGCGGTGCTGGCCGCGCTAACGATGACGTTTGGAAATCTCGCGGCGCTGGTGCAGAGCAACGTGAAGCGGCTCCTGGCATATTCCAGCATCGCGCATGTTGGCTATATGCTGATGGGGCCGGCTGTGGCCACGCAGCTCGGCTTCTCCGGCGTGCTGTATTACCTGCTGGCTTACACGTTGACCAATGTGGCCGCGTTCACCGTGATCATCATGCTTTCACGGTATATCCCTGACGAGGATCTTGAGTACTTCTCGGGGTTAGGCCGCCGCGCGCCGCTATTGGCATTTACCTTATCACTTGCGCTCCTTTCTCTCGCTGGCTTACCGCCATTGGTAGGCTTTTTTTCAAAGCTATACCTGTTCTGGGCCGTTGCGGAGCGGGGCCTGTATTGGCTTCTCTTACTGGGCGTCGTAAATTCGGCCATCTCGCTTTACTATTACACGCGTGTCATCCGTCAGATGTATCTGGTGGAGCCCAGTGTGGACAAGCCTGTGATCGTGGACGTGGCTCCGGCACTGTCGCTCCTCACCGCGACGACTGGGGTAGTACTTGTGGGTGTCCTCTCCGGGGTGTTCATTCCACTTGCCGTTCAAGCGGCATCGGCAATCATCCGCTAGTCTGGGTAGTTTTCGGCTGACCATCACCGTTGCTCGGTGTCCTTGAGCGGAATGTGACCGCGCTCATAGACAATGAGCGCGTCAACTCACTCGGGTCGCGCAATTTTGCAGGTAGCGTGGGCGATGGCGCGCATTCTCTGGGTTTTTACGTCAGTTGGGTGCGCATTGGAGTGGTCATGCTGGGACCATTGAAGTAATCGTCCCGTCTCGGGAGCGACTCCAGATCCGCCGGGTTTGGCACAATGTATCGGTGGATGGTGTGTTCGGTTGTCGGATTTGACGTTGGTCCTGCTATGAGCGGTGCTCCGCTGTCTGATGCACACTTCCAGATTCGGCGGCGGCTTGCCGTTGTGCTGGTGGGGTTGCTCACGGCGGCAGGGCTGGGCGTGTTCTTGTGGCTCGAGCTGGGGCCCACTATTGCCTTGGCCACCGCGGGCGGTTTGCTCATTGGATTTGTGCTGGGTGTCGTCTTTTCCGTGCTCTGGCGGTTCGAAGAGTAGCTGCGCTTAGGTAGGTGCCGGCTATTCTTGGTTTTCGTGATCACGGAGGTATGTGGGCTCCCAGCCCGGATGCGTGGAGCCGCGAGTAGCTTCCCGCGCTGAGTGTTCGGGCTGGGTGCCCGATTTCACCGCTGAAGCATCAGTTCGTTCTGCATGGCTCAGTGTCCTATCGGCCGCTTTCCTGGTAAACCTGGGCGGCGAGGATACTGCGCGGACGTAGGGGATTGTTTCGTGGCGACCATGAGTTGACGGCCGTCGTCAATTCCCGTGATGTGAACCGGGAGCCAGGTGGGCACATTTGCTCCCAGCAGCAGAAAGATAGGCTCAGCGAGCTGAATGTCCGTGGTTGAATCGCCGCGCCGGGGAGCGACGAGGCGGCCGCCGAGCTTGAGAAAAGGGAGGCAGAGCTCCGCTGTCAAGGCCATTGATCCGAGCGCTCGGGTAAGCGCCACATCATACTGTTCACGATGACTTGGATCATGTCCGAGTGTCTCGGCACGTGTTTGAGCGACGAGCGTGTCCTCCAGTTCAATTGCCGAGATCAGATGCTCCAGGAATGCGGCGCGTTTCGCGCGAGTCTCCACGAGAGTGAGCTTGAGCGCAGGTAGGGCGATCTTGATTGGGATTCCGGGAAATCCCGCGCCGCTGCCAATATCGATCATGCGGTTCGCGGGCTCTCGGAGCTGGTCTTCCGCTCCGCTGATGCAACTCAGTGAGTCCAGGAAGTGCCGACGCTCAATCTCCTCGGGTTCGAGAATTGACGTGAGGTTCACTCGCGTGTTCCAACGGATGAGCTCATGCTGATAGCGCTGGAATTGTCCGATCTGGCGCGGGCTCAATGTAATCCCGAGGAATTGGACTCCATTTTGGAGTGTCTGGAGCGGATTGCTTGAGTGCTCGTCCGAGCGATCATTATAATAGTTAGGGTTCCTAGACATATCCTGCTCACTGGTGAACTATGGCTGTTGACGTAAAATTATCCGAAGCGATGTCTGAATACGTGACCGGCGTCGCGGTGGAGCATCGTCCCGCTGTGGCCCGCGAGCTGCAGCGCTTTGGTCGGTGGTTCGGTTCTGATCGACTGGTGCGAACGGTGACTCGCCTGGACCTGGAACGATACCAGGCTCAACAAGAGGATAACGGCTCAGGTAACAGCACGCGGCTCGAGCCGCTCAAGGATTTTTTCACGTTTGCCCGCAAGCGTAAGCTGCTTGATGAGGCTGTTGCCACGGCTCTGCGTATCAAGCGCCGCATGAACCTGAACGGTGCGGCTGGCAAGATTGACTCAGATCGACCGGAAGTCCAGCAAGTGCAGCTCACACCCGCAGGGCTAGAGCAGCTCCAGAGCCAGCTCGAACGGCTTGATATCGTTGAGCGCCCGGCCGCGGAGGAAGAGCTTCACCTCGCCGCCGCGGATAAAGACTTCCGTGAGAATGCGCCGTATGACGCAGCCAAGCAACATCTTGCTGAAATTCATCGAAAGATGAACGAGATCAAGGCCACCATCGCGGCTGGGCGAGTCGTTGAAGTCACCAACACCGCCCGCGTGCGAATTGGCATGACCGTTGTTGTCGCGGATCTCGAAGAGGATGAGGAGATTAGCTACACGCTGGTTGGCCCGGGTGAGATCGATGCTCGGCAAGGCAAAATCTCAATCCAGTCCCCCGTGGGGCAGGCTCTTGATTTGCGCGGTGTGGGGGATACGGTAGAAGTATCTGTCCCCGCTGGAGTAGTTCGTTACCGCATCGTACGCATCGAACGCGGGAGCTGACTTTCGACGTTGAGCGGACAGCGGGCGAGCTCGGCGGCACTCCGGTGCACGCCCGCCGCCACGCCGCCGGCTTCCGCTCCGAGGAGCCCCATAAGTGAGTGTCCGCCTTTCGGCGGCGGTAGCCGCGGGACAAGCCGCTGCACTGCTGAGCCGCCGGTTTGGCTTGGGCGGAGGCACCGTCATCGCGGGGCACGTGGCCCAGCGCGTTTACCCACGAGCACTTCAGGTTCTCGCCGCGAGGCTCCCGTCAGGTTGCTTGGTCCTTTCGGGAACCAACGGCAAGACTACCACGTCCAGACTGCTGGCGAGCATGCTGGCCATTACTGGGCTTCGACCCCTTCACAATCGCGCCGGAGCAAACCTCATGACGGGGCTCACTACCGCGGTCATTGAGAATGCGAGTGCGCTTGGCCGCCCTCGCGCGGGCATTGGTGTGTTTGAGGTTGATGAAGCCACCGCTCCCGCCGCCGTTGCCGCGGTGCACCCGCGTTTCATCGTGCTCACAAACCTGTTTCGTGATCAACTTGATCGGTATGGCGAAGTTGAGTTCGTTGCGTCACTCTGGCGCGAGATGATTACCTCGCTGCCATCGGCCACGACCCTCATTCTCAATGCGGATGATCCCCTCGTTGCAATCCTCGGCGCAGATCGAGAGAACGTGCTGTACTTCGGGGTGGACGATAGCAGTGCGGGGAGTCAAGCTATGCCCCACGCGGTTGATGCGCGGCTCTGCCAACGGTGCGGCGGAACGTTTCAGTACAGCGCTCACTTTTACGGTCACCTGGGACACTATCATTGCCCCAACTGCGGTTGGACGCGTCCGACTCCAGCTATCCGTGTAACTTCCATTGCTTCCAGGGAAGCACGCGGATCTCGGGTGACCATTGCAACACCTACTCAGATGTTTGAGGTGGAGGTTCGTCTCCCAGGCCTTTACAACGTGTATAACGCGCTCACCGCTGCTGCCTGCGCCACGGCCTTGGGCATCTCGGTTCGGCACATTCAGCAGGGCTGTGAGCGGTTCGAGGCAGCTTTCGGCCGGCTTGAGCGTGTGCAGATGGAGCAGCGCGAGCTGCTTCTGGCGCTGGTGAAAAACCCGGTTGGGTTCAATGAGGTCCTACGCACGGTGTTACCGACCTCGGGCACGTTTCAACTCATTCTTGCCATCAACGACCTCTTTGCGGATGGCACGGACATCTCCTGGTTGTGGGATATCGATTTTGAGCTGTTGGCTGATCGCCCTATTTCGGTGATCTGTACAGGCTTACGTGCTGATGATATGGCCGTCCGTCTGAAGTATGCGCGGCTTGAAAGTCATCGGATCGTTGTGGCGCCCGAGATCGAGCGTGCGTTAGAGATGGCTCTGGCCAAGACTGAGCCCGGCGAAACGGTGTTCATGCTCCCCACGTATACGGCCATGCTTGAAACCCGTAATCTATTGCGCAAGATGGGCTACGTGCGCGGATTCTGGGAAGATTGATGCACCTGTCAATCGGTCACCTCTACCCTGAAACCATGGGGCTCTATGGCGATCGAGGCAATATCATCACCCTTATGCGGCGGTGCGAGTGGCGCGGGATCGATGTGACCGTGACGGCTCTGCGGGATGGTGACCCGGTTGATTCCGCCGCGCACGACATCCTTTTCTTTGGCGGAGGGGCTGACCGCGAGCAATCCTCGGTCGGTCAGGACTTGCTTACGGTCAAAGCCGATGGGATGCGCGCGGCGGTTGAGTTGGACGTGGTCGTGCTCGCAGTGTGTGGTGGGTATCAGCTCCTCGGGAAATACTTCCGCACATTGGAAGGTGAAGAAATTCCCGGGCTGGGGATTCTGGATGCATGGACAATCGCGGGAACCCATCGTGCCATTGGAAACGTGGTGGTTGAGGCGCTCACCGGTTTGCCAGGGCAGACACTCGTTGGGTTCGAGAATCACAGTGGGCAGACGTTTCTCGGAGATGGCTGTAAGCCTCTGGCACGAGTTGTCCAGGGGAACGGCAACAATGGTAAGGATCGCACGGAAGGCGCAGTTTATCGCAACGTGTATGGGAGCTATCTTCACGGCTCACTCCTGCCTAAGAATCCCTGGTTTGCGGATCATTTGATACTTCAAGCCTTGCAGCGTCGCTTTGGCGTCGATGTGTCGCTGACGCCGCTTGATGATGCGCTCGAGCAGCGCGCTCACGCATCGGTGATTGCCCGAGTGAAGAAATTAGGAAAGCTCCGCACAGGCGTTCGCTAACGTGACGTCAGGGATGAACAAGTTGGCACTTGCCTCGCTGGTTGTCATGGCGGGGTACGTCGTCAGCCGCCTGCTGGGTCTCGTGCGGAACATGGTGATCCTGAGCCAGTTTGGTACGGGTCGCGAGTTTGAAGCGTACGTTGCGGCGGTCACCGTACCGGACATCATCTTTCAGGTACTCGCGGGTGGAGCCGTTGGCTCAGCGTTTATCCCGGTGTTCAA
>JBJXFJ010000627.1:0-6004 GCA_046154735.1 Chloroflexota bacterium | reverse complement strand
CACGGTCCCGCTGTCGGCTCGACTTTGAAAAGTAACCATGCCCCGCGCGGCACCATCGCGAGATGAAAATCGGCCATTTTCAGAGCAGGCCCTGCTAGTGGACAGTTCTCGTGAACGAGACCATTGGTGTGGGATAGGCAAAGAAATAACACGGTTGAATGAAGAGTGAAAGCAACCGGGGCGGGCGAGTGTTTTCTGCGCTCCGCCCCACTTGGTCCTCACTCTTCACTCAACCGTATTTGGCAGAGATGCCAGTCCCACCGAGCGAATATCCAGGCTGCTTTACTCACCCGTGCAGGCATGAATCAGGGCGGCAAGCTCGGCAGCCTTCACCGGCTTTGAGATATACGCCGACATACCCGCGGCTAAACACGTCTCACGGTCGCCATCCATGGCCAGTGCCGTCATTGCAACAAATGGGCAGTGGACGATTGAGGTCACGCCAGATCGCGTACGTTGACTCCGCTGGAACCGCGGAATTGCCGTCCGCGATCTGGCGTTCGCGATCGCGGATGGCGCCCGTTGCCTGCAGCCCGTCCATGATCGGCATATGAACATCCATGAACACAAGGTCAAAGGCTTGACGTTCGAGGGCGTCCAGACCCTCTTGCCCGTGGTTCGCGATCACGACCTGATGACCCATCCCACTCAAATGCCGCGTTGCCAGGAGCTGATTCACGCGATTATCTTCCACAAGGAGGATTCGCAGTCCCGGTTGCATTGGCTGCTCAGCCGTCACCCGGACAGGTCCGAGATCTGAAGATGGCCTGTGAGACTCGTCGAGCATGCCAATCAACGTGTCCTGAAGTCGCCTCGCCATGATCGGTTTCGAGATCCTGGCGTCATACGTCAGATCCTGCTCACGTTTAGCGTGACCTGGCCGCAACACTGACGGAGAGATGAGCAGGACTCGAGGGTGCCGCACCATCAAGCGGCGGAGCTGAGAGAGGAGCTCAAGCCCGTGACCGCCGTGGAGGTCTGTCTCCAAACAGAGCAGGTCATACGACTTCTTAGCTTGCTCCGCTGACGCAAGCACGGCGAGCGCCTGCGCGCTCGAGCCTGCAGGAGTCGTGTGCATGCCCCAGGAAGTCAGCATGGCGCAAATGTGCGCCTGGACCATCGCATTGTCGTCCACCACGAGCGCGCGGAGTCCTTCCAGCCGGCTTTGAGTCTGGACGGTTTGGCTGGTATCGACCTCCGCGGCACGCGTGAGCTGAACTGTGAAGTGAAAGATAGCTCCACCGTCCGGATGATTCTCAGCCCAGATTCGCCCGCCCATCAGCTCAACCAACTGCTTACAGATGGATAGCCCCAGTCCAGTACCGCCGAACTGGCGGGTCGTGGATACATCAGCCTGGGTAAACACCTGGAAGATTCCGTCAAGCTTCTTGGGCGGTATGCCCATTCCAGTGTCCCGAACGGTGCCGTGGAGAACCACCTGATCCTGGAACGTCCGATCGAGGTCAACGGCGACGTACACCTCGCCCTGTGCTGTGAACTTGATCGCATTGCCCACCAGGTTGATCAGAATTTGAGCGCACCGAGTGGGGTCCCCGAGCAATCGCGTGGGAACCCGTGGGTCAATGCTGACAATGAGCTCCACCCCCTTCTCCTCCGCGCGCGGAGCTAGGGGGGTAACGGCAGTCGCAACCAGCTCACTCATGTCGAGCGGGACCGACTCGAGCTCCAACTTCCCAGCTTCAACCTTCGAAATGTCCAGGATGTCGTTGACGATGGCAAGAAGATGCTTACTGGAAGACTGAACCAGAGAGAGGTTCTGGCGTTGCTCATCGGTGAGCGGCGCACCTAACACGACCTCCATCATACCTAGGATTCCGTTGATCGGGGTGCGGATCTCATGAGACATCCTGGCCAGAAACGCACTCTTCGCGAGATTGGCACGCTCAGCAGTGGCGCGAGCCTCAATGGCCTCCGCAGAAAGCTCCGCGCTGCGAATGAGCTCCGCGCGTAATTCGATCTCCGTGATCACTGAGGCGGTCAGATCCTTCATCACCTCCATCTCAGACTCTGTCCACTGCCGTGGTTTCGTGTCAATGACACAGAATGAGCCGAGGGTCTGGTTATCGCTGGTGATAATCGGATGGCCCAGATAGGCTCTCACATTGAGGTCGCGAACAGCCAGGTTCTCACAAACAAGCGGATGTTCACGTGCGTCATGAATAATCAGTGGTTGAGCCGTTGCCACCACGTGCTGGCAGAATGAGTGCGAGAGTGGTGTTTCCCGAAGCGAGGCCCACGGCTCCGGGAGACCAACGCTACTCTTAAAGAATTGGCGATGGTCATCAACGAGCGAGACCAGAGCCACGGGGGCCCCGGCGAGAGCGGACGCGAGTCGAGTCAGGCGGTCGAATGCAAGCTCGGCCGGTGAGTCGAGAAGGGCAAGTTGCCGGAGCTTGGCAAGCCTTGACTCATCCTGAATGGTGGCTTCCGCGCTGGGCGTCAGGTGTTCCGTCACACACACTTCCTCGCACTTTGATCCAGAGGATCATCGACGGGAAGCGGTCATCATTGAAGCCCGCCCTCGCGAGCGATAGGTCGGCTGTTTTCGACGACTACAGGGGGAAGTTACACATCACCCGGGGCGCGCGGGCGCAAATCGTGGATGGGGGAGTCCAGGGGTCTTCACTCTCAGCGCATAGACGGAAGTGCGCGCTGTCACGAAAAGCGTTTTCAGATCCGGCCCACCAAAGGCCACGTTGGCGGGAATCTCGGGCAGGCGAAGCATCCCAAGCGAAGTGCCATTCGCCTCAAACACCCACAGACCGCCGGCGCCCGTGCAGAAGATGCGACCAGCCGCGTCCACTTTCATGCCGTCCGGCACGCCATCCTTCTCATCGGAGGACATATCCGCAAAAAATCGACGCCGACCCATGGTGCCGTCCGCGGCCACTTCAAAGTCGTGGATGTATTGAGTGAATTTCGTGTTGGAAACGTAGAGCGTCTGCTCATCCGGGGAAAAAGCGAGGCCGTTAGGCGCCTCGCAGCCCGCAAAGAGTGACACGGTTCCATCCAGGGCTATCCGATAAACCCCGAAGTGTGGAATCTCTCGCTCGGACAGCGGGACGGACGTACCCAGGTCGGTGAAATAGATCATGCCATCCGATCGGCAGATGATGTCATTGGGGCGGTTCAATCGCTTCCCTTCATGATGAGTGGCGATGGGCGCCACCTGGCCGTCTGGAGTCATACGTGTCACCTGGCGGTTGCCACCCTCGCACAGGAGCAAATTGCCCTGCAGGTCAAAGGTGTTGCCGTTCCCGTTGCCGGTGTTCTCACGGATGATCTCAGGGGACCCGCCGGAAGCTAGCTTATACAGGCGGCTGGTGCGAATATCCGCAAAGGTAAAGTATCCCTCCGGATGCCACAATGGACCTTCGGTAAACTCGAAACCCGTGGCCCAGCGTTCCGGCTCAGGATTCTCGAGGAGTGCAATAATCTGCTCGCTCATGGTGATTCCCTCCGGGAGATGGGACTCAATTCAATGCGCATCATCTCGCCTGTTGAGTCGGAAATAGATCAGCAAGCTCTTCAACCACCCAGAGAGGCGCTTCTCCGCGCTGAACCCGCTGGATGTTCTCAAAACAGTTGGCAAAGCGGCGCGGGAACGACTGCCAGGTAGGCCCGGCGGAATGCGGGGTGAGTAGCACGTTTGGCAGCGCAAACAGTGGATGGTTCGCAGGCGCCGGCTCTTCGCTGAGCACATCCAGCCCCGCGCCCAGAATACGACGCTCCCGTAAGGCCACTTCGAGCGCTTCCTCATCTACCAGCCCGCCGCGCGCGGTGTTCACAAGCACGGCAGTGGGCTTCATCAGGGACAGAGACTCCCCATCGATGAGATTCCGAGTCTGGGCATTGAGTGGAACATGCACGGTAACAGCGTCCGCCGCCCTGAGCAGATCATCCAGCTCCATGTACGTTGCTCCCAACGCCTGCTCCCGTTCAGGGGCAAGGCGATAGGGATCGTAGTACACAATGGAAGCATCCCAGCCCGCGAGCCGCTTGGCAACTTCCTGCCCGATGCGTCCCATGCCCACGATGCCCACCGTGGACTGATACAGCTCATAGACCCGCTGCGATCCCGTGGGACCGCTCCGCCAGGCGCCGGTGCGCAGCTCCGCGTCTAGCGCGTGGGCGTGCTTGAGTGTGGCCAACATCATCATGATGGCGTGTTCAGCCACGGCGATGGCGTTTGCCCCGCCGTTGACGGATACCGGGAGCCGCGCCTCGCGCGCACCGTCCAGATTGAAGTTGTCATAGCCAGCACTCATGAGCTGGACCAGCTTCAGACCTCGCGCCCTGGACCGTACTAACGCGTCCGTTGGAAGGCTGCCAATGAATCCGCAGAGAAACTCCGCCCCTTGAATTGCCTCGGCTATCGCCTCGCGCGGAACACAATTGAGCTGAAACCCGGAGGGGAGCAGTCCGTCCGCAATGGCACGCACATCAGGCTCAGACACTGGGCTGTAGACAATGGTTACATCGGTCACGTGTCCCCCACACTCCCTGATGCCCGCGGCATCAGCCAGGAATCCGTGCTGAGCTTACAGCACTCGCGCGCTCACCAGCGGTTTGGAGCGACGTCCGCACTCCTTGCTGACGAATTCATTGACCGATCATGTCCAGCCAACTACCATGGCGCAAGCTGAAACAGTGAGGTCTCAAAGAATATTCGGGCTGATATTCACCCAGGGTGAACCGCGTCTCCATTCTCGACTCAAAAGAGGTTCCACATGCCTCCTCGAACGTCACGACGTCAATTGTTGCGGTCCTTGTTGCTCGTCTCGGGAGCCGGCTTACTGGCCGCATGCTCGCCAGCGGCTCCCCCGAGCCCAACAGCCAAACCCGCGGCCACCGCCGCTCCACCAGCCGCCTCGCCGCCCGCGGCTCCTAAGCCAGCCGCGTCGCCGGCAGCATCGCCGGTCGCCTCTCCAGCCGCGGTAGCCCCGGCTGCCGCGCGCGTTGATCCGGCGCTCGCTTCGGTCTGGGCGGGCAAGAACCTCAACTTGATCATTGGGAGCAGCCCGGGTGGAGGGTATGACACCTGGGGACGCATCATCACCCGGCATCTGGGCAAGCATCTGCCGGGCAACCCCACCGTGGTCCCACAGAATATGCCCGGCGGTGTGCACCGCATTGCCACAAACTTCATTTACACCGCCCGGCCCGATGGGCTCACCATGGGCATTGTGGATCTCAACATCCCGTTCAACCAGCTCCGTGGCGAGGGGCCCGAGGAGGGCGTCCGCTATGACGTGACCAAGCTGAACTGGCTGGGCAGCGCCTCGGTGAGTGTGAACATGCCGGCCGTGCATCAACGCACGGGGATTACCATCAGGAATCTGGATGAGCTCAAGTCGCGCACGGTCAAAATGGGCTTGAGCACACCGGGCGATCCTCGCCACCTCGTGGTGGTTGTTGTGCGAGAAGTGCTGGGATGGAAATTCGAGTCTATCTTTGGCTACCCGGGCAGCGCTGAGATTTACCTGGGCATCCAACGCGGCGAAGTGGACGGTACTTCCAATAGCTGGGACGCCTACCTGGCATCCGCCGGGGACGACATCCGCAATCGCGTGCTTCTCCCCATCCTGCAAGTGGGCCCTGCGATCAACGATCCGCTCGTCGCGGACGTCCCCACCGCCGAAAGCCTGGCAGCCTCCGCTCCACCTGAGAAGAAGCAGCTTCTCACCCTGGCAGCTCAATCTCAGCAATGGGCGAGACCATTTGTCACCCCGCCCGAGATGCCAGACAACATACTCGCCACCATGCGCGCCGCGCTTCTCAATACGCTCAACGATCCGGAGCTTAAATCCGAGGCGAGCCGCGTGGGGCTGGACACCTCGCCCGTACCCGGTGACCGTGTGCAAGCACTCATCACCGACTACATGAAACTTCCGCGCAGTACCGTGGAGCAACTGGATGCGCTGATCAAGGCGGATAGCCCAGGCTAGCGCTCTGTCAACCATGGATTGTGGGGTGGAGGCAG
>JBJXFJ010000621.1:0-4684 GCA_046154735.1 Chloroflexota bacterium | reverse complement strand
GTGCCCGCGTTCCGGCTGCTCTGGCTTGGGATGCTGCCAGCAACGTTCGCATTTCAGATGAGTCAGGTGGCGGTCGGCTACGCCACGTTCACCCTCACGGGCTCGGCTACGGCGCTTGGAATCGTGAGCCTGGCCGGTGGTCTGCCAATGCTGGTCTTGGGACTTTTTGGTGGTGTGGCGGCTGATCGATTTCCGCGGAGGGCCGTTCTGCTGGGCACCCAGGGCGCACTCGGACTGATTGCTCTGATTCTGGCTGGTCTGGCCCTGGGCGGCCTGCTCCAGGTGTGGCATCTGGTCGTGGCGGCGCTCTTTCAGGGGGCTGCATTCGCCTTCAACATGCCCGCGCGGCAAGCGCTCATCGGTGATCTGGTGGGTCCGACACTGCTACGCAACGCGGTCGCGCTCAACAATGCCGGCATGAACTTCAGCCGCGTTGCCGGACCGTCCGCGGCCGGGGCGCTTCTGGCCTCACCGTTTTTTGGAGTTGGCGGGGTCTTCGGTGCAATGACCGTGCTTTACGGTATTGTCATCGCTTCTCTGTGCATGCTGCCCGCGTCCGCCGATACGGCGCCAGTGAGCTCTGGGCCGCGGAAAGGCGGCTGGGATGAGCTTTTGGACGGCTTACGTTACATCCGTTCATCACCCGTGCTCATGGCGCTGCTCAGTCTCGCGCTTATTCCCGTCGTCATCGGCATGCCCTTCCAGACGCTCATGCCGGTCTTTGCAGAGCAGGTCTATGGCGTTGGCGCGGCCGGACTGGGGGTGATGATGGCAGCGGTCGGTGTGGGTGCGCTCTTTGGAGCTGTGGGAGTGGCGGTGACTTCAGGACACTCCCGACCCGCGGTACTGCAGCTCTGGTTGGGTGTGGGCTTTGGCCTTTCGCTCGTTGGCTTTGCGCTGGCTCCGTCGTTCTGGTTCGCGCTCGTGCTCCTCGTGGTGGTTGGCTTCACCTCAGCCGCATACACGGCCTTGAATAACACGCTGATCATGGGGAACACGGAGCCCAGACTCTACGGCCGTGTGATGAGTGTCTATATGCTCACGTTTGCGGCCATGCCCGTGGGCACCTTTCCAGCCTCGTGGATTGCGGATCATGTGGGTGGGCCCGCCACCGTGGCCGGCTGCGGGTTCATTGTGACGCTCTCTATCATCCTGGTAGCGTGGCTTTATAAGCCCTACGCGAAGATCGGCTGAGTCCCCGGGTGGCAATTTGAGACGCGTCAGCCGCGGGCCGAGTACGCGGCGCTGTAAGCAATGTAAGCGCTTGATCGGCCATTGGCCGTATCCTCCGGAATAGAATGCCTGCGCTCCCGCCGATGACGAAACCCACCATTCTCGTTGTGGATGACGAGCCGATGGTTGTTGAAGTGGTTCAACGCTACCTGCAGCGTGAGGGCTTTCGCGTGATCACGGCTGCTACCGGGCCGGATGCGCTCCTGCGTTCATTCGATCCTGAACGGGTCCCGGACCTGATTATTCTGGATGTGATGCTGCCGGGCATGGATGGCGTGGAGGTGTGTCGTCGGCTGCGCGCGGATGGACGAGCCACCATGCCCATTATCCTGCTCACGGCCCGCGGGGAGGAGCGGGACCGAATCGGCGGTCTGGGCATTGGCGCGGATGACTATCTCGTAAAACCGTTCAGCCCGGGCGAACTGGTGGCTCGAGTGAAGGCGCATCTGCGTCGGGTACAGCTTGACACACAGCCACCCCGCCCTGATGGGCGCTTACGAGGTGGTGAGGTGGCGCTGGATCCTCGAAATCGGGTGTGCGAAGCCAGCGGGAATTTGGTGATTCTCACACCACTCGAGTTTGACTTACTCCACCACCTTATGGCGCATCCCGCCGAAGTCTTCTCGCGGGATGATTTGCTGGATAGCGTGTGGGACCCAGGATTCCAGGGTGACCCCAGCACCGTGACGGTGCATATCCGTCGATTGCGCGAGAAGATTGAGCCTGACCCGGATCGACCCACGCATATCAAGACGGTTTGGGGACTTGGTTATAAGTTCGACCCATCAGTACGCCCATGAAAGATCAGCGCTTTCTGGTGGGCGCCGTACTTGTCCTGGCGGTGGTGGGAGCACTCCTCTACGTCCAGATTGTGATGGGGGCGCCGGCGGCGGATGTGGAGCAGCTTGGCATCTTTCTTTCCGCCTCAGGCGCGGCGTCGCTTTTATTGGGCACTTTGATTATCCGCTGGGCACAGGGGTGGATCGGCGGTTTGCAACTGCGCCTCATGCTGGCGTATGTAGTGGGCCTGCTCGTGGCGCTTGTCAATATTCTCGCTACATCCCTGCTCATGTTTTTGAACGGCCATGACCTCGCCCTGCTCATCTGCTTGCTCGTATTCGCCGCGGTGATATCGTTGGCGTTTGGACACAGCGTGGCCTCCGCTCTCACGGCTGAACTGGGCGGGCTGGCTCGTGCCGCCGGCCGCCTCGCCGCGGGCGACCTTGATGTGCGCGTTGGCTCCCGTGGACGGGACGAGATTGCCCGACTGGGTACGGCCTTCGACCACATGGCCAGTCAGCTTCAGTTGGCGTTCACGCGTGAGCGAGAGCTGGAGTTGAGCCGTCGCAATCTCATTGCCACGGTCTCGCATGATCTGCGCACGCCGCTGGCCACGACGCGCGCCATGGTGGAGGCACTCACGGATGGTGTGGTCACGGAGCCGGCTGAGGTTGAGCGCTATCTACGATTGATCCGGGGCGAAACCCAGCATTTGAGTCGATTGATCGATGATCTCTTTGAGCTCAGTCAGATTGAGAGCGGCGCGCTCGAGCTGCACTGCGCGCCCACGCAACTGCCGCTGCTAGTGGAGCAAACGTTGGAAGCGTATCAAGCGCAGGCGAGCGAGCAAGGCGTGGCGCTAGAGGTAAATGAGACCTTTCCAATCCCCTCCATCAACGCCGACGCGGCCAGACTTCAGCGGGTCCTGCGCAATCTCGTGGACAACGCCTTGCACTACACGCCGTCAGGTGGCTTGGTTAGGGTGGAAACCCGGCTGGATGGTGACGCGGCCCGCGTGTCAGTGAGCGATAGCGGTCCAGGCCTCTCGGCCGGGGAGCTAGAGCGTGTATTTGAGCAGTTCTATCGCGGGGAACGAGCGCGCTCCCGGGCCACGCCGGCGGCCGGCCGGGTGGCCGGGGCGGGGCTTGGCCTGGCAATTGCCCGGGCCCTCGTGCAGGCGCATGGCGGTCGGATCTGGGCTGAGCGCTCTGCCTTCGGCGGTGCGGCGTTTCACTTTACGATTCCGGCCAAGATGTGACCGCGTCATGTTGGGTTCGGGCGGTCGTGCGCAATTGCACGGGGATGGTGTGAAACACAGAGACACGGAGACACAGAAAATGCTTAACTCCGTGTCTCCGTGTTTCACAGCTCAAGGATCGTACACAGTCACGCTTCACACTCGGGTTGCTCGTTCGCTGGCGCGCTTAAGACGCGGGCCAATCCGTCAGGATCCTCGGGAAACACGGTCAGTCCCCAGCCGGCCGCCTCGCCGTCTTCGTTGCGATAGAACATGCGCTCAGCCACACTCCAGCGGAGCGGGTGGCTGGCCGGATCGTTCAGCTTCTCCATCGTGGCGCGAAGCAGGAT
Organism: Chloroflexota bacterium; assembly: GCA_046154735.1. Taxonomy (GTDB): domain Bacteria; phylum Chloroflexota; class UBA6077; order UBA6077; family JACCZL01; genus CAVXYC01. The sequence continues at coordinate 1,084 of JBJXFJ010000621.1, read as the reverse complement.
ATCGATGATTTGCAGGCCGGCGACATTGTCTGTCTTATCGCGGAACCGGATGTGCGGGGCGAGCTGATAACGAAACCACGTGTCGGAATGGAGCGCCGTTCCTTCAATCTGCAAACGCTGGTACTCCAGCTGGACTTTGGCGTTTTCTAGTCGATTGCGCGATTCGGCAATCACCTGGGCGTGTGCATCGTCACGCGACAGCAGGCAGTGCACCACCCGCTCCAAGAGCATGTCCACGCAGAGCGCGTAATGATAATCAGGTAGAAACTCATCAGTGACCGCGTCCTGGTATACGGTGCCGAAGGCGCGCTTATCCAACGCCACAATGAAGAGCGTTGCGGGAATGGAGAGCATGAGCTCCTCCAGCGAGGCGAGTGCCTCGTCCGGTTCGCCATTGACGGCATAGTGACGAATGCTTCGCCTGCGGAGCGAGCCTGAGTGCATGCTGGCATCGTGCCGGCCTATCCACCGGATCTTCCATTGTAGCCAGCGATCCTCAAGATCCGGATACTCCCACTGAGAGACAAGGAGCCCACCCACGGCGAAGTAGGCACCATCCTTTCCAATAGTGAGCCGCTGCCCCCCAGACTCGTCCACGAACAGTCCGTACTGAGGTCGCGGATCATCGGGCGTCCATTGTCTTTGCGTGGCCGGTCTGCCGCGAGAAGCCGAAGGCGCCATGGGCGCTCCGATGGCGACCTGATGCCGGTCCACGAGCTCCTGGAGCGTCATAAGAAGCGGTGCTGTATTCACGCCGGCGATTTCCGCGGCCCGAATCGCGGGCTCTAACAGTCGGGTAGCTGCCTCAAGCCGGCGGATCTCCACACGGTCGACTAGTAGGGGCGCAGAGTTGACCTGGGGAATCTCCGGGTGGGACTCTTCGTCAAGGTTCAATAAGCTCATCGTGCTTCCTGCACGGAGAGTGTACTCATGTCTTCGGATTCGGCGCTGAAGTGGTGAACGGGGCAGCGATGGATGGAGGCCGATTCTGGGAGCTCTCGCCGCTGAATAGGACCACACACTGCGCGATTCCGTGGCAGCGGCCAGTGGAGTGATAGGAAAGGGGGGCGACGGTCAGACCGTC
>JBJXFJ010000609.1:0-12037 GCA_046154735.1 Chloroflexota bacterium | reverse complement strand
CATGATTACACAAAAATAACACTTGCCGAATAAACCAAATGATTCGCATTGATATTCTCCGACACCACCCAGCAATCCACCGCGCCACATCCGCCTGTCCGTACTCACTTCTGCAATACGAACCAGCGTGGGGCGCGGGAGGGATTCAGCCGGGATGAACCAGGGTGATCAGGAAGATGCACAAGCCGGCTGCCACGCGATACCAGACAAAAACGTCGGTGCTATTGTGCTGCAGAAAACGGAGCAGCACCGTAATCGCGGCTAGGCCGGTGACGGCCGCCGTCAGCACGCCTACACCAAGCACCGTGAGCGCCTCGCCATCAGGTCCGGTTCGGAGGAGTTGCACGAGCTGCAGCGAGCCCGCCGCCAGCGCAATGGGGGTGGAGAGCAAGAAAGAGAATCGGGCCGCCGCCGGCCGCGTGAAACCGAGTAATAGGCCCGCGGTAATCGTAATGCCGGAGCGCGAGACACCCGGAACCAGCGCGAGTGCCTGGGCCATGCCAATCATGAGCGCGTCAATCATCGTTAAGCGCTCCATGGCGCGGCGACGAACGCCCAGACGCTCCGCTATCAATAGCACGATCGCAAAGAGCACCATCACTCCCGCGATTGTTTGCGGCTGCCGAACGGTGGATTCAATGAAGTCCTGGGCGACGAATCCCACCACCGCCGCGGGCACACTCCCGAGGATAAGCATCCAGGCGAGCGCGTACTCAAATGTCTGCCGCTCGCGGGAAATGGTCAGGCCAAGTACGAAGGCCCGGCCCACAGCCAGCCAATCACGCCAGAAATACAGCAGCAATGCGGAGAGGGTACCTAGGTGCAGTGCAGCGTCAAACGCTAGACCATGTGCCGGCCAGCCCAGAGCCCACGGGACCAGCACCAGATGAGCTGAGCTTGAAATGGGTAGGAACTCAGTCAGTCCCTGAACGGCGCCGAGAATGATTGCTTGAAAAATATCCATGTGGAAAGAAGAACGAACGGGCGTCACGCCGGGGGGCGGAGCGGAGTCATAGTATCCGAATCAGCCCCGCCGGCGCAGGGTGCCGGAGTCAACGGGTGCGGGTCAGAGTTTCCCGGACCCACCGGGAGCGCCGCCAGCCCTGGCGGCCCGGCCCCTGAGGGCCGCACCGTGCTCTCACAATCAGCGACCGGGAGTCCGGAGAGCGGCCTCGACGGCCGGGCCGCCAGGAATGGCAGCGCTCCCAGTGCCGGCGCACGGCGTCATAGCAACTATTCTGGCTCGAATGCGTACTTCAGGTTTGAACCGGGCAAGGTACTGACTGAACGGAGTCCATGTGATTGGCTCGGAGCATACTGGCGCAGGACGGGATTCTCGCGTAGGCTGGTCTCTAGTGCGCCCGGCAGATCCAGACCGGTCAGAGCGGCCTTAAAGAGCTCGCCCGCGTTTCTAGCTGGGCCGACATTTATTCGCAGCTCAGCAGGATCGAACGTCCGAACGCCGCCATCATCTGCAAGCTGCAAGATTCGATTCTGAAACACCTGCGTCGGCGCACCCAAGAGATCAAACTCGCGGGAGATGGGCAGACCCGGCGTTTCAGCACCGCCATTCTGAGCCAGGTAAGCCTGGAATTGGGCGTTTCCAATTGAGAAGCCGCTAGCATGGCGGGTGACAGGTTCAACGCGCGGCGGGCGACTGGTGCGTGCCCCGGCCGCAATGTCCTCAATGAGCACGGCCGGCCGGCCGCCCACCAGGCGCACGTTGCCGTCCCGCGGCTCCGTGTCAGACCGAGCCGCCGAGAGATGAAGTCGATATTCGCCGTCTTGCGATCGGATGACGCTGGACGCTCCGGAGGGAGACACCAGCAGCGCCTCGCTGCCAGCCGATTGAACAATGCCGAAGAGCGGTGTCGGGCCGGTGTTCCAGAGCACGGTTATGCGCTGGCCGGCGCGCTCCATGGTCACCTGCGCCACTTGACACGGGCAGACGAACTGATAGCGCGGCAGTAGCGAATCGAGCAGCCGATTCATGTCCGCGGAGGAGATTGGGTCGGCACTTCCGTCCCAGGTGAGGCGAGCGCTCGTCACTCCGGAGAACGAGCGCACCGCCGTTTTGAGTGCCGCGAAGGCCGGGCGGGTGCTGCCATCAGAGCGGACCAATCCGAAATGCTGGCCGTCCTCCGCCTGCCCGTCAAACATCTTGTAGACGCTCATCCGCTCAACGTTCGCCGCTAACCCGAGTGCAAACGATTGGATGATGAATGAGGCCTGTTCATCCATGGAGGCCCGCCAGGGCTCCCGGGGAATGAGACCAATGGGATCATCCCAGGGCACCACATTGGCCTCAATGATCCAGATTGGCTTGTTCTCCAGCCCGCGCTCCGCCAGGATCCGTCGGTACAGTTCTGGTAAGCCAAACGAATTGAACGGGTTCCCATAGGCGTGAGTCGGGACCCCGTCAAAATACCAGTTGTTCCGCGGCGCGGAGCTATCCGCGGCCGCCACATCCAGAAGACGCTTGAGATACTGGGGCTGGCCCAGTTCTTTGGAGTGCCAGTAAGAAAAGCCGGGCAGGAGCACGCGAGCATCTGGGTTGGCCAGTTTGATGGCCAGGTAGGCGCTCTTCTGGAGTTGCCAGAACTGCTGCTCCGTCCCTGACCAGTTTGCTGAAACTTTTGTTTCGAGATTCACGAGATCAGGCTCGTTCCAGATGATCCAGTGGTCCACAACGCCGCGGTATGTTGAAGCCAGACGGCTCACAAAGCGCGCCCAGGAGTTCCGCTCATCCGTGGGCGCAAGCTCCAATCCTCGTGGTACCGCTCCCCAGCCGCCACTCGGATCCGCGGTTGCCCAGGTTGGCGTGTAGACAATGACCCCCACCAGCGTGACGCCGTTCCGTGCTTGCCTCTGAATCTGCTCATCGCTGTAAAAGGTCGGTCGCAGCTCATCCGCGGAGGTTGGCTGCATGACCGCCCAGGGAAAGATGATCCGCTCCCAGCGCACGCCGGCCTCCGCCGCCTTTTCACTCGCCTCAATCGCCTGGACCGCTCCAAAACGCGGGTCGCTCTGAGGAGCCTGGGCCCGGGCGGGACCCGCCGAACTGATGGATGCCATGAACAGTAGCAGGGGCGCCAGCACAGTCCCAGCCCGCCAACTATTGCGTCTTAAGTTTGAGTTCATGCGAATCCTTCACCTGGCGCACGGTATGTATGGAAGCGTCTTGAACCTCAACGAGCGCCTGGGCAACGGGGTTGCAAGCGGCGGACGACGGGCATTCACGTGGGAACTGTCGGAGAAAAGCTGACGACGGAAGCTCATCCGGGCCATAATCAATACTGAGGCAGGTTATGGAACGCTCCCCCGATCTCGAAGCGAACGACGTTCAGCTTCAAAATGAGCTGCAAACTCATGAGCCGGACCTGGTGGATCTTGCACCAGATTCGGCCGCGCGGATTCGACTCTTCCTGGCGGACCGTGTGGTGAAGGGCGGCGCAAGTCCGGCGGACATTGCCGCGCTGTACACGGCGCCAGCCATTGTGGATGACGCACTGGCCACACGCTATCTGGATCGGCAATTTGTGAACCTGGAGATTCCAGTAGATTGGCGGGCCTTGCAGGAGCGCGTGAGCGCAGCGTTTGCTCGGCTGCCACTGGGCGCAACCTCCGCGGAAGTTCTTGCCGGGCTCGATGCTGAAGACTACTTTGAGCACCGCGAACGGTCCATTTTTGATGACCCGGATGACGCCGAGGATGACCTGTATCAGGTGCTGTCGGACCAGGATCCCACGCTCGTCGATCTCGCCAGCGCCTCACGCCGTGCCATTGAACGCATCATCGTGCATGAGGCGCTGGCAAATGGAATTCCGCCGGTACGCTACATGGAGCTGCGCGAGTCATTCCACGCCATTGGCGATGAGCGCGCCCTTCAGTACCTGGACCTCCCCTATGATCGAGGAGAGCGGCCGGCCGATTGGGACGAGCTACGGGACCAATCGCTCCGCATCCGTCAACGCAGCGACTCGCGCGATTTCGATCCGCTCAACGTGCTGCTCGAGCTGGAAATTCAATTTCCGGAGCTGGAGTCAGCGGCACTGCTCCGCCTACTGAATCAGCGGCTCGACTGACGACGGACGAGAGGCTCGATGCGAGGCTGCCGGAGGCTGGACACAGACTCCGGCAGCCAAGACACTTGCCACTTGCCACTCATCACTCATCACTCATCACTCGTGGTCCCGCTTGGAACGCCCGATCGTAATCCAGCAGATAGGTCCACTGGTGCTCAATCCAATACTCCGCGGCATGGCTGCCCTTGAGAAAGGTGAGCTTGCTGGGGATGTCACGTTCGGCGAGTGCCAGATGTAGCTCCTCCACCGTGAACCATCCGCCATCGTCCTCGCCCACATCCAGTAGGATGGTGAGTCCCTCAAGACCCTCCATCTCGCGCGCCTGCTCAAGCGGATTTACAGTCCGATAGTAGTCATCGTCTGCAAAATAGAACTTGTCTACCGGCCGCTCCCATTTCAGCGTTGGAGCGTGGGCTCCCACAATGCTGAACAAATCGGGATGCGTGAATGCAAGCTGCAAAGCGCCCGTGCCACCCATCGATAATCCGCCGATAGCGCGCGCCGTGGGTGTTGAGATGGTGCGGAAGTTGCGATCGATCTCGCTGACCACATCGGACACGATGTAATCACCCCAGCGTGATCCGTCCGTTCCGTGATTCACAAAGTAGCTCTGCTCTCCCTCCGGCATCACAATGATCATGGGTTGAATCTGGCCGGAGAGGATCAGCTCATCGGCGGCATGATGGATGCCCACTTCGGCCCATTCAATGAAGCTGCCGTAGTAGCCATGCAGCAGATACAGCACGGGGTACCGTTCCACACCGCTTTCGTAGCCGGGTGGGAGGTACACGTAGTAGGGCATCATCCGCTGCAAGGATTGGCCGTAAAAGGCGTGGGGCCAGAGCTGCCCACCGCGGAGTGGGAATGTTCGCGGGCCCTCAGTAGCCACGGTGAGCCCTGGCACCATCAGCTCATCACCGGGCACCATAGGTGGGAGCACGCCGGGGTTCGCCGGCCGGTAATCAGGCGGGGGAAGCGGCGCAAACACGGGTGGCATTTGAATTTGACCAGTCGCGGGCTGCCGTGGCGAGGAGAGCACCGGCTCATGGGCCATTAGCAATAGGAATGCCACGGCCGCCGTGAGACCGGCGAAACTGCGTGAGATCAACCGTCGCTGACGATGGAATCCACCCAGCACGTGAAACAGATCCGCAAGCGCATTGGGCATCCGCAGCGCTGCCCAGACTATAAGCACCAGGCCGAGCTGACCGAAGGTGTTGAGCCAGATCAGCTCAGGATCCGTGTACCCCAACACGCCAAGGTTATACCCGGCAACGATGACGAAGAAATGCATGACGTACGCGTTCAATGCTCCCGCCCCCAATGGAATCAATAGCCAGCCGAGCAGACGCTGGATTGGCTGCCAAAGGAATGTGACGAAGGCAAAGGCGAGTGCCGCAATCAAGGCAAACCCCACCAGTCGCCCGGGGCCAAGGTACACTTTGTCCCACACGCCCGTGGCCCAGCGCTCATACTCCAGCCCGGTTGGCCGGAATGAAGCGGCTGGCAGGAGATCGAGAGGATTCACCGCGCGCATCCAGGCAACGCCCGCTAGCAGCACTGTGGCCAGAACGAGCCAGGGAGCCACGGCCTGGGTGGCCTGGGGCCAGCGCACCGGGCCACGCTGCTCTGCCTTGATCAGAGCATAGCCAAGCACGAGGCCGGTGACGAAGAGGCTCTGCCAGGCAGCGAGCGGAAAGTAGCCGGCATTCTGGATCTCCCAGAGCTGCAACTGCCCGGGGAAGAGTGCGTATCCCGCCCACAAGAGCCAGGATCCGGCCAGCACCCAGCGGAGATGACCTTCGCGCAGTAAGAAGAGCAGCAGAGGCGAAACAATGAGCAGGATTGTATAGATCGCCAGAATGTCTGATCCGTGATAGGCATACCGGAGCGTGAGCGTCCCCACGAGCACTTCGGTCCAGCGTTCAACACCCAGCCCAGACGAGCGATCCACCCAGAGCCCCAGATTGGTCCAGGTGGCCAGGCCGACAAACGCGAGTGTCATGGCCACGGTTACCAGGTACAGCAGGCGAGCGCGCTTGAGCAGCGCCCAGGTCGCCGCGGTCAAGCCCGAGCGCACCATTTTTCGCGAGTAGACCAACCCCGCCACGAGTCCGGAAAGGAAGACAAAGCCTTCACCCGCGGAGACAATGGCGCGGTTCCCCCCGGTGATCCCGTATAGCCAGGATGCCCCTCCCACGTGGTCGACCAACATGGCAAATACACAGAACCCACGCAGAAGGTCCAACCGGAAATCCCGGGAGCCTGCTGAGCGGTAGCGCCAGCCAGCCAGTGCATGGCTGAGCGTGCCGAGCCATGCGTGCGGCGTGACGTGACATTTTATTGAACCGGCTTGCAGTGCCATCATTTCTCCGGCGATGACGGAGGGAGTCATCACACTAAACAGTCTAGGCCACAAATGTAAGGTGCTTATGTAGAAGATGTGAGCATTCTATTAAGACGAACGCGAATCGACGGTGTCCTATTCCGAAATTTCGGATGTGTCGCCGTGCATAAACGCTCGCTTCGCTGACTGCGCTCGGTCGGGGAGCCGTGATGGTTTCGTGCGTCTCTGAAACTGCCGCCTGCTCCGACCACCGGATGGCGTGCTATCCTTGGCAGCGCGCGGGTTGCTCACGCTCGCGATGAGGAGCCGTTGATTGGTGCGTCTCGCTGCCGCGTTCGTTCTATTCATCAGCGCCTGGCTGATCATGGCCACGGCGCTCGTTTCTGCCCAGATCTCCGCCACCGTGCTCACTGAGGGTCTACTCACCCAGGGCGACTTACCCCCCGGCTTCCGGGGCGCTTCCTCCGTAGCGGCGCAGTTCCCGCCGATGGACGGGTTGGAATCGCGTGATCTGGCCTTTGAACGTGATCCGGGACCCATCGCCGTCATCTCCGCCGTTGCCCGCGCCAACGACGTAGCGTTGGCGCACGACGTCTTTCAGTTCATGGTTGAATCGGCTGTGTCCGGCGGCGTCATCTCAGTACCGGTGCCGTTGCTCGGGGATGAGGCCGCGGGTCTCAGCGCACTGCCATCCGGCGGGTCTCCTGGCGCGGCCCATCGCTATCTCTTCCGCAAGGACACGGCCATTGTGGCAATCACCCTGCTTGGCCCCACGGGGTCAGTGACCCTGGATGACGCCCTGGGGCTGGCGGTGGTGCTGTCCGCGCGGGTAGATCGAGTGATTCTGGCAAGCGGTGGTGCCAATCCCGCAAGCACGTCGGGCATTTCCGCGCCGATATCCACACCGCCACCAAGCCGCGGGGCATCAACTCCCACGCCAATGGTAGCGCCCATGGCTCGACCGCCGGTACGGTCCGCCACTATCTCTGCCGAGGCAACGTTCGATGCACCAACGTTGAGCGGCGATATTCAGATGGGCGGATTTTCTGGACTCGCGGCCCTGGATGCCAGCGGCACCCGCTTTGCGGTGCTGACCGATCGCGGCCCGAACGTCTTTTTCCGCGGTCGGAACGAAGCGGTTTTTGCCATGCCGGAGTATTCACCGCGCATCCTCCTGCTGAACGTGGAGGGTGAGACCGCGCGCGTCACTGACTCAATTCCGCTCCGCCTGCCGGATGGATATCTGGATCCGGTGACTGGTACGAGAGAGGTCAGCGGGATCAGCACCGGGGATCATGATGGCCCGGGCTACACGCTGGCGCGGGAACGAGTGCCGTACGATCCGAATGGCGTGGATAGCGAGGGCCTGGCGCGGGACCCACGCGATGGTTCCTTCTGGGTGGCTGATGAGTACGGCCCCAGCATTCTTCACGTATCTCCCGATGGAACCATTCTGCAGCGATTTGTACCCGTGGGCCTGGGGCTGGATGCTCCCGGTGAGAATGTCACGGAGCTCCTTCCAGCCGCCTTCTTGAAGCGCAAGGCGAACCGAGGATTTGAAGGCCTGGCCATTGCCCCGGATGGCTCACGGGTCTACGCCATCATGCAAAGTCCACTCTCCAACCCCAGTCGCAAGGACGGAGAGCAATCTCGCGTACACCGGATCGTGGCATTGGACACCAGTGGCCCAGATGTCACACTCCAGGGCGTCTACCTGTATCTGGCGGAGGAAGCCTCCAAGGTTCGGGCACCAGAGCAGGACGACATCAAGATTGGCGACCTGGCAGCAATCTCAGACACACGGCTCCTCGTCGCTGAGCGTGATAGTCGCGAGGGTGGCCCGCACCGCATGGTCTATGCGGTGGACATCGCCAACGCGACCAACGTGAGGTCACGTGAGTCGGTGAGCGGAAAGACCCTGGAACAGCATTCTGAGGCGGATCTCCGTAAAGCCAATATTGAGCCTGCGCGTAAGGACGTCGTCGTGGATCTGGCCAGGCTCGGCTTCAGACTCGAGAAATTCGAAGGCCTCGCGATTGTCGATGACACCACCCTGGCGATCACCGCGGATAACGACTTCGGCCTGGCCGAGGCCGACAAGAATGGCCTAGTCGAGCTCACCAGCGTGCCCAGCCGCATCATGATCGTGCGGTTGCCGAGGTCCATTCGGTAAGTCGATCTCCAGACCCAGGGAGCGGGTCCAGGCATGCATCGTTTGATCAGTGCCAGCCGAACCGACTTCACGTACCATGTAAGGAAGCACACCGTAGACGGGACTAAACGCTTATGCCAACATCCGTGCTCACCGGCGTGAACCATATTGCCCTCTTGACGAATGATATGGACCGATTCATCCGTTTCTATCAGGAGGCCTTTGATGCCGAGGTGGTGTCTGACAATCCCAGACACGGCGGGCGCGAGGGCGAGCGGATGGTGGTGATGACGCTGGGCGGACCCAGCATGTTCAACGTGTTCCAGGCACCTGGCAATACGCAGGCCCAGGTGCAAACGCCCATGTTTGGGCGCGGCCGCATTGACCACTTTGGACTTGACGTGAGCAGCCGCGAGGCGCTGGACATCGTTCGCGAGCGCCTGGTGAAACTCGGCGCCAGCGAGGGCACCGTAACCGATTTTGGCAGTGCGCTGAGCGTGTTCTTCCGCGATCCGGATGGACTGGAGGCCGAGGTGGTCTGGACGAAAGACGCGGGCTAGGTAGCACCGCGTCCTCGTTTTGGTCGCGCGGGAATTATCCTGCACGAGCCAATGAGGAAACGCCGCGATCTGGAGTGGAGTTTGGCGATTCACGAAGCCTGAGTTGATCAACTCCACGTGGCATCATCTCATCCGCGTCATCACGCGCTCAAGCGACTGCTTTCGGACGTCGGGCTCTTTAGCCGGCATCTGCTCGGCCGGCCGCTGCGACCGTATCAGCTCGAGCCGGCGCGGGCCATTGTGGCCAGCGTGCTCGGACGGCAGGGGCGCACATTCAGCGTCATGATGGCGCGCCAGGCCGGCAAGAATGAGCTCTCAGCACAGCTTGAAGCCTATCTGTTGAGCGTGTTTCAGCGGGTGGGCGGGACCATGGTGAAAGCCGCACCCACCTTTCGACCCCAGGCGCGCATCTCCATGCGTCGGCTGGAATCGGTCTTGGAGCAGGGCTGGACCGCCGGGCAGTGGCAGGCCCTGGATGGACATCGCCTGCGCCTGGGCAAGGCTGAAGTAGCATTTCTCTCCGCGGCCGAGGGCGCTAACGTGGTCGGCGCCACGGCGAACCTCCTGCTTGAGATTGACGAAGCACAGGACGTGTCCGAAGCGAAGTACGACCGCGACTTTCGCCCTATGGGCGCCACGGCGAATGTGACGACGGTGCTCTATGGCACCGCCTGGACCAACGACACGTTGCTGGAGCACCATCGCCAGCGGCACCTTGCTCTGGAAGCCGATGATCTCCAGCGGCGACATTTTGAGTACCCCTGGGGAGCGGTGGCGGTACACAACCCGGACTACGGCCGCTATGTGCAGGCCGAGATCGACCGGTTGGGTAGCGATCACCCGCTCATCAGAACGCAGTATTGCCTCCAGCCGCTGAGTGGCTCCGGCGGCTTCTTCTCCGACGCGCAGCTTGCGCTCCTCCAGGGCGATCATGCTCGAAAGCGCGCCCCGCGGCCCCAAACGCAGTATGTGGCTGGCTTGGATCTGGCTGGCGCGGATGAGCAGCGTGAGGATGGACTGGTGGAGGTGGGGCAGACGCGTCGCGATGCCACCGTGCTCACCATTTGCGAGGTGCGCTGGGAATCCGTCGCCAGCCTGGTGCCAGAACCGTGGCTGCGTGTGGTAGACCACCAGAGTTGGGTAAATGTGCCTCACCGCGCCCTGTATGAGCGACTCCTGGGCCTATTGCGTGAGCACTGGCACTGTTCTCGCGTGGTGGTGGATGCCACTGGTGTGGGCGCGGGCATGGCCGGGTTCCTGACCGCGGCCCTGGGGCGACACATCGTTGAACCATTTCAGTTCTCGGCAGTATCCAAGTCTGATTTGGGTTACGCGCTTCTGGGCGCCATCAACGGCGGACGCCTGCGCCTCTATGCCGAGGATGGCTCCACTGAATGGCGGGAGCTCTGGCACCAGGCGCGAGCCGCGCGCTACGCGCTTTCCGTCAGTCAGCGGCTCAACTTTTTTGTTCCCCAATCCGCGGGGCATGATGACTACGTGATGTCGCTGGGGCTGGCCGTGCGCGCGGCGTCGCTGGCGGCGCCGCGTAAAGCATCCGCTCGCAATTCCGGTTCGAGAACCTGAGCAAGTGGTCAGTGGCACAGGGTTTGGCGGGAAGCCCGAGATGGGCTCGCTTGTAGTGCCAAATTTACTCGCAATGATTAGACTTGACAAACAGAGGTACTGATGATGGACGAGTATGCGTGCTTATCGTACTAGAACATATGTGCTACAGGCACTTGACTTTAGGACAGATGGGATGTGAGATTTAATGGCAGACAGCGGACTCATAACTGAGAAGTTTCAGAACGCAGTCCTCTTCATTTTGCAGAATTCGTCCGTGCGACCGGGAATCACGAGTCTGCTCAAGATGCTGTATTTTGCTGACTCGCAGCATTACCGAAGCTTCCTTTCGTCTATCACAGGGTCGCGCTACGTCGCGATTGAGCGCGGCCCTGTGGTTGATGACTACAAACGCCATTTCGAAGATCTCGTGGAGTTTGGGATCGTTCGGGAACGGGAAGTGCCGATCCTTGGCGTAAGCAACCCCAAGAAGGAATACGAGCCTCTTTACGAACCTGACTACTCCGTATTCTCCAGCACAGAGCTGCACGTGCTTAGTGCCGTTGTTCGGGAATGCGGCACCATCTCGGGGAGTGTTCTGAGTCAACGGTCTCACCTAGAGGGGCCGTGGGTTTTTGCTTGGGATTCGAAGAGCCCGGGGCGACCGATCCCTAACCCTTTGTTCCGTTGGCTAGATAACTTGCCTGACGAGTTCGGTATTGAACGGGCGAAGGCTCGCATCGAAGAGCGCGGCCTGTCAGAGTTGATAAGTGAACTTCCAGCTACTAGAGCATAGTGCGTAGAGTGCGGAGGGTCTAAGACAGATGTCACCCGTTATGGGGCCAATCGTCGAATGGCCCTTTCAATTTGACGAGGCAGTTAACCGTCTTCAGGGCGACTACCCGGAGATTTGGCGGGCCATCCAAGACTTTCAGGGAGTTCTTACCCTAGGGTACGACCTCCCGGAAGTCCCCGTTGATGCGGTTAACCATCCCAACGTCTATACAATCCACTGTGACTACCCACCACTCGGACCGTTGGGAACCGGTATCTTCCAGGTGCTCTACCACGCCACAGATCCGCTTGAAGAAATGGCGCCAAACATTCCCTACCGGGTCTTTACGCTGATAGACATCTGGGAAGCCTAGTACTCTGTCACGGTTGAAGAGTCGGGTAGAGATGTTTCAGTTTGATGCGGGCATCGGCGGTCGTGAAGCGCCAGGAGACGGTCACCTGGGCCGCGTTGCCGCTCCACGGCGCGCCGGAGGCGTCGACCTCGTAGCAGAGCAGCTCTCCGGTGAAGGCCACCTCGACCGGCGGGATGATGCCG
>JBJXFJ010000604.1:0-9854 GCA_046154735.1 Chloroflexota bacterium | reverse complement strand
CTTAACTGTTCACTCTTCACTCTTAACTGGCTACCTCGTAGCCTTCACCTGTTCCACATGCGTCCAGGTGCCTGATATGGATCCCGGCCAGACGTAATCTGCCACAATATTGGGGTTCACCACGGCTTGAGCTGATGTCCAGAACAACGGGCTATTTGTGTGGCGGGTGTAGATGGTCTCGCCGATCTGCTTATAGAGCGTGTCCTGCTGTGCGCTATCGAGGGTGTTGCGCAGTTGGCCGAAGAGTCGTTCGATATCCGCGTCATACGGCGTCATGATCTGAGTTGAGCCGGCATATCCCCAGGTCAGGAACACCCAGATGGAGAGATACTGACTGGAGCTCGTGTTTCGCAGTCGGTAGTGATTGTTATATGCCCGAGCGCGGGATTGGGAATCCACGGAGGACCCTTCCGTGGTGTCCAGCGTTACGTCCACGCCGATGTTGCGCCAGAACGCCCCAATAGACTCGCCCATGTCGCCTTCATAGCCCTGTAAGCCGCCGGCGGCAGAGAGGATGAACGTCGTTTTCAGCGGATTACTCGGGGTATAACCGGCCTGTTCCAGAAGCGCGCGGGCAGCCGCTGGATCGTAGCCGTATTCCTCTGGGAATCGGGTCTCCCAGGCGGGATCCCACCCCTGAAGTTTCGGATGGAACGAGAAGGGAGCATAGCTTTCACCCTTGCCGCCAAGGAACGCTTTATTGAGCTGGTCGCGATCGATTGCCTTGTCAAGCGCTTTCCGGACACGAGCATCACCTAATGGCGATTCCCTGATTCCACTGTTTGGATCCTTGATCTCATTGAGTCCACCGCCGTAGGCGTGGAGCACATTGCGCACGCCCGGTAGCTTCGCTGTAATCACCTTCATTCCGCGCGCTTGGGTTTGACCGAGCAGGTCTTCAGGGAGCGTGGTGATATGCGCCTCGTTCGCTAACAGGCTGGCCAGCCGAGTGGATGATTCCTTTACGAATCGAAATTCCATCTCGGGGAAGTCCGGGGTGATGCGCCAGTGCTGATAGGGCACCCGCTCAAATCGGATGTACTGGCCCTGTGCCCGCTCTTTGTATTGATATGGACCGGTGCCCGCAATGGGCCGCGTTTGCATCGTGGGCGCGCCATTTTTCTCGAAAGACGCCTGACTGCGGATCTCGAACCCACCTTCATTCTCGGACTGCGCGCGGATGAAGTTTGCATCGGGTCGTGAGAGGTGAAAAACCACCTCGTAGTCATTAACGACCTCGATCTGCTTGGTGATCTCCGCGTAATACCCGCGCTGAGCGTGGAGCGAGTCTGGAAGAATGAGCTGATCGCGCGAGAATACCACGTCTTTGGCGGTGAACTCGCCGGCGCCATCGTGGAATTGCACGCCTTGCCGGAGCTTAAATCGCACCGAGGGGCCAGCGGGATCCACCTGCCATTCCGTGGCAAGCTGCGGGATAAGCATGCCGGTCTCTGGGTCCACGCCGATGAGGTACTCGTACATCGGGCGGAGCTCCCAGACATCGGGCATGCCATGGTTGCGCACGTCGTTGGTTTCCCGGTCCGGTGCCGTGACGGCCATGATCAGCCGGTTTACCTTCGGAGCGGCGGGCGCAGCAGCGGCCGGCTTGGCCGGCTCCTTTGCCGCGGCGGGTGCGCTGGTGGGTTTGGTGTCCGCTGCCGGCGCGGCGCTCTTGGGCGCCGCCGTGGGGCTTGGTGGTGGTGCCGTACTGCAACCGGCTACGGCCAGCGCGAGCACAAGGCCAGAAATGAGCCGAACCGAGAGATGCATGATGTCCTCCGTTGGACAGTGCCACTATGCCGTGTATACGGTCCGGCACCGTGCGCGTACAAGTGATTCACCTGATTCACACGCCCGAGCTCCCGGGCGCTGTGGCCCAGTGCACTGGCTCCGCTAGGCAGGACAAGCCACGCTCTCACCGCTAGGCAGGACAAGCCACGCTCTCACCGCTCCACCAGATGGTAGAGTAAGGACGGCGATTCTTCAGGTGGCCTCATAGGCTGGCTGATGTGCGTTCTAGTTGAGACGAGACAATGACAGCGAGCTCCGCAGGCGTGCTAGGTGATCCTCAGAGGCTCCGGGCGCTGTATGAGACTGGTTTGCTCACTTCCCGCCGGGAAGTGAGGTTTGATCGGTTAGCGCGCCTGGCTGCACGGCTGGTGGGCGCGCCCATGGTTGTGATAGGCCTCGTAGACGTGGACCGTGAGTGGGTCATTGGTGCTACGGGTCTGCCCGACTTCGCGACGCCTCGATGTACGGGTCCGTTTTCAAGCTCGTTCGCCCGATGTCTCGTGGAGCGCGGTGAGCCCCTGGCGATGGATGATCTCGTCATTGCTGGTCTCGAGATCCAACTGGATCCCGGCTCGGGCCCGCGCATCAGATCAGCGGCTGGGGCGCCGCTGGTTGATCATGCTGGCGAGATTATTGGCGCGCTCTATGTACTGGATGTGGCACCACGAGCCTGGAGCAATGACGATCTCGAGTCTTTGAAGGATTTGGCCGGTTCGGTCATGTCTGAGATTCGTCTGACGCAGACGGTGGCGCGCCAAGTGGACGTCCAGCCTGACGATGAGTTGCTGGTGAGAATCACCCAGGCCTCGTCTGACGCCATCGTGGCGTCAGCACCTGACGGAACCATCCTGAGCTGGAACGCCGGCGCCGAAGCGATGTTTGGCTATTCCGCGGCCGAGGCAATTGGTCGCAACGTTTCCATGCTCATCTCGCCAATTCCGGTGAGCGCCGAGCAGCGAATTCGCGAAGCGCGCGAGCGTGGGGAGTCGCTCCAGGACATTGGTTCACGTCGACTAAGGAAAGACGGAAGCCGTGTCTCGGTCTCGGTTTCTCTCGTCCCCGTCCGAGGCGGGAACGGTCACATTGTGGCGTGCGCCGAGGTCCTTCGCGACATCACTGAGCGCCAGCGGTCCAGTCAACGTCGCGATCTCTGGGCCGCGGTGATTCAGCTCATATCGGAGAGCGTCGATCTCCAGGCGCAGAATGCGCTCGCATTGCTGGAAGCGTTCTGCACTCGGCTTGAGTGGCAGGGCGGAGCACTCCTGCGGTTCGAAGGCACAACCGAAGAGGCGTTGGCTATGCACTGGTTCCCGATGGAGCCCCAGGCAGACGACTCAAGTCTGGCACTGTCCGTATCTGCGCTTGGGCGCCAGGTTCGCGCGAGCCTATCGCCTGTTTGGCTCGCGGATCAAGTGAATACGCCCGCGATTGCTCGACTCGAGGGTACCCGGGATCTGGAGCCGTTGGCGCTGTTGGGTCTTCCAATTCTCGTGCATGGCGATGTTCGGGCTGTGGCAGTTCTGTTCAGTACCGAGCCACGCCCGGTTGAGCATCAATCGCTGCGCATGGTCGGCGACTTAGGCCAGGTCATTGGCCAGGCCATAGAGCGAGACGAGGCCGAGTCCGCGCTGCGCGCCAGCGAGCTGCGCTCCCGTATGGCCTTGGTGGCGGGTCAGGCCGGCGCCTGGGAGTGGGACCTTGAGACGGATGCCGTGGTCTGGTCCGACGAACTGTACGCGATCTATGGACTGGTTCCCGATCCCGCGCTGCTGACAGCGGATGACTTCTTTCGCACCGTGCATCCTGATGATCGTGACCAGGTGATCGCCGGGGCCCTGAGCGTCAGACACGGCGAATCAGTTGTGGACGTGCCGTTCCGGATCGTTCACTCCGATGGTTCGGTGCGCTGGGTTGTGGCCCGGGGGGCGGTGGTGGCTTCTCGAAACGATCAGGCGATCAAGATGATGGGGATCATCGCTGATGTGACTGAGCGCGTGGTCATAGAGACTGCCCTCCAGACCTCTGAAGCTGAATTTCGGAGTATCTTCGAGAGTGCGGTTGCGGGTATGTGTCAACTCGATGCTAGTACCGGACACTTCATACGCGCCAACCGCGCGTTCTGCCAGTTCACGGGCCGCTCCGAGGCGGAGCTACGCACCCTGACACCGGTTGACATTGCCCCACCGGAAGATCGTGACGCGGTTCAAGCGAGACTGTTGAGATTTCTGGGCGGCGAGGTGGATCGATATGACACCGAGAAGCGCTACCAGCGCCCCGATGGTTCAATTGTCTGGGGGTATGTGTCCGCTGCTCGGATCGGGGACGATGATCGCCGCATAGCATCCGTCACCGTGGATATTACGGAGCGAAAAGCTGCTGAAGCAGCTCTGCGGGAGAGCGAGAAGCGATTCCGCGTGATGGCGGACTCGGCTCCGGTGCTGATCTGGGTCAATGGGATGAACGGATGTGAGTTCGTTAACCGGGCCTATCTTGATTTTCTGGGCGTGGGCGACGTGGATGTGCGCGGCTATGACTGGTCGCGATTCATTCACCCTGATGATCGGGAGGCGTACCTCATCGGTTATCTCGGCGCCGAACGAGCGCGCAAGGAATTTGAGGCACAATGCCGTATTCTGCGGTTCGATGGCACCTACCGGTGGATGCAGACGTCTGGCGTACCGCGGCTGTCGCCAAATGGTGAACTGCTGGGGTATGTGGGCTCCACCACCGACATCTCCGATATCAAGCAGCTTGAGGCTGACCAGGCGTTTATGCTGGAAGTTGCCGATGCGCTCAATCGAGGCGCCGGGGCGGAGGCGGCCTTGCTTGTAGTGGAACGCCATTTTAGCGTGTCACGCTGCGCGCTGTTCGAGGTGGACGTTGAATCCGGAACGGGCGTCACGATTGCGGACTCGGTCAGTGTGCCATCGGTTGGGAGTACCTGGCGCCTCAGCGATTTCTTGAGCACGGCGTTCGTCGCGGCAGCCGTAGTCGGTGAACCGCTCGTCGTTGCCGATATTCGGCTGGATCCACGCCACAGCCCCAAGGAGTTGGGGCGCTTGCTCGAGGTTCACACGGTTGCCTATGCGCACACTCCGGTGACCCGCGATGGCCGCTGGGTCGGCGGAATCGCCGTAACGCACCATGAGCCACGAGTCTGGACGGACCACGAAGTGGCGCTCCTCCGCACCACCAGTGAACGCATTTGGTTTGCTCGTGAGCGCTCAGTCATCCAGCAATCTGAGCGCGACGCTCGAGCCGCGGCAGAGACCGCCCTGAAGGCTCAGGACGACTTCCTTTCAATGGCCGCGCATGAGCTGCGGACGCCAGTCACCGGTCTGGTCGGCACTGCGCAGATGCTCGCGCGGTCACGGAGTCGGGGGCATCTCACCGATGAGCGGTTGGGGCGTGCTCTAGAGCATATGCAACAGGCCGGTGCGCGTCTGACCGCGCTCACCAATCAGCTCCTTGATGTGGCGCGCTTGCGCGCTGGACGACTGGAGCTTGAGCCGCGTCTGATCGATCTTGCGGTCGTTGTGCACGAGGTGGCCGTTCGGCAGGCTGAGAACTTGAATACCCAGCATCGCCTCGTGGTGGATGTGCCAAACACGCCCTGTACGCTGATCGCGGATCCGGATCGCCTGGACCAGGTAGTGGTGAATCTGATCAGCAACGCGGTGAAGTATTCTCCCGAGGGCGGCACGGTAATCCTGACGGTTCGTCCAGACGTTTCCGGCTGGCTGCTGAAGGTGACGGACCAGGGCATTGGACTGGCAACAGATGCCACCGAGATGATTTTTGAACCGTTTGGACGCGCGCCGAACGCCCTCGCGCAACAACTCCCGGGTATCGGCCTTGGACTGCATCTGTGCCGAGATATTGTGGAGCGGCACGGCGGGCGAATCTGGGCTGAAAGTCCCGGCGATGGGCAAGGGACCACACTATCCGTGTGGCTCCCGGCGGCGCCTGCGGGTGTGCACACTGGAGCGGATGGTGAGTGATCGGCCGCGGCGGGTACTGGTCGTTGAGGATGACAACGTTATCAGCGAGCTGATTCGGGACACGCTCGCGGATGAAGGCTATGAAGTGCGCGTCGCGACGGATGGTGCCGTGGGACTGGCTGAGCTCGCCAACTGGCCCGCCGATATCGTGTTGCTGGATCTGATGATGCCGGTACTGGGCGGCGCGGAATTCTGCGCCCAGAAGCGCTCGCTCACTCAGGGTGCGAATGTGCCAGTCATCATCCTCACGGCGAGAACCGACGCCGCCGCTCGCGCAGCGGAGCTCGATGTAGCCGGCTACCTCACGAAGCCGTTCGATCTGGATGATTTGATTAGCTGCGTTGACGGATTGCTGAGAGCGGAATACTGAAAGCTCCGCCCTCAGCATTCACGGCTCCCGCGGGGTAGAATCAACCGGTGTTCGCGGTGAATTGGAAGCGGGAGGCCACGGTATTGACGCAGCGCGTGCAGTTCTCGATGTTCGACTGGCTTGATGAGTCCGGTCGAGGGATGGCGGAGGATTACGATGACCGCCTAGCAATGCTGGAGTATGCGGATCAGGCGGGCTTTTACTGTTATCACCTGGCCGAGCATCACGGCACTTCACTTTCGCAGACGCCGTCCCCCAGTCTGTTCCTGAGCGCCGCGGCGCAGCGCACCCAGCGGCTTCGACTCGGGGCGCTCACCTGGCTCCTGCCCCACTATCATCCAATCCGCCTGCTGGAGGAGCTGTGCATGCTGGATCAGCTCAGCCACGGTCGGCTCGAGATTGGCGTGAGTCGTGGATCGTCACCACATGAAGGTGAGCGACTGGGCGTGAAGCGGGATGACTCCCGCGGCATGTATGATGAAGCGCTTCAAATTCTGGTTAAGGGATTTACCACGGGTGAGATTGACTTCCAGGGTGATTACTATCAGTTCGAGGGACTAAAGACCCACTTGCGCCCCTATCAGAAGCCGTATCCCCCGATGTGGTACCCCACCACGAATCCAGAGTCCGTTCCGATTCTGGCCGCACAGGGCTTCAGCACGGCATTTAGCATGAACCTCCATGGTTCCGTGGGTCAGATTGCCGAGCTCATTCGGGTGTATCGCGCCGAGTACGATGCGCACCGCAACGATCCTGGTAGGGTGAATGCTCACGTGACCGAGCCCTTTTACGGTTTGTCGTCGCTCATCCACGTGGCCGAAACCGACGCGCGGGCGATCGAGCAGGCGCGCCACGGGCAGGGCAAGTGGTTTGATAATTTCACGCGGCGCTATTTTGAGCGTGGGGATAACAAGTACGCCTCCGCGCCGTCATTCGATGACCTGCTCGCGGCGGGGAAAATTCTTGTTGGCTCACCCGCTCGGATTCGAGAGCAGCTCGGTGCCTATCTCGATCAGACTGGGGCGAATTACTTCTGTGGGGCGTTCGCCTTTGGAGACCTGAGCCGGGAGCAGATCCTTACTTCGGTGGATCTTTTCGCCCGCGAGGTAATGCCAGCGCTGGGCGCTAACTTGCCCGCCGCGGTCTAAGATCCGCTCAGATCTGGCGCGCACTCTGGTTGGTCGCTGAGCGGTCTACCTGGCTGTGGAATAGAATTGCTTCATGCCTACCCTGAGCCGCCAGGTCGAGTTGCCCCTTGCCACCGTGGTGACGGTCATTGGTATTGTGATGACCAGTTCCGCCCTGCTCACCCACGCCGCGCTCCTGGTGGCGCCAGGAGCCATGCTGATCACGCTGGGTGGAGTGTGGCTTGGGAACGCCCTGGCACGCCATGGCGTGGTGCTGTTTCCCGGCGCCCGTACTGACGCGAGAGAAGTGGAAGAATAGTCATGCCCACGCGTGAGATCGCCTGGAACATTGGTGAGATTCCGCTGATCGTCATGTATGCGCTGGTGGCGGTCCAGGCGCTGTTTCTGGCCTATGGTGCCTCCATGCGGTACCTCGCCTGGCGGCGAGGCCAGCCGTTCTCCGTGAGCGGGCCGATTGGCCCGCGCCTGAAGCGTGCGCTTGGCGTGGTGTTTTTGCATCGGCGCATCTTGAGGCGTGGCTATATCTATGCCGGCCTCATGCACCTGTTCATCTTTTACGGATTCCTGGTGCTATTTATCGGCACCGTCATTGTGTTGATCGAAGCAGACATTGCCCGGCCGTACTTCGGCGTCAGCTTCTTTCATGGCCCGTTTTATGTGGCCTACAAGATCATCATCAACTTGTTTGGTCTCCTCTTCATTATCGGTCTGCTCATGGCGGCCTGGCGGCGGTACGGCCAGGGCCTTCCAAAATTTCGCAAGAGCCTGAGCGATGACGCGATCGTGCTCGGGCTGCTTCTTTCCCTGGGACTGACTGGGTTCTTGCTGCAGGCACTTCGTCTGGCGGCCACCCGTGACGAGTCAGCGCCAATCCACTGGGTATCCTATCCCCTGGTCCTGATGCTCTCCGGAGCTGACCCCGCGGCTCTGATGGCGGTGCACTACGGCACGTGGTGGTTTCACCTTATTGCCACCACGGTCCTCATTGCCTACATACCCGTGTCAAAGCTGTTCCACATGTTCACCGGCCCGGCCAATGTGTACACGCGCGCCACTGAAACCCGAGCCATGGCCAGCATTGAGAACATAGAGGAGCAGGAGCGCTTCGGCGTTGCCGCGATCAATGATTTCAACTGGAAGCAGCTCCTGAATACCGATGCGTGCATGCGCTGCGGTCGGTGCCTCGATTTCTGTCCGACGTTCACCACGGGCAAGCCGCTCAAGCCACGGCAGCTCATCATTGAGATTGGTGCGCACTTATCGCGGAAGAACGGTATGCTCGCTGGACCGGCTGGGCCCCTGCTGGCTGATGCAGGGGTGCGTGGGAACGACCTCACCTCGGCTGGCCAGCCCACGGTGCAGGATCTTTCGCCGGCCGCTTCGTTGGTTGGCGATGTGGTTTCCGAGGACGAGATCTGGGACTGCACCACCTGTCGCGCGTGCATGGAGCAGTGTCCCGTGCTCATTGAGCACGTGCCGCTCATCGTGGAGCTTCGCCGAAACCTGGTCCTGGAGCAGAGTCGATTTCCGAATGAGCTTACGGTCCTGTTTAACAACCTTGAGCGAAATGGAAATCCATACTCGTTTCCCGCCAGTACTCGGGCGGATTGGGCCGAGGGTCTGGATGTGCCAATGCTGGCCGAAGTCGAGGATCCCGCCAGTCTCGAGGTCATTTACTGGGTTGGGTGTATGTCATCGTTCGACGCGCGCAACCAGCGGCTGGCTCGTGCCCTTGTAAAGATCTTTCGCGCCGCGGACGTATCCTTCGCCATCCTCGGACTAGAGGAGACCTGCAGTGGCGATCCAGCGCGCAGAGCCGGAAATGAATACCTCTTCCAGATTCTGGCTCAGCAAAACGTGGAAACGCTCAACCAATATAAGCCAAAGCGCATCGTGGCAAATTGTGCCCACTGTTTCAACACGCTTAAGAACGAGTATCCGCAGTTTGGTGGCGCGTTTGAAGTGGTGCATCACACCCAGTTCATCAATGAGCTCATTTCGACCGGACGACTGAGGCTTCATGATGGTGAAGCCGGTGACTTCGCCTACCATGACCCGTGCTACATCGGTCGCTATAACGATGTCTACGACGAGCCGAGGAATGTCTTAAATGTCGTTGACAGCGGAATGATTGAGCTGGGCCGATCACGCGATCGTTCGTTCTGCTGTGGTGCGGGGGGTGCGCGAGCATTCATGGAAGAAAGCCGCGGAACCCGAATCAGCACCAATCGCCTACAGGAGGCGCTGGACACACCCGCTAAGGGAATTGCCGTGGCCTGTCCCTTTTGCGTCACGATGTTTGAAGACGGCGTGCGGACGCTGAACGTGGAAGAAACGTTTCAGGTGCGAGATCTGGCGGAGATTGTCGCTGAGGCGATCGAGCGGCAAGCGCGTGATGGGACTGCCGCCCAGGATGCTACGCCGCGGTCAACGTCTTGAAGCGGGCGCGGTGCTTCATGAACGGTGCGTCATCCGGTCGAGCGACGGCTCCTGGTAGCGCGGCGGTCTTGTGCCCCGCGCTACCAGGAATCATCAAGCACCGTG
>JBJXFJ010000147.1:0-5925 GCA_046154735.1 Chloroflexota bacterium | reverse complement strand
TTGAGTGGCCGCACACCACCACGGTCCACTGAGCGACGTTTGGGGGCACCTCGTTGAGGACCGCGCCGATGCAGTCCGCCTCATTCCACGCCGGGATCACCAGGGCTACGCGAGAGCTTGCCACCCGGCCATACTAGTGGAGGCGATGCCTGGAAGGCTAACGAACCTGTTCTCTGCCCATGTTAGGCGTTGCCAGTTGGAGCGGAAGCAAGTTTCGTAAGCCGCCCGGTGTGCCACGAGCGTACAGTAGTCCTGAGGCAAAGGAGAACGAATGATCGACGTATGCTTTCGGGGCTACTTGCTCTACGCGCCTGTGGTGAGGCTCATTGAGGCAGACTCATCTGTACGAGTCTCGCGTATATCGTCGTCACCCTTTTCGCCTCCTTTGCCCCTCGCACCTCGTCGTGCTTGAAGCCTCGTTCCTCGCGGCGTTTTTCGGCGGCGTTCTTTCGCTGCTGGCGCCCTGTAGCGCACTGCTCCTGCCGGCGTTCTTCGCCTACGCGTTTACAACTCGAACGGAGCTCCTCGGCCGAACGCTGCTGTTTCTGGCGGGGCTGTGTGCTGTGTTCATTCCACTCGGCCTGGGCGCCTCATTTGTGGCAGCCCTGTTGTTGGACTACCGCGACACCACCATCCTGGTTGCAGGATTGCTGCTCATTGGCTTTGGGCTGCTGGAGATTACGGGCACGGGTTTCTCATTTATTCCGCCGGGGATTGCCGGGCGCGTCCAGACGGGGCGCGGCGCCTCGTCGGTCTTTTTCAC
Source organism: Chloroflexota bacterium (assembly GCA_046154735.1). Lineage (GTDB taxonomy): Bacteria > Chloroflexota > UBA6077 > UBA6077 > JACCZL01 > CAVXYC01. Next base: position 5,162 of record JBJXFJ010000147.1, on the reverse strand, counting down.
AGGGCTTGTCTATGGCGTCTCTGGCTTTTGTGCAGGGCCCCTGCTCGGCGCGGTACTGACAATTGCCGGCTCCACAGCCAATCCGCTTGTGGGTGCAGGACTCATGTTCACTTACTCGCTCGGCACGGCAACGCCGCTTTTCTTTATTGCCTGGCTGTGGGATCGCTACAAGCTGGGACAGAGGGCCTGGCTGCGCGGGCGGCCAATCCAGCTTGGCCCACTGCACACACACACCACCAGCCTTTTGGCGGGGCTGCTCTTTATTCTGTTGGGAATCAGTTTCATTGCTTTCCAGGGCGCCTCGGTCTTGAGCGGGCTGTATGCGGATCTCGGGTTGGAAGATCTTGGATTCCACCTCCAGGATCAGGTGCAAATCATGCTCGCAAAACTTCCATCGGGGGTCATCCTGCCGATCCTGGGAGTGATTGTTATCCTGACGGTGGTGGCCATCCTGCGCCAACGGGGTGTTCTGACTCGTCGCACGCGGGGGCAGAGCCGCATCCCGTGAGGGTGCGGTTCCTCGCTCCGAGGTCTCCGGTCACCGGGTGTGGTCGCGGCTCGGAGGACGAGGGTAGGCCAGTGCTGAGACGGCGTTGCGACCTTCCAACGGACCGCTCGTTGGACATAATGTTGACACACCCCCTCGGTGCAATTCGTTTCTGGAGCACGTCTGCTTTATGCGACTCGTTGGACTCGGCCTACTTCTCTGCTTTCTTGTCAGCTCGTATCCAGCGGCCGCTCAATCGACCGCGCGAGACGGTCGCTTTGGCGCCGTCCAGGCGATCAACTCGCCCGACAAGGCAGCGCAAGCCGGCGTGGCCTGGGAGCGGATCATGTTCCCATGGGCGGAGATTCAGCCCGGTTCACCAGACGAGAGTAAGCCGGGTTACTACACGGATGAGCGCATCGCTGCTCAAGCAAAGCGCGGTGTCACGCTCGTTGGAGTGATTGTCTACACGCCCACGTGGGCAGCCGAAGATCCTTCGAAGGGCTGGGCGGCGGTTCCGAAGGGGATCGATCGGCCGCACACCGATGCGCAGAATACCTTTGCGCGCTTTGTGAATCGGCTCGCGGCCAAGTACAAAGGCACGGTAGATCAGTGGATCATCTGGAATGAGCCGGACCTGATTGACCTGGAATCCAAGGTTTCGCCAACGTGGTCTGGCACGGAACAGCAGTTCTGGAATCTGCAGAAGAGCGGCTACCTGGCTATCAAGCAGGCGAACCCGCAGGCCAAGGTGCTGCTGCCGGGCTTCTCCCACTGGCACGCTAAAGAAGCCGGGCTCCAACCGTATCTCAAGCGCCTCCTGGATATTGGCGCGGCCGATACCACGGCGCCGCGCAATAACTGGTACTTTGACGGCGTTCCCACGCACGCCTATGCCAATCCGCTGAACTCATTTGCACTGCCCACCGTGTATCGTCGCATGCTGGCCGAGCGTGGCTTGCAGGACAAGGGCATCTGGATTATTGAGTCCAACGCGGTTCCCTGGGATGACCCCATTGGCCAATTGCCGCGGGAGCCCTGGCGTGCCTCCATGGATGAGCAATCCTCCTATGTAATTCAGGCCTTCGCTCTTGGCGTGGCCGCTGATATCGAGCGTATGAGCATCTACAAGATGCGCGATGAGTTCGTTGAGGATGGTCAATATTTTGGATTGATACGCGAGGATGGCTCGGCGCGGCCGGCGTTCACCGCGCTGCAGACTGCCATTGCCAATTTTGCGGGCACCAAGAAGGCGACGTATACCTGGAACGGCAGCGCCAATCCGCCATCAAAGGCGGAGATTGATGCGCTTCTGGAGACGAGAGAAAAGCACTTCCAGTACATCTGGCCTGGACAAGTGAGCCAGGTAGCCCTGGAACGTGATGGGCAACGCGTGACGGTCATCTGGAACGTGAGCCGCCGGCCCTTGGTGGGCGTAGTGACAGCGGGAGCGAACGAGGCTACGTTGCTGGATGCATACGGGCGGGCAGCGCCGATACGCGCACAGGACGGCGCCTATCGCGTCTATCTCTCCTCGGCCCGTGCGAACACCGAGCCGCGCGATCCTTCGCTGCTTCTGGTGGGCGGCCGACCGTGGATCATTGTGGAGAAGATCGCGACCAACGCCCGTGCGAGCCAGCCTCCCCGGATAGAGGACGGCTTACGGTTCGAAAACGGGTTCAGCGTGGCCAATGCCAGCTTTGCCGAGTATTTCAAGCTGCGCGGAGGGAAGAATTCATTTGGCCTGCCAATAAGTCGCGAATTCGATCTGCAGGGAGCACCAACGCAGATCTTCCAGCGCCAGGTCATGCAGCTTACCCCCGAAGGCGGTGTCAGAACGCTCAACCTGTTGGATCCTGAGCTCATGCCGTACACGCGCTTCAACGGCTCCGTGCTGCCAGGTGCGGACGACGCGGTTAAGGCGCAGACACCCAGCGCCGCGGATAGGGACTATGCTGAAAAGATCGTGCGCTTTGTGCGCGAGCGAGCTCCTGATAGTTGGCAGAGTAAAAACGTCTCATTTGGTCGCAGCTTCTTCAGTAGCGTGACCTGCGCCGATGCGTTTCCGGGGGGAAGCTGCCAGGAGAGTCTCCTGCCTCTGTTCAATCTCGAAGTCTGGGGTGCGCCTATCTCAGGGCCCGCGCCCGATCCCGCGAACGCGGATTTCATCTACCAGCGTTTCCAGCGCGGCGTGCTACACCATGATGTGAAATGCGGTTGCACTCAGGGGTTGCTGCTTGGCGAGTATTTCAAGGCCATCGTGACCGGGCAAGGCTTGCCGCCAGATCTGGAGGAGCAGGCCAAGGACAGCCTGTACTTCAAGCAGTACGATCAGACTCGCGTGCAGGGCATGAGCCGGCCCTTTGCACTACTCCGGTCCAGCATGAAGGACGCCTTCGAGCCGGAGCCATAGATTCGGGGAATTGAAACACAGAGACACGGAGACACAGAGCAAGAGAAGTCAACAAACAGAAGTATCGATTCTCTGTCTCTCAACTTCTCTTGCTCTGTGTCTCCGTGTTTCAATCTGCGGTACCGGGTTGGGGAGCACGCCGATCACAACTTGATTCGCACAATTTGGCCTTCGCTCTTATTGGCCAGGTGGCCGGAATTCGAGATGTAGAGAGCGCCGTCTTCGCCCATGATCATGGCCGTGGGGAAATGAAGCTTCTCATGGATAATGGTGTGCTCGCCGGATGGCAGGATCCGGATGACCCGCCCGGAGTTGGGGACCTGGCGGAGCGGGGCGCTGAACTCAAGCACGTAGAGCACCCCCTCCCTTGTCATGGTGGCGGCAATTGGAGTGGTGAGACCCTGGGCTACCATCTCCACCTCACCCGCTGGGCTCACTCGAATGACATCGCCTGAGCCCTCGAGATACGGGTAGGGACCCAGCTCAGCCACGTAAAGCCAACCATCCGGCCCCGCACTGATTCCCGTGAACACGCGATTTGAATGCGGGTGCTCCAGAATACGCCGGGCCTGTCCGTCGGCTGTCACCTCGAGGATGAACTCATGATTGGCCTCGGTGACATACAACCGATTTCCAAGCGTTGCGATCCCCCAGGGCATGCCGCCTGGCACATCGACTTTGACTGGGTCGTTCAGTCGCGCCTGGCTGGGATAGGTCAAGTTGAAGTCATTCAGATCCAGAAGCTTGACGAGACCATCCGACGTCATCCTGAAGACGCCATTATTGTATTGCGGGTCGCCAACCTCGGTACCGCCCGCGGCGGTGAGCAGGTACATGGAATCGCCAAGCACTGTGAGCGATGCCGGACCAACATCGTCATCATGGGAGGTGAATGCGGAGGGAAGGCCGGTCAGGTAGTCTGACCTCTGCCCGGGAGTTGCCACCCGGGAGATTCGGCCGCTGAGGCCGATGTTGTAACGCTTTCCCGTGTCCACCACTACTCGGGTTCGGCCACCCGTGCCCGCTTCGGCTACGTACAGTGCTCCATCCGCGCCAAATGCCAGACCCCGCGGGTTCAGAAAGCCTTCCGCGTAGACAGACACCGTGGGACCCGGTTGTGCAATCAGAGAGCAGGCAAGCGAGACCAGGAGCGTGAACGGGCCAATGAGCCCGATCATGATTGGCTTTATCAGGTGACCATCCCTCAATGCTTGCCGGGCAATTGATCGATCGGGCATAGCCTCATTCGATCGCAAGATGTCAGGATTCCAGGTTGCACGCGATGAGACTCAACAATCAGGTTAGCCACGAAGCGAGGGTAACCAATTCAGACCGCTGAAGATGCTACACCGGGAGGTCCGCCTCGGTGTCGGATTCCCAGGGTATTTACATTGTCCAACTCAAGGCGGGCGATTGCCAGTCGCCACGTGTATCTCGTAGGAGAAGGTCGATCGGACGCTAGCTGTATTCCCCAACGCAGACGGCGTGAATGGTGCGGATATCGTAACGGGCGACCGGCCAGTCGCCCCTGCGGATGTCTGGATCCTCCAGAGCGGACGCCGGGAGGGGCAAGCCGTGGAGACGGGTATGAGATCGCGGATGCTGTAGGGGCGACCGGTTGGTCGCCCGCGCCCCATCCGGAACGAGGGAACCGGGTGGGACATCAATCGGCTCGTCACTCGCTGACTGGCAGTCGGCTGAACGGGATCACGGCGAAATTGCGAGGACCCTGACGAGCCACCTAGGATGCATCTCCAAAGTATTTGCCATCAATAACCTGGATGTCGCGGATGGCTTTGGACACCCCGTTCTCATCCTGGGTCTTGAATTGCCGGGGGCTGTGGTCAATGCGGCGGTGGGGCTCGTTCTGGGCTGACGCGCCCATGCGGAGAATGACCAGATTTTCCTCGTCTGAGGCGCTCTCGAACCAGTAGGGCAGTTCCCGCGGGATGACCAGGCCCTCGAAGCGGCCAAGAGTCGCTACCACCTCGTTATCGGTGGTGTAAAAGCGGGCGCTCCCCTGGAGTACGAGCCAGGTGGCATCTTCACCACCATGAGCGTGGAGGTTCGTCTCGCCGCCGGAGGCGATCACTTGGACGGTGGCACTGAGGAGATCGGTCTTGGCCAGGCGAGTACTCGTCTTGCCGTACTCCAGAAGCTGCGGCCGGATCTGGAAGGGCTGAAAGGTCTTGGTTGCTGGCTGCTGGGTTATGGTCATGGTGCGTTCCTCTCGTTGTCTCGGAAAGAGAATTGAAGCTGCCA
>JBJXFJ010000146.1:0-5806 GCA_046154735.1 Chloroflexota bacterium | reverse complement strand
TGGCTTGGTCAAATGCGGCTTCCGTGGGGGTGCCGGCGAGAGCGGCATCGATGGCTGCTTGATCGAATGCGGCCTCCGTGGGGGTGCCGGCGAGAGCGGCATCGATGGCCGCTTGATCGAACGCGGCTTCCGCGGGGGTGCCGGCGAGAGCGGCGTCGATACTCGCCTGGTCGAAGGGAGCCTCCGATACATCGCCAGCAAGCGCGGCATCAATTGCTGACTGATCAAACTGTTCCGCACTGCTCTCTGCGCCGGCTCCGCCGGCGAGTGCTGCATCGATCGCCGCTTGATCGAATTCGCCCTCGCCCAACGGATTGCCCGCGTCAGCTCCGGTGCCCCCGGCCTCTGGTGATTCCGATCCTTCGGATTTGTCGGACGCTTTCTTCCTTGCCATTGCTCCCCGCCTTGTGCTGCATGACTATTGGATGACGAAGTCTGTGAAATACACCGCCAGGATCCGATCATCCTTGAGCGCCTTGTTCAGCGCTGTCTTGATCTCTGTCTTGAGCGCATTCTTTCCCTGCGCCGTCATGAGCTCGCTCGTTGTCTTTGTGGTCAGCAGGGTTGTCACGTGGTCCTCAATTAAAGGGGCCTTCGTCTTGAGGTCTTCAGGCATGGTGTCACCCTTTTTCGGAGCGCCGTGTCCGCCTCCGCCAGCCGCTGGAGGATGCGGATCGTAGATTTCGAGCACGACCGTGGTCTTTAGGTACCGCAGGATGCCTGGGTCCGCGAGATTCACTATGCGCTCTTTCAACGGCACAATGGTCCCGTGTACTTCCGGCTCGGGTTTCTTCGATCCAGCTTTCGGCGCGGGTTTGTGCCCATCGTCTTGTTCTGCCGCGACGGCGCCGTTGCCAATGGGGAGGTTAAGAAACTGCACAGCGGCAAACAAGCCGCCCGCTCCGATGAGCAGTCCAATGACTACAAAGCCAACAATCTTAATGATGTCCTTCACCTAGGGTCCCTCCGAGCGTGACGGTGCCGTTGATGGTGATAACGGCGGAGAGACTGGCGCGGGACCGCTTCCTGTGACCTGCAGCGTGGCTTGGGTCTGCGCGGGCGCGGACAGAATAACCACGTCGACCCGACGGTTACGAGCGCGCCCTTCACGGCTCTCATTGGTGGCGGCGGGTCGGCTATCGCCGTATCCGGCCGCAATCACTCGGTTCGCTTTGATCCCACCAAACTCGATGAGCCGGCGCGCCACCGTGGTGGCACGCGCGGAGGAAAGCTCCCAGTTGGAAGGAAACAGCGGCGTGGAGATCGCCACGGAATCGGTGTGACCTTCAATCCGAATTTCATTCGGCATGTCTCGCAAACGCGGGGCAAGTGTATCCAGGAGCACGACGCCGTCAGATTTGAGATCGGCGCGCCCTGAGTCAAAGAGGGCGTTGCCGGACATGCTGATGACTACGCCATCACGCCCAGCGCCAACCTCGATGTTTCGCTCCAGCGTGGATGAGGGGGGAATTCGCTGCATAGCGTCATTGAGGTCTGAGACGGTGCTTACCAACTTCGCATCGGACTGGGTTGCAAAGCTTGGCGGTGAGAGATTGGTTTGCAACACCGTACTGATCATCGTGGCGCCATCATCCCCACCGACCTGGGTGGGATTGTTCCCTCGGAGAACATCCACGCGGAACGCTTGCTGGAGCGAGGCAGAGAGCTTACTAAACTTGCCCTGATCCGCACGGGCCATAGAGAACATGACCACAAAAAAGACCATGAGCAGGGTAATGAGATCAGCGTAGGTAATGAGCCACCGCTCGTGGTTCTCATGGGCCTCATCGTGTTTCTTCTTCTTAGACACCTGAGAGCTCAGTCAATCAAGCTGCCGCGGTTGCTGCTTCGGATTTGGCTCCGGCCCCGGCTTTTTCATTTTTGGCGCGTCCACGCAGGCCCGGTGGCAGGTAGGACTCAAGCTTTTCCTTGAGCACGCGCGGGTTGTCGCCCGCCTGCACGGCCAGCACGCCTTCCACCATCAACTCCAGCGCCTGGGTCTCCATTGAGCTTTTTTGCTTGAGCTTGGTGCCAAGAGGCAAGAACAACACGTTTGCGGAGAATACGCCGTACAGTGTGGCGATGAATGCGCCCGAGATCGCCGGGCCAAGGGAGTCTGGATCACTCAGGTTACCCAGCACGTTGATGAGCCCCATGACGGTCCCAATGATGCCCAGGGTGGGCCCGAATCCGCCGAGCGCGTCGAAAATGGCAGCATTGGACTTGTGGCGCTGCTCAATAGCCGCGATCTCGCCTTCCATAATTTCACGGACGAGGTGCGGATCGCTCCCGTCCACAACCAGCATCACGCCCTTCTGTGCAAAGGGGTGGAGCGTGGCTGCTTCTTGCTCGAGCGCTAGCAAGCCCTCGCGCCGCGCCTTGTCCGACAGACGGACAAACCCGTCCACCGTGGTTACCAGATTGATTGGCTTATCCATGATGGCAACCACGAAAAGCTTGGGAACGTTGGCGACGATGTGAAATGGAAAGCCGCAAAATGCCACACCAAACGTGCCGCCGATCACGATTACAGCTGCTGGCAGGTTAAGGAGTGACGCGGGGCTGCCGCCCTCAAGGACCATGCCACCAAGGACGGAGGCGATCGCCAGAATCAGCATGGGGAGAGTTGTCTTGTCCACCGTTACTCCTGCTCAGGGTCCTGCCGCGGAACTATCACCGGCGGCCGGCTGACGGCGTACGCGCGATTGCGATAGTCCATCACGCGCTCGACAATCTTCTGAGCGGACTCAAGTACCACAAGCTTCTTCCCATCCACCAGTGTGATGACGGAATCTGGCGTAGTCTCGATAAACTCAATGAGCTCGGCGTTGATGACGAGCTCGGTACCGTCAAGACGTGACACTGTGATCATCGGCACTCCTCGCTCCACGCGTGAGCCTTCGCGCTCTTCATGGCACTCTATCGCTCAGATGAACGCACCGAGGAGGCCAAGAGGGGATAAATGAGGAGGATGATCGTCCTGAAGTTGTCGGTAAGAAGGTACTTTTGGGGTCGAGGGTCGAGGGAGGGGGATCAGGGGACGGGCCAGGGGCCGGGGGCCGCGGAAGCCTCCCTCGGCCCCCGGCCCTCGGCCCCTGACCCTGCCTAGAGCCCGCTCGTTTGGGGTCGCGCTATAGCCTCGCCGTCGACTTCAATCGTATCGATGCGCTCGTTGTAGAACGAGATAAGTCCGCGGATTGATGGGCATTCTAGAATGGGGTCCAGATAGGCCCAGGCAATGTCCCTGTGTGTATCGTCGGACTTGATGCTCCAATAGCTCGCGACTCCTTTGTAGGGGCAACGCGAAACCGATACTGTGGGCTGGATGAAGTCCATGCGGATGTCCTCCGTGGGGAGGTAGTACCGCACCGGATGCCCCGTTTCGAAGAGCAGGCGAGGACGGCGCGATTCCGCGATCACCTCACCTGCGTGAATCACCCGGACGTGGCGCTGGCTCCCGATGGCATCAACACGGTGAAACGGGTCACGCGGGTGACGAAAAATCTCTTCGGCCTCCTCATACCAGTGGTCAATTGCCTCCCAGCGCAGTGCAACGTGATCGGCCAGGGCCGCGTGTTCTGGAGCGAGTGCTGACCAGATCCAGGCGGCGTTGTCCAGTCGGACATTGTCAATCTGGATGGTGTAATCGGTAACCGGGCCAAGGATCGGACTCGGGCGGCGGCTCCCGGATGGAATCAGCAGGTCCTCTCGTACATCAGCGCGTGGAAAGGCGAAGACGGGTAATGTGCCGGGCTCCCGGACCAGCGTCACCCGCTTGCTATCCGCCACGAAGGTATCGCCGATCAGAGCGCGCACCCAGCGCGGTGTGGGCACGAGCACCGGTCCCGTCTTGGCAATCACAATATTCAAGTGCGTATTTGCGTCACGAATCATGGCCGCCTCCAGAGTTAGCCGATGATGTCAGCCAGCCGCTCCACCTGATCCAGGTCTGGCACGCCCGGGCTAAACGTTAGCTCGTCGGTGCCAATATCTTCGAAGGCCTTGATTGCATCCCGAATCTCCTGGGGCGTTTTCAGGATTGCCGCGGTTCGCTTGGCAACGTTGGCGCCCATGAATGCGTAGTACTTCTGACCGAACTCGATAGTTCCTTGAAGTGCGCGCTCGCCAAGAGCAAACGGAATGCCTGATTGCAGCGCTGGCTTGCCCAGGCGGCCTTCATCTCGCCAGGCCGCCTCCGCCATATCGTAAAACTGCCGCAGGTCTGTGACTGGCCGACCGCCGGTCACGTAGCCGTCCGCCCATCTCACACGATTGATGGCGGCAGGATGATATCCGCCAATCATGAGGAGCGGACCACCTGGTCTACTCGGGGGTGGCCCGATGGGTCCAACCTCGTCATTGAGCGGCTCACCTGCCCAGAGACGTTTCATGGTATGGATCTGAGCTTCAAAGTGCTTGCCCCGGGCCGAAAGGACTGCCTCGGCGGCTATGAAGTCGTCCTCCCGAGCGCCTACCCCCAGCCCCAGCACCAGGCGACCGCCGGAGATCGCATCAAGCGTGGCTGCTTGCTTGGCCAGCCAGGGTGTGTTGCGCAATGGTGCTAGCAAGACCGATGGCATCAGCTTCACCTTTGTGGTGGCTACAGCTACGGCGGCCAGTGTGACCAGCGGCTCGTAGTTATCAAAGACCAGCCGATCGATCATCGTGAGCGTTGTAAACGGGCCCGCATCGGCCTTGCGTGCAAAGTCCAGAATCTCTCGCGGGGTCACGCCCGGTATGGTTGCGGGTAGTCCAATACCAATGTCCATACGATATGCTCCGAATGACAGTCTGAGGGTTGCCAGTGTACGCGATTTGAGTGCGCGATCCGTCGATCTTGGATCAGATGAACACGGCAACTCCCTGACCTGCTTTCCTGCGTGCTCTCGTAATTAGGCGGACATAGTGCTTGCACAATGTGATCCCAATCGAGCTGACCCGGTCGCCACTGTCGCCTGATTCGCCCGCCCGCCCTGGGATTGATGACAATCTTATACTTCGCCTGCCGAGGGTCACGTCTGATGCTTTCATTTGTCGCCACCCTGAATCTGAACGCTTACCATTCAGCCCGGCTATACTGACGCCGGTGCGGGGCACGGGGGAGGTTGCAATGGTGGATGGCACTGTGGATTTTGGTGCGCTGGTGGAGTTGGCGGAGCGCGTGGGGCAGCGGCTCAAGGCGCGTGGAGAGACGATTGCCGTCGCGGAGTCGTCGGCCGGAGGGCTGATCTCGGCGGCGCTTCTGGCCGTGCCGGGGGCCTCGGGCTACTTCGTAGGAGGGGCGGTGGTGTATACGCGTGTGGCCAAGGAGGCCGCGCTGCACCTCACTGAAGCCGATCTCGCCACGCCACGAGCGTCCACGGAGGGGCACGCGCTTGTTCTGGCGCGCGGGGCGTTGGCGGTTCATGGGACCACCTGGGGATTGGGAGAAACAGGCGCCACGGGCCCTACCGGCAATCGCTATGGTGACGCCGCCGGCCACGCGTGCATCGCGGTGGCAGGACCTGTGGATCGGACGCTCACTCTTGAAACTGCCAGCCCCGATCGTGTGGCCAACATGGGCGTATTTGCGATGACGGCTCTGCAACTTCTTTCCGACGTGATTCCGGCCTAGGTGTAGGCTGCGTGCAGCTCACCCCAGAGTTGATCCGCGCGGCGCTCTGTGCAAGTCACGGCCGTGTGCCCGTGGTGACGGAGCGCATGCTGCGGCGTTCCCTCACTGGTGAACCGCAGCCCCGACCCGCCGAGCCGCCGAATGGAGTGGTGGCTCGGCAGGGGGCAGTGATGGCGTTCCTTTATCCAAATG
>JBJXFJ010000576.1:0-10647 GCA_046154735.1 Chloroflexota bacterium | reverse complement strand
GACGTAAAGGAATGCTACTACTACCTGGATAGTACCCCCACGCACTCCTACATGGCGGCACTCTACAAGTATCCTCAGCGCCCGTTTCCGTATGCCGAGCTGGTGGAAGAAAACCGCCAACGGGGGCGGGGCGCTCCCGAGTATGAGCTACTCGACACGGGCATCTTCGACGACGATCGCTATTTTGACGTGGGCGTTGAATACGCGAAGGCCTCCCCCACCGACATGCTGATCCGGATCAGTGTGACCAACCGCGGCCCGGAATCCGCGCCCATCCGGGTGCTCCCAACGCTCTGGTATCGCAACACCTGGGCCTGGGGACGGACATCCCGCAAGCCGAGTCTCCACCCCACTGAGGGCGAATCCCTGGTGCATGCCTTGGACACGTGGACAGGCGAATACTGGCTGGCCTGCGAGGGTGAGCCGGAGCTGCTGTTCACGGAGAATGAGACGAATACTGAACGGCTCTGGGGAGCCGCCAATCACGGTCGAGTAAAGGACGGCATTCATGGCGCGGTGATTGACGGGGACATCACCGCGGTGACGCGAACAGAGGGTGGAACCAAGATGGCCGCCCACTACCAGCTTATGGTGAGTCCTGGGGCTACCGAGGTAGTGCGATTACGGTTGTCCGCAGAGCGGCATCCGTCCCCTTTCAAGGATTTTCACGCCATCTTCGCTCAGCGCCGCGCTGAGGCGGATGAGTTCTATTGCGAGTTTGCCTCAAACCTCAGTGAGGATGAGCGCCGCGTCCAGCGGCAGGCCTTCGCCGGACTGATGTGGTGCAAGCAGCACTATCACTTTAATGTGCAAGAGTGGCTTGATGGTGATCCAGCCCAGCCATCGCCACCGGCGGGACGCTTGGACGGTCGGAACCGCGATTGGTTCCATCTCAACACCCATGACGTCCTCTCAATGCCGGATGCCTGGGAGTACCCCTGGTTTGCTGCCTGGGACCTCGCGTTCCACTGCATTCCGCTGGCCATGATTGATCCCGAGTTCGCCAAGAAACAGATCACCGTGCTTGGACGCGAGTGGTATCAGCACCCCAATGGACAGCTCCCCGCCTATGAGTGGGCCTTTGGCGACGTGAATCCGCCGGTCCACGCGTGGGCGGCCTGGCGCGTGTATAAGATCGAGCAACGCGCCACGGGTCGAGCGGATCGCGCCTTCCTTGAAGAAATCTTCCACAAGCTGCTGCTGAACTTCACTTGGTGGGTGAATCGTAAGGACCTTGAAGGTCGCAACGTATTTCAGGGGGGCTTTCTGGGGCTGGATAACATTGGCGTGTTCGACCGGAGCGCGCCACTGCCCGTGGCCGGGCACCTTGAGCAGTCAGACGGAACGGCCTGGATGGGCATGTATTGCCTGAACATGCTGACCATTGCCCTTGAGCTGGCCCGTGAGAACCCCGTCTATGAAAGTCTGGCGACCAAGTTCTTCGAGCATTTCCTGTACGTGGCCGCGGCCATGAACAATCTTGATGGTGAGGGCATTTCGCTCTGGGACAACGAAGACGAGTTCTTTTACGACGTGCTTCATCTTGAGAATGGTGAGCGGCAGCCCTTAAGACTCCGCTCGCTCGTGGGGCTTATTCCCCTTCTGGCGGTGGAGACCATTGATCCAGACCTTCTGGAGCACGTGCCCGAATTTCGCGCACGTCTCGAATGGTTTCTGGCCCACCGGCCGGACCTGGCGAAGCTGGTGTCGCGCTGGCACGAACCGGGTTTGGGGGAGCGACGCCTTCTGGCGCTCGTGCGCGGTCATCGCATGAAGATGCTGCTCAAGCGCATGCTTGACCCAAACGAGTTTCTCGCTGACCATGGCATCCGGTCAATGAGTCGGACTTACGCGGAGCAACCGTACGCCGTCCACCTGAATGGGAGCGATTATCTCGTGCAGTATCAGCCGGCGGAATCCTCTACCGGTCTCTTTGGCGGCAACTCAAATTGGCGTGGACCAATCTGGTTTCCGATCAATTTTCTCCTGATTGAGTCGATCCAGAAGTTCCAACACTACTACGGAGATGAGTTTCAAGTTGAGTGTCCCACGGGCTCAGGAGAGACTCGTTCTCTTCGGGAAATCGCCAGCGAGCTCTCAAATCGCTTGATCAGTATCTTCACCGCGGACACTTCCGGCCAGCGCCCCGTTTTCGGAGCAAGTACGCGGCACAAGGATGATCCGGCCTGGCGTAACAATCTGCTTTTCCATGAGTATTTCTGTGGGGATACCGGTCGCGGCGTGGGCGCCAGCCATCAGACGGGCTGGACCGCGCTGATTGCCAAGCTACTGGAACAGGCGGGCGCGGAGCGCACGGGTGGCAGGTTGACTGAAGAAATCGCCCCGGCGGTGCCGTCTCCCGCGAAGCGAGCGCGAAGAAAGGCGCAATCGTGAGCACCATTTTGAAGGACTCACTCGTCGCGTTCGGGCGAGAGATCTGTGGTGATTTGCGATCGGCAACACGGCGTGAGTGGCTGGTGACCAATGGGATTGGCGGTTACGCCTCGGGCACTATTGCTGGTGTGGCTACGCGGAGATATCACGGTCTCCTGGTGGCGGCGCTGAACCCACCCACAGGTCGCACCGCGTTAGTGGGGGGCGCGGTGGAATGGGCGATCTACCGGGGCGCCCGCTATCCGCTCTCCACGCATGTGTACAAAGATGCCGCGGTGGACCCGCATGGCTACCGACATCTTCAGGAATTCCGTCTGGAGGGGGCGCTGCCGGTCTGGGTGTTTGCCATGGGGGATGCGCTCCTAGAACGGCGAGTCTGGATGGAGCATGGGGCCAACACAACGTATGTGCACTATGAGCTGTTGCGCGGCACCGACACGCTGGAACTGGAGATCACCCCGCTGGTGACGTACCGAGATTTTCATTCACTCAACTCCGGCCAGGGTTGGCGGTTGGGAGTGGAGAGCCACCCCACTGGCGCGGTTATTCATGCGTTTGATGGTGCGATGCCGTTTCGGCTGGACGGGCCGGGTGGTCACTTCACCGAGCGGGGTGATTGGTACTGGGGGTTCCAGCATGTGGACGAAGCGTCCCGCGGCTTGGACGATCGCTCGGACCTCTTCGCACCAGGTGTCCTCAGCGCGACGCTTGCGCCAGGTGAGGCATGGAGCATGACCGCGTCGACCGACCTGGGGGCCGAGATTGAAGACGTGGCAGGTGCGCTATGCCGCGAACGACTGCGCCAGGCGCGGCTGCTGACGACAGCCGCCGCGGATCAGGCGCCGGCTGCAATCCAGCAACTCGTGTTGGCTGCGGACCAGTTCATTGTCCAGCGCCAGGTGTCAGAGCAGACTGGAGCCAGTCGCAGCGTCATTGCCGGGTATCCCTGGTTCAATGACTGGGGACGGGACACCATGATCTCAGTGCCCGGCCTCACCCTGGCCACGGGCCGAGCCGACGAAGCGGCGGACATCCTGCGCGGTTTCGGCCAATACGTGGCTGACGGGCTATTGCCCAACAATTTCCCCGATCGACCCGGCGTCGACGCGGGCTATAACACGGCCGATGCCGCGCTCTGGTATCTCTGGGCAACGTATCAATATGTGCAGGCCACGGGTGATGCTGCGCTTGTTGGAGATATCCTCCCCGTATTACAGAGTATTGTGAACCACTACGCTGCGGGCACGCGCTATGGCATTGGCGCGGACCCAGTGGATGGCCTGCTTCGCGCCGGTGAGCCTGGGCTGCAACTTACCTGGATGGACGCCAAGATCGGTGACTGGGTGGTGACTCCGCGCCAGGGCAAGGCAGTGGAGCTCAATGCCCTGTGGTACAACGCGCTGCGTATTGTTGCTGGATTTCTCGCCGGTGCTGATGATGCCGGCGCGAAGCGATACGCGTTAGAAGCCGAGCGCGTGGCGATGAGCTTCCGGGCTCGCTTCTGGGATCCCCAGCGGAGAATCATCGCCGACGTTATTGACGGGCCGGACGGGGATGATTGGTCGGTGCGGCCGAACCAGATCCTGACCGTTTCACTGCCCTATCCCCTCCTGGACGGTGCTGAAGCCGAGGCCGTCGTGCGTGATGTGGGACGGACGCTCGTCACGAGTTACGGGCTCCGATCGCTCGCGGCGGATGATCCAGGCTATTGCCCCACGTACGATGGCGACCAGTGGCATCGTGATAGCGCCTATCACCAGGGCACGGTGTGGACCTGGCTTCTCGGCGCTTATGTGGAGGCACATTACCGCGTGTTCGGTGATGCCGCCGCGGCGCTCGCGTACATTGAGCCGATCACGCACCATCTCCGAGACGCCGGACTGGGCAGCGTCTCGGAGATCTTTGATGCGGACCCGCCGCACCTGCCTCGGGGCTGTGTTGCTCAGGCCTGGAGCGTGGCGGAGGTGCTGCGAGTCTGGCGGATGCTCCGGGGGCCAAAGGCGCCCGCGTCTGGGCGGCAAGATTAAAGTCAATTCAAAGTCACAGTCGCGCAGATTTAACCCGTGCAGGCGAGCTTCTAGCCCGCCTGCACGGGTTACGCCAACTCGACTCGGGCTCAGCTACGGCTCTGAAATGACCCTGGCGCCAAAGTGACGCGAGAAGCCCGCCAGGGCTCAGCGTTTGACCACGCTTCAAAACCGTTCACATTCCGCGTACACTGCGAGAGTCACCACGGGCTCGTCCCCGTAAGGCCGAGGGAACAATAGGAGGAGGTCCAGGATGCTCAGCCGTGAGAACAACGAGACTTTGACGCGCGTGAGCGCCGGAACACCGATGGGTGATGTGTTGCGGCAGTACTGGCACCCGTTCTTGTACCCGGATGAGCTCAAAGCAGACGGCGCGCCTCTGCGGATCCGCCTGCTGGGTGAGGATCTCGTGGCCTTCAGGACCGAATCCGGCGAGGTCGGGCTGATTCAGAATAACTGCCCGCATCGCGGCGCCAGCATGTTCTTTGGTCGGAATGAGGAAGAGGGGCTCCGCTGCGTGTACCACGGCTGGAAGTTCAATACGGCCGGTGATTGCGTGGACATGCCGAATGAACCACCGGAGTCCAACTTCAAGCGCAAGGTGCGTGTTACCGCGTACCCCTGCCTGGAGCGTGGTGGCATGGTCTGGACCTATATGGGGCCGGAGAATCCGCCCCCGCCGCTACCCCAACTTGAGTTTCTCGAGGTCAACGATGACCAGCGCTTCTACTGGAAGCGCGTGCAGACCTGCAATTGGGTGCAAGGGATGGAAGGGGACATTGACCAGAGCCACAATTCCTTCCTGCACACCTGGCTGGACACGGCCAACGATAACTCAGGTCGAAACCGCATCACGGAAATTCGCGCCCGAGATAAGAGCCCGCATTTTGAGGTGGTGGAGACGGATTACGGCGTCTGCGTAGCGGCACGGCGGAACGCTGATGCGGATACGTACTATGTGCGCTTGACTCAGTTCCTGATGCCCTATCACACTATGACTGGGCCATATGGTGAGAACCCGGTACGAACCTGGCGCGGCTGGGTGCCCATTGACGATGAGCACACGTTGGTGCACGGGGTGAACTTTCATCCACTGCGGCCACTGAGCGAAGATGAGCGTGGAACCGGCAATCGTCGCCAGCCTGGGTCCAGTGGCTATCGCGTTCGAGGCAACGTGTTCTATCTGGAGCCCGAGGACCGCGCGCCAGTGACCAGTCAGCCCTTTGGCGCCTGGTATCCACTGGATAGTCTCGAGAACGATCTGAGGATCGATCGCCATGTGCAGAAGACCCTGACGTTTTCCGGCATCCCGGTGTTCTGGGCTCAGGATGGGGGCACCCAGCTCACCATGGGCAAGATCTACGATCGAACCAGAGAGCACTTGGGTACCACCGATCTGGGAATTATTGGGACTCGCAAGAAGCTCATCAATGCTGCCAATGCGCTCCGAGAACGCGGGGAGACCCCTCCCGGTGTGCACAATCCGGACTGGTATCAGGTCCGTGGCGCGGCCATAGAGATCAAGCGCGACCAGAACTGGTACACCGCATCGGAGGAGACGCGAAAGGTCATTCCCGGGGTGAACCAGGCGGGGGCGTGATGCAAATCTATTCCGCCTCGACCGCCGCGTCTCTTTTTGGCGGCTCGGTATCTATAATTTGGAGCGCTGCGGAATGATCATGCAGAGAGATCTGAATGAGATTGTTTACATCCAGCCTGCCACCTGATCTCACCGAGCGGGTCCTGACGAAGCTTGGATTTTCCGGCCAACCGGAACCAACGTTTGGGGGGCTCAGTGCGCTTTTCGATGCGTGGTGCCGCCAGGTGCCATTCGACAACGTGCGCAAGCTCATCCACGTGCGGAAGCAGGACGCCAGTCCATTGCCAGGGGATGACCCCGGGGATTTTTTCGAAGCATGGTTGAAGCACGGGACCGGTGGAACGTGCTGGGCGACAAACGGGGCGCTCTATACCCTCCTGGCGTCACTGGGTTTCGATGCATCGCGTGGCGAGGCCACGATGATGGTTGCCCCAAACCTCCCGCCGAATCACGCCACGGTACTCGTTGCGTTTGATGAAGCGAGGTACATCGTTGATGGCGCGCTCTTGCAGGTTGAGCCGCTCCGTCTGGACATGCTTGAAACGACCGGGGTACACAGCGATGCGTGGGGGCTCACCTGTAGCCAACGCGATGGGCATTGGGTGATCCGCTGGCGGCCCGCACATCAACCCGCTGGACTTGACTGCCGAATTGATCGGCTTCAGGTGACACGCGAAACCTACCAGGAGCGACATGAGGTCACGCGCTCGTGGAGCCCTTTCAACTACGAGCTTTATGCGCGGTCCGTTCGCGGTGAGAGCCTGGTGAGTGCATGCTTCGGCCAGCGCGTAGAATTCATGAGCCGCGGGGAATCACTTCGGCAATCGTTGACTGACGCGGACCGGGCGCGCTTCCTCGTCGAGGAGCTCGGCATGAGCGAAGAGATAGTTGCTCAGCTCCCGCCCGATATCACAACCCCTCCTCCGCCAGGATCTAATACCGCCAGGGCATTGGAATAAACACCAGGATGTCTAGTGTGGATCAGCCAGCTATTGAGAGCGATCCAAAGAGAATTCCGGTATCTCGCGCGGCGAATGCCCAACTTCAAGAAGCTCCTGAGACCGCGATTCGAGCCGCCCTGGAGCAGGTCGCGGCGTACACAATTGGCTTCGTCCAGATTGGTGGATCGGGTCGGAAACTTCTGGGCTCGGGTACGCTCATCACAATTGACGGTAGACGTGTGATCCTGACATCAAACTTGGTATTGGAACAGCTTCCTGTGACGGGAAGACTCGGTCTCGTCCTCCGCACGCATCTCAATCAGATCAGTGTGGACGTCGCGGACCTCACCTACCGTTCTCGTCCGGCGGAGCTCACGAGCAGCGACGCGCCTGACCTTGGCACTGTGCTCCTGTCGGCGCCCGTGGCCGAGCGGATTAGCGGGTATAACCGGTTCTATGACCTGCCAGCCAAGCCGCAACGCGTGGCATCCACTGTGTCCCAGCCTCAATCAGGCTTCTGGTGTCTGAACGGTTTTGTGAATGAGCTCACAACCACCGAGTTGCCGCTCGATTGCTTTGACATGATTCGTGGTTACACGAATATCGGTGGGATCGCGGAGCCATTGCCCACCCACGGCTCAGCGCAATTCGCATTCACAAGGTTTGGCATTCCCAGTGGTGTACCGACTCTGGAGGGAATGAGTGGTGCGGGGCTGTGGTGGGTGGATGAGTCACGCGCCGCGGCTGGCCGATCGGCTGCATTGACTCCCGCATTGTCAGGCGCCGTCTCGATGCAGTTAGAAAATCTTGGAGCGCCAACACTGTTCCAATGTCATGAGTGGATGAGTGACGACCGCGATCTCATGCAGAGCTAGCATCGCGGTGATGCTTCAGTCATGAGATTGCGTCAGACTTCTATGCTGGGCAACTTGACATTGGCCTTCCAGCCCCGTAGTTTCAATTCAACTGACCCATCCAGAAACAGGAGAAGTGCATGAGCAATATCAACGCGTGGGACGGCGACGGTCACGTTGAGGAGTGGGAAGAGACGTTTTCCGATAAGTACCTGGATCCAGAGTTTCGAGATCGGCGGCCCGTGGTCATTGAGACTGGCGAGTTTGAGCATGACTATATCTGGGAGATTGATGGTCAGCGCCTGCGCATCGGCGGGTCGCCCTCAAGCCATGGCGGAGTGGTCTCAACCGAGTACGAGATGATGGCTAGGTGGCGGGGTCCCCATGAGAGTGGCGAGTTCCACTCGGCCGAGGCGCGCCTAGCAGTGATGGAGGCGGAGGATACCTGGCTGTCGGTGAACTACCCGACACTGTTCTTGCGCTGGCCCGTGGCTAGCGATCCCAGGCTCAATCAGGCACTCACCCGAGCCTATAACAACTGGGTGGCGGATATCTCCAACCAATGTCCGGAGCGGCTCAAGTGGGTCACGGTGATCGATGCCCATGACCCGAAGGAAGCGGTCCGTGAAATGGAGCGCACCCTCCAGATGGGCTCCGTGGGCGTGATGGTGTTGGGCGACTATTCCACCAAATCGCTGGATCATCCGGACTTCCAGCCAATCTGGGCCTGTGCGAACGAAACGGGTATGCCGATCAACGTCCATCCCGGCACCGGTGCAATGGATGCCGCGAAGGCGTTCCCCAGCGTGGCCGGTGACCAGTTTCTCATGTCCGTGGTGCGCGGGTTTAAATCCATTTGTAGCTCGGGAGTACTTGACCGATATCCCAACGTGCGCGTCTCGTTCCTGGAAACTGGCTGCACCTGGGTGGACTTTGCCGTGGAAGTCATGGACTTCTCGCTGGACAATATCCGCGATCGAATCAAAATCGGGACACTGCGCTCTGAGCACAAGGGTGTCATAGATCGCGGGCTGCCACAGATGACTCCCCTGGAGTACATCCAGGCCGGGCGGATATTTATCGGATACGAGGTGGATGATCAGCTTCTCCCGTACATGACGGAAAAGTACGGGACGGATTGTTGGGTGTACGCGAGCGATATTCCGCATGCTCACCGCAAGCCTGATTCGGCCAAGCACATTCTGAATCGTGCCGACCTCTCAGACGCGGCCAAGCAGCGCATCCTCTGGGAGGGAACCGCGCGGCTCTATGGGCTGGAGTCGCCCATCGCCGCTGGCGTGCGCTGATCTAAAGAATGAATTGAACCGCGGAGACGCGGAGTCGCAGATGCGGATTCAATGTTCCCACTGTGACACTGCGTCCCCCAGTTCAATAGCGCGAGTATGAATGGGGGAGCGACGATATGGGCAAGCTGGACGGGAAGGCGATCATAGTTACCGGGGCCGCGCAGGGGTTGGGGCGGGAGTACGGCATTCGCCTGGCTCAGGATGGCGCCAGGCTGGCAATCGCGGATATCAAGGACTGTGGCGAAACGGCCGAGCGCATCCAGATGGCCGGCGGTGAGGTCTTGGACCTGAATGTGGACGTGAGCAGTGAAGAGCAGATGTTGGAGCTGGCCCGCAAGACCAATGAGCGATATGGGCGCATTGACGGCCTGCTCAATAACGCCGGCATCACCAAGATTCTGACCACCAAGTCCATCATGGATGTGGACATGGCTACCTGGGACCGCGTCTACTCGGTGCACGCGCGCGGAACGTTCCTGGGAATTCGCGCGGTCTTCCCTTACATGAAGGCAGCGGGCGGCGGAACGATTGTCAATGTCTCGTCCGGCAGTATGCTGCGGATCGCCCGCGCAGTAGATGAGCTCAACGTGGCGTACGTCTCCTCCAAGGCGGCCATCATGGGGATTACGCGCGCGGTAGCCCGCGAGCTAGGTGCACATAACATCAACGTCGTGACCATTGCGCCCGGCAGCACTACCGCGGATCGGGATGATCCGCTTTCGCCGGACGAGGCCATCAACGAGCCGGATGCATCGCTCCTGAGGCGCGGTGTCCCCTCGGATCTCTCTGGAGTGATGGCATTCCTCTTCAGCGAGGATGCGCATTTCATCAGTGGTCAGATGATTGTGGTCAACGGTGGACGAGAGGTCTACTAAGCGCATTACGGGTGACCATTCAAAAGTAAGACCAGGACAGCAGGGTAGTGGCGTCCGGGCGACACCACTACCCTGCAACGTCTGGCTTCAGCACCGTGTATGACGCGGACTACTTTATCCTTGAGCCGAGGGATCCATGCAGCGCCTGACGCGCGATCACAAGATCTACTTTCTTGACCCCAACAATGCCCAAGCAATCACAATTGAATCCGGCGGGGAGCTGCTGGTGGAAACCTGGGACGCGTTTGAGGGCACCCGTGATGCCGCCACGTTTCAATCTCGGGTCAATATTGGCCCGGCGATTGGGCCGATTGCGGTGCGAGGAGCAGAGCCTGGCGACGCGCTCAAGATTGAATTTCTGAGTATCACTCCCAGGCTGGATGAAGGTGCCGCCCATATGATCATGGCCGGTCGGGGCTTCCTGAGCTCGGAATTTCCAGATGGTCAGTGCACGCCCTTGTCGATTGAGGATGGTCACGTGGTGCTGCCTCAGGGCATTCGTATTCCTCTTCGTCCATCCATGGGTTTTGTGGCCACCACTCCCTTGAGTCGCCAGAGCACGGCCAGCGACAGTGGTTCATATGGTGGAGATATTGACATGCAAGAGCTGGTGGCTGGCAGCACCCTCTGGCTGCCTGTCTTTGTGCCG
>JBJXFJ010000575.1:0-15090 GCA_046154735.1 Chloroflexota bacterium | reverse complement strand
AGATCCATGGATGTGGCTGGAGTCGCATCCAGGTCGTTGCGCACCTTCTCCCAACCGTGCCGCACGGTGGTGTGATCGCGGCCGCCAAGGATTGCGCCGATCTCAGGCAATGAAAGCCGGGCTTCTTCGCGCAACAGGTACATCGCATAGTGACGGGGCACCACGTGCTTACGATCCCGGGCTTTGCTCTGGAGCGCGGTAAGGGGAACGTGAAAGTGCGCACACACCGCCTGCAGGATCGTATCAGCGGTGATGAGGGGCCGCTGCTGGTCTGGAAGTAGCCCGTCTATCGCCTCAGCGGCAAGCGCTGATGACAGTGGCTGCCCATGAAGCTGGGCTTGCATCAATACGCGATTGAGTGCCCCCTCAAGCTCACGGATATTGTGCGGCGCCTTTCGAGCAAGCATCTCAAGGACTTCAGGCGGGACATCCTGGGCACGGCCATTGAGTTTTGAATGCAGGATCGCAATACGCGTCTCTAGGTCCGGCGCCTGTACGTCGGCAATCAGTCCCCATTCAAAGCGCGAACGCAATCGGGCTTCCAGAGGAGAGATGGCTTTGGGTGGACGATCACTCGTAAGCACGATCTGGCCGCCGGCGGCGTGCACGTCATTAAATGTGTGGAAGAACTCTTCCTGCGTGCGCTCTCGCGTCGCAAGGAATTGAATGTCATCGATCAGTAGGACCTGGATTTGACGATACTTCTGACGGAAATCTTCAGTGCGGTTGTCCCGAATGGACTCGATGAGATCGTTAGTGAATTTCTCGGAGGAAACGTATAGCACCAGGACGCCACGCCGTGACAACGTGTCTTCCATTGCACGGAGTAAATGAGTCTTGCCCAAACCTACCCCTCCGTAAAGGAACAGAGGGTTGTATTCCTGACCGGGTCGATCGCTGACGGCTCGGGCGGCTGCGTGGGCGAGTCGATTGGCTTCGCCAACGACAAAGGTGTCAAATGTATACCGCGCTCCCGTGGAGTAGGACTGCTGCTTCTGCCCGCGATCAAGAGTCAAAGTAGGCTCCGCCAGCGCCGTAAGCGGATCCGGATGAACCGAGGATCCGACAACGACAGCGACCTCAGGCGGATGTCCCAGCACATCCCCGAGCGCACGGCGAATGAGTCCCTGAAAACGGGTTTGAAGGGCCTCGCGGATGAACGGATTTGGCGCTGAGAGCGTGAACTGCCGGCCGTCAAACGCTACACCGCGGGTGTCTTTTAGGAAAGTCTCGTAGTTGGCACCGTTCACCACAAGCTGGAGTTGTCCCAGGGCTGCGTGCCATATAGGTTTGGGGTCAGGCATGGGCTCTCCAGCTAGCGATCGGGTGCGGGTCCGTAGGATAGCAAGCCCTGTGCCTAATGCCGAGGTGAACCGCTGACAAATTGTCAGAGCCCAAATTACCTATCGCTGCTCATTCTGTGTCGTTATGGGCAGGGGTCAACTTGAGGTGCCTGAGGCTAATGCTGTAGTGCCGAATCCGGTGGTTGCCGTCACCCGGTCGGCGCATTGGGAAATCCGCATTAAGACACAAGATGCAGGAATTTCAGGGTGCTCAAACACAATATGTTGAGAGGCTCATTCTGTCACCTTAGAGCATGTATCGCCATATGGAGATAGTCAGAGTGGTTGACAACGACTACAAAGAGAAGAGGAATTTCTTCGTAGGTTGCGAAACCGGTCATGTTGTCTGCCAACGCTGATTGAGGAGTAGGTCTACTGGGTGTGTGCCCGGCGTTGCCTGATGCACGAGGAGCCGGATCAGCGTGCTGATACGAATAGGAGACCGAATGCCACGCGGACTCGGAAGCAGGCGTCGAAGAGGTTAGAGTCCCGCGGTTCTATGACCGAAACGCCCGACGGGATCCTTTCGTTGCATGGGTGCGGTGCAAAGTTTCCCGACCCACGGGGGCAAAGCCGGCCCGGCCCATCTGACGCGCACCCTCGTTGCATACCAGTCTATTGGAGATGTGACGGGTTTTGTTAGACTTCTTCTGTTCAGTCCACTGATGTTTCACTGTCGCTGCTCGATGCGCGCACTCCGCCCAGACGGAGCGGCGAGAAGTCGTGGATAGCACCCTACGGGCGGCGTCTCTCATGGATGGGCACGGTCCGCCGATGGCTTGAAGGAGCAACACGTGATCAGTAACGGCACAAACGGCTCAGCGCAAACAGGGACATGGACGGTAAAGGCGGGCCTCGCGCAGATGCTCAAGGGCGGCGTCATAATGGACGTGGTGACGGCCGAACAGGCCAAGATTGCTGAGGATGCCGGGGCATGCGCCGTGATGGCGCTTGAGCGCGTGCCCTCTGATATCCGGGCGGCGGGCGGCGTCTCGCGCATGAGCGCCCCGGAGATGATTACCGGGATCATGGACGCGGTCACGATTCCCGTGATGGCAAAATGCCGCATTGGACACTTTGTGGAAGCGCAGGTGCTACAAGCGCTTGGAGTGGACTACATCGACGAATCGGAGGTGCTCACCCCGGCGGACGAAGAAAACCACGTCTATAAGCAGGATTTCACGATCCCCTTCGTTTGTGGCGCGCGCAACCTTGGTGAGGCGCTTCGGCGGATCGGCGAAGGCGCCGCGATGATTCGGTCTAAGGGTGAGGCGGGCACGGGAAATATTGTGGAAGCCGTCCGTCACCTCCGCACAATCACGGGCGAGATCAAGAGACTGAGCGTGATGGGCGATGAGGAGCTCATGAGCCGCGCCCGGGATCTGGGCGCGCCCTATGAGCTTGTGCGCGCGGTCGCCTCCGAGGGGAAGTTGCCGGTTGTGCTCTTCTGCGCCGGCGGTGTGGCCACGCCCGCTGATGCGGCGCTGGTTATGCAACTGGGTGCGGAAGGCGTATTCGTGGGATCAGGCATCTTCAAGAGCGATGATCCGGCCCGCACCGCATCCGCCATTGTCAAGGCCACCACCAACTATCAGGACCCACAGATCATTGCCGAAGTTTCCAGGGGACTTGGCGAGGCCATGCGAGGAATTGATCTGCGAACCCTCCCTGAAGCGGAGCTAATGGCGCCGCGCGGATGGTAAGAATTGGCGTTCTCGCCCTGCAGGGTGACTTCGCTGAGCACAAGGTGATGCTAGAGCAGCTTGGCGCTGAAGCTGTGGAGGTACGGACGCTGGAGCATCTCCACGGTCTGGACGGGCTGATCCTGCCGGGCGGTGAAAGCAGCACGGTGGGGAAGCTGCTGGAAGCATTTGACCTACTTGAGCCCGTACGGGCACTCGTGCAGGATGGCCTGCCCACGCTGGCCACCTGTGCCGGACTCGTGCTCCTGGCTCACGATGCCACCGAGAAGCGCGGGCCCCTCATCGGCACGATGGATGTGCAAGTGTCCCGAAACGCCTTTGGTCGGCAACGAGACAGCTTTGAGGTGGATCTCGCCGTGCCCGCGCTGGGACCGTCACCGGTGCACGCCATCTTTATCCGCGCTCCCGCGATCACCGCGCATGGCCCCGACGTGGAAGTACTGGCGCGTACTGACGATGGCACCATTGTTGCCGTGCGGCAGGGTAACCAGGTGGCAGCGGCCTTCCATCCCGAACTGTCAGGCGAAGACCGCTTCCACAAGCTGCTACTCCAGCTTGTCCGTGAGCGGCGCTAGCTCCACGCTAACCTCCTGAGTACGACCCTGGTCCTGCGAATCAGCGCAGGGAAGAGTGATCTTAACGACTCGAAAGAGACTCTCAGGTTAGACGGTGTCGAGGCAAAATTCGGACCGTCACAATGAGCGCCAGCGCAATGGCAATGGCAAACCCAGCGACACCGTATGGTCCGCCAATCACGTCACGAAGCAACGTGTTGGCGACGGCGCCACCCGCGATTGAACCAAACGCTCCGCTCAGCAGGTCATCCACGAGTCGGTCCCCGTAAAGATACCGGCCGGCCAGCCACCCAACGAGCGTCCCTATGGCCAACCAGAGGACGAGCACAGCAGGATCTATCACGGAAGCGCAACTCCTTACCCAGATGTCCGAAAGCAGACGAGACTAATTTGCAAGAAGCGTGCCCGCGCTGACAGGATTGTTACAAGGCCACAGATGAGCACACCCAAAACTGGTCACGGACGGTGGATGCGGGCTTCCGCCCAAACGCAGCACCGCCTGTCTCCAGTGGAGACAGGCGGTGCCTAGATCATCCTGTATGGGTGGGATCCGATGAATTAGCGGTGAGGCGCCTCGTCGTGCCGATGGTCATGGATCTCATCGCGGACGTCCGCAGCTTTGTCCTTCACTTCGCCCTTGACCTGCTTCGCTTTGCCCTTCATCTCCTCCGACTTGTCGCCGGTCACTTTGCCTTTGATTTCCTGCACCTTGCCTGAGACCTTATCGCCTAAGCCAGCCATGAGTTTCTCCTTGAGCCTTCACTCGCGTCGATGTGTGTCATGGACGCGTAGCGCTGAAGTGCACGAGGCGTGCCAGCAGCCGGGAGAACATCGAAACTTGGCGACGGACGGCCAATACGGCTTTAGTTAAGAATTAAGGTATCTGCTCATCTGCCTCGAGCTCAAAAGCGATCAACCTAAGCGAGGAGGTAAGAGATTTCAACACTCTCATCGGAAAGCTCGGTAGGGGACGGATCAAGCGTGCCGAAGTCACTGCTATCCACGCCGCAGAAACGGAACTGCGATGTAGCTCTCGATTCCGTACAACGCTAGGCCAGGGTGTTGTGAGAACCTTGGATCGACGCTGGCGTGGTTAATTCGGAGCGGCGCGACCGCGCCGCCGACGACACTTCAATATGTTGTTGAAAGGTCCAGCTCTTCACCTAGGACAAGCCCGAAACCGGCTTCATCAAAACCGCCGCACGCAGTCCACGATGGTTCGGTCACTCTGGCTACCAGCGAGATCCGCATACCGGTGGCGCGGGCCAAAACCTGCGATGCGGTTCCCATTGAGTCAATCCGGGAAACGCTGGCGATTTCTGATTTCAAGTTCATTAATGCACGCTCGTTAGAGACCACTGTGATTGCAGTAGCGCAGCGAACGAAACCAAATGTTTGATTAGTGTTGCTCGGTCACCAGCAAGCTGAGGAGCGCCATCCTCACGAAGAGGCCGTTCGCGGCCTGGCGAAAGCAGGCAATCCGTGGATCCGCGTCCAGGCTGGGGCTGAGCTCCGGGCCACGCGGCAACGGGTGCAGGACCACCGATGCCGGACGCATGCCCAGAAGCGTGGCCGCATCGATCCGATAGGTCTCGGCATCCGCGTTAAAACGCTGGGCCATGACCATGCGCTCCGTGTGCGCCCGTGTGAGATACACCACATCCACCTGGGGCGTCACCGCGCTCAGGTCTGTCGTTTCATCAAACAGGACGTTGGCAGCGGTCAGCTCATCGCGCAGCTCAGCACGGATCTTCAGAGTGGGCGGCGATACAAAGCGGAGGCGCACGCCGGGGAACTTCGCCAAAATTAATGCCAGCGAGTTCACCGTGCGCTCATGAGTCAGATCTCCGACCAGCGCAATCTCGATATTCTCAATGCGGCCAATCTCTCGGTGAATCGTATACGCATCCAGCAACGCCTGAGTGGGATGCTGGCCCGGCCCATCACCAGCGTTGATCACCGGCACGCCAGACACCGCGGCTGCGCGGGCGGCTCCACCTTCCTCGTGATAGCGTAGGAGAATGGCGTCGTAGTCATAGCAGCTCAGGACGCGCACGCGGTCCTCGAGCGACTCATCGTCCCGCTCCTCGCGGTACGGCTCTAAACCACTCACCGTGCCGCCCAGCAGCGTCATGGCGCTTTCAAAGGAGAGACGGGTGCGTGTGCTGGGCTGGTAAAAGAGGTAGAACAGACGCTTGCCGCTGAGCACGCGCGAGTCGCCCAGGGCATGAATGGAACGCATCGTGTCGGCCAGCGGAAAGAGCGTCTCAAGTAGCCACTCGGGTGAGAATTGGCGCGCATCGAGAATGTGCATCGGTGTCACTTGAGGGAGAGTCCTTCAGGATATCGAAGTGGCGAGTATCGAGCGGACCTTAGCATATTCGCATCGTCAAAGCTCCTGGCACGGCCTCCACAGCTAATCGGAAAAGCCGGCTCCTGGCGAGCTGCCCGTCCAACATTTCCGGGGATGACGATGGACTTTGGCTACAAGTTATCAACCGAAGATCAATCCCCGGCGAAGCTCATTCACCCGGCTGCGCGCGCCGAAGAGATTGGATTCCAGTTTGCAGCGATCTCGGACCACTACCACCCGCGGATTGACCAGCAGGGCCGGAGACCGCTGGCCTGGGTGGTTCTTGGCGGTGTGCCCCAGCAGCTCCGGGTAGGTACTGCCGTTACCTGCCCAACCTTTCGCTACCACCCCGCCATTATTGCGCAAGCAGCCGCCACAGCCGCATGTCTGATGCCGGGGGCAGTTCATGCTGGGCCTGGGGTGTGGCTGATCGTGGGCTGTGGGGACGCTGTGGGTCGCGTGCTGGCCGGGGGTTTATCCCTTGTGCCTTGAGCGTGAGTACTCGCGTAGGGGAAGGGGCCTCGATCGGTGTCGATGCGGAGATCTCGGACTGGTCTGGCACGTCTGAAAATCATGGGACGAGTTTGTGGAGCCTCCGCGAGAACGGCGAACCTCACGAAGTGCGCGCCTTGCTTTGGAGTGCGGCGTGCGAGCGCGCCGCTTTCGATTCCTCACGATCCCGTCCGGGGGACAAGGAGGCCAGCGCTCCCGCACGCCGCACTCCGAAGTAAGGTTCCGCCTCAACTCTGGACAGTTACACTTTCGTGCCTGTTATTCCCTAAAGTAGCAAGCCCACCCCTGCCGCCGAGACAACCGTGCCGATCACCAGTCGACGAGTGAGCGGCTCTTTCAAAAAGAGTGCCGCGAGCGGAGCGGCGAAGAGCGGCGATGTGGCGCTGACTGAGGCCGTCTTGCCGGCCCCGGCCAGGCTGATGGCAGTTACAAAAAATAGCGTGGCACCCACGCTGAGCACCCCGGCCAGCAGCATGAGTCGCCAGAGCCGTGGGGTGAGTGCGCGGACGGCGGCCAGGGCCTGTCCGCGCACGACCAGCAGCATGAGCAGCGTGGCAAAAGGCAGCCGCACGGCCGATGCGGTCAGCACGTCCATGTCCTCCAGGGAGGGGCGGACCAGCACCGCGGTCAGCCCCCAGCACACCGCGGTGACCCCAGCTAACGTGTAACCCAACCGATCCAGGCGCACAACCGCGGGGCCGCCGCTCTTCTCCACGACCACCAGAACAACGCCAACGATGACGAGGAGAGTCCCGCCAATGATCGTTGGAGTGAGCTGCTCCCCCAGAAACGCGGCCGCAAGCAGTGTGGAGATCAGTGGGAAGCTCATGGCCACGGGCATGGCCCGCGCAACGCCAATACGGCGGATACTCTCAAAGAATATGGCGTCGCCAAACGCCAGGCCGGTCATGACAGAAAGCGCCATCAAACCGAGCGAGCTCAACTGAGGCATGGCTGGCGGACTTACGGCCCAGACGGGGACGGCAATGACCAGTACTAGAATGGCCGCCACCGCTGTTCGTAAACCGTTCACCACAACCGCCGAGACGTGGTTGGTAAGCTGGCGGACGGTGAGCGTGGTGAGCGCCCAGCAGAAGGATGAGATCAGGCCGGCCGAGACGCCGAGCATTGGAGATGGATCCATATGGTGGGGCTCGGCTGGAGTATATCCTCCACCTGGACTCTGCGCGCCCCTGCCTGACGCAGCACCCGCGGCGGGTGTGATGCGTTCTAGCAACGTGGCGGATGAATTCTGACCGAGGTGATGAGTGTGTCGGGCCAGACAAAGCGGCAATGCAGGCGCTCGGTGTTTGGCAGCGGCGCGGCACTGGCCGTAGGTCTGTTCTGCGCCCTGCTGGGACTCACCCCGCTGGGCGCACGAATCGCCAGTGCAAGGTTCCAGCAATTCTCCCCTGACGCCTGCCCGGCGCTGGATGACGGCACCCTGGTGCAAGCCAGCGGGCCGGAGATTTACCTTATTCAGCACGGCGTTCTGCGCTGGATACCGAATCTGGACACGCTCAGAGCACTGGGCTTTGACGGCGGCGCGGTGGAGCTATTAGCGGACGCCTGTCTGAGAGATTATCCTGCTGGGGAGCCGTTTGCCAGCGCGTCGAGCCTACCCACCACGGCACCAGATTTCACACGGTCAACGGAAACAGCGCCAACCGGAACCCCGTCAGTCCGGCGGCCCGGTACTGGACCCGTGGGGCCGCTTGCGAAGTCCGGCGTACCAACGGATAGCACGCTCACCATCAGCGCGAGCGCCGCGGAGCTTCCGGTAGGCGCGGTCCTCACCCTCACCGCCCAGGCGAGCGTTTCTGAGTCTGGCGCCTTCACGCTGACCATCCAACGACTGCGCTCACCGGGTGGCCCAGCCGGTGGGCTGGTAGCCAATTGCACTTCTGCATCCACCTGCGTGGGCCAGACGCGCCTGAGTGAGCCCGCAACGGTGCTGTATCTGGCCACGCTCTATCGCTGTGATGCGCGTGGCGCCTGCGCGGCAGAGCGCAGCTCCGAACCCGTAAGCGTTCGATGGCGGTGAGGCGGGCGTGGGCGGGGCGGCCAGGGCGGGGCCTGGGCCTGGGTCTGGCGGTGCTGGCCTTGATGGTGAGTGTAGGTCTTCTACGTTTGGACGCGGCCGGCCATGCCCAGGCACAATCTGGCATTGTGATCAGCGCCGCTGACTTTGTCAGCATTCAGGCAGCCATTGATTCGCTGGCAAGTAGTGGAGGCGCCGTGTACGTCCCCGCAGGTACCCACCAGGTGACAGCCAAGGTGCGGGTGTACTCCAATGTGACCGTCTTTGGTGCGGGCATGGATCAGACGATCATCCGCTTTGCTCCCGGAATTCAAGTGGACCACTTGATGTCCAACAGCAGTCTCAGCGCTGGCAACACGAACATCGTAATACGTGACCTCACGCTCGCTGGGAATGGGGAAACCCGGAGCGGATGTTGTTTTGGCTTGCGGCTGGTGAATGTGCGCAACTCGTATGTGATCAATGTGGCTGCGGATAATCACAGTCTAGACGGCTTCTACCTGGGTTACAACCAGTCCAATGGCGCTGTGAATAACCGGCTAAGTGGCTGTCGTGCTCGGAGCAACGGACGGAATGGCATTGCCCTGACGCACGGAACGGGCAACGCTATTGATCACTGCCGAGTGGAGAATAACAATACCCGAGAGCAGGTAGCCGGCATAGATCTGGAGCCGGATAACGCCCTCACTGTTTCTGGTAACCGGATTGTCGGCAACATGGCGACAGGCCAGAACGTGGGCATTCAGCTTTACGCCTTTGACCGGTCGCTGGTAACCATGAGTAATAACGCGGTGTGTACCAACACAGCCACGGGAAACGTGAACGCGGGCATTTTTGATTTCAACGGCAATGCCAATGTGTATGTGGATAACGCGACGAACGGGAATGGGAACAATTTCCTGGTGGACCCAAGTGCGCTCATTGGCGCACAATACGCGAATCAGTGTGCACTGGGCGCTTTGCCGAATCCCCCGCCCCTCCCCGTGGCCACTCCGACCCGAACGCCAACACTCATATCCGTACCAACCGCCACACCTGTGCCCCCAAATTGCGCTCCGCGGCCACGCATCCAGGTGCTGACCCAGCCGGCCGCATCGGGTCGACTCACAGTTACCATCATTGCGGACCGCACCGCGGGCGCACCCAATAACACGCTGCGGAGCCTGCGCTTTGGTGCAGCCCAGAACGCGGTCATTGACATCGGCAGCACAATCGGATCCATAGGCTCTATGAATGTCTCTTTTTCGGCCGGGACAGTGCAGACCGCATTCGTGATTGGGCGCGTTGCAGCGGGAGCCGCGGCTACCGTACCTCTTGTGGTGGTCGATGACTGTGGCGATTGGCCAACCTTTGTTGGCGGCGGACCGACGGCATTTTGACCTTGGACGAAGGAAGTGAGACTGATACAACCGTGGTGAGACGCACGTGCGCTGATGTCGTCATACGAGTCATCCGGTGCTTGACAATGCCAACATGGCCTGGCGTTTGGACCGGTGGGTCACGATCACGAGGGAGCTCGTTCCGTACTTCGGCGCTGCTTCTCGCGCTGACGGCGGTTCTCATGGTCTCCTCCATGCCGGTGCGTGCCGCCGAACGAGATAGCCGATTTGGAATCAACCAGGCCTGGCAAGCGGCTGATCAAGCGGACACGGCTGGCGCGGGCTGGTCGCGTGTGGTGTTCTGGTGGAGTGAGCTCCAGAAGAGTGGGACGTCTGAGTTTGACCTCTTTGCCACAGACCATGATGCGTACTTCAACAGCGAGGTTGGCCGAGGACGTGAGCTGGCTGGAGTCATTCTCAACACGCCGCGCTGGGCAAGTACGGATGGCTCATCCAATGGTGTGCCCAAGAATCTCTATCTTCCGTTTGATCACCCGGACAACCACTGGGGCCAGTTCACCGGACAGTTGGCGGAACACTATAAGGGGCGCATTGACACCTGGATCATCTGGAACGAGGTAGACATTCAGCGCGGGCAATGGAGCACTTGGAACGGTACCACGGCTGATTATGTACAGCTTTTGAAAGTGGCCTATCGGTCCATGAAGGCCGCCAACCCGCGCGCCAAGGTGCTCCCTTTTGGCGCGGCCTGGTGGTATGACAGCGGCGCAACGGTAAGCCGCATGCTGGACCTCATTGTCGCTGACCCAGAAGCCCGCCGATACAACGGTTATATGGACGCGGCCAATCTGCACCTTTATAGCCGATCCAATGACATCCCGCGCATGGTGGGCTGGTATCGCGATCAGCTCCAGGCTCGTGGCCTCGAGAAGCCGATCTGGGTGGGTGAGACGAACGCCGTTCCTTATGACGATCCGCACTGGCGAACGAGTAAGGAGAACTTCCGCGCCTCGCTCGATGAGCAGGCATCCTATATTGTGCAGGCATTTGCCACCTACGTCGCGCTGGGCGTGCAAAAGGCCAGCGTTAACCGGATGACGGACGGAACCGATTTCGACGCCGGGGGGGAGCCGTTTGGCATGCTTCGCAACGACGGCAGTCCGCGGCCCGCGCTGACCGCGTTTCAGGTGGTCACACGGTACTTCAGCGGCGCGGAGAGCGGCGAATTTTTCCCTACTGAAGTGTCCGGTTTGACGCGGGCCGTACTGAAAAAATCCAATGAGGTTGTCACCGTGGCGTGGAATATGCGCCCAGAAACAGTCGACGTGACCGTTCCCGCCACTTCCTTGCGCGCACTGCGAGTGAACAAGTACGGCCAGGCCTCATTGGTGCAAGCGGTGAATGGTCAGTACCGCTTCACCCTCACCCCGGCTACGGCAAACTCCAACGAGTCCGACCGTCGAGACTTCGTGGTGGGCGGCAGCCCGCTCATCCTGATCGAGCGCCAGGACGGCGACCCGCAGGCGGCGTATCGGGCGATCCGGTAGGAACGCTCTGAATGTACTGAATTACTCGGAACGGCTCTTAAATTCATGAAATAAGGCCAGTATACTGGCCTTATTTCATGAATTTAAGAGCCAATGGCGCAATGTTAGTGCCCAGGCCTGAGCTCCTTACCGTTCTCCGACAGTTCAACCCTTGGTGGTCCGGAAACGCCATCTCGGACTTACCAACCTGGCATCGAGCGGCGTTCCGGGAAATCGTGAGTTGGCTCCAGGCCCCCCCGCCCCGTGCGCTCCTGCTTTCAGGAGCACGTCAGATTGGCAAAACAACGCTCCTACTTCAAGCCGTTGACCAGCTTCTCCAGCAAGGTGTGCCTCCACAGCGGATTCTTTACGCCACCTTTGATCATCCGTTTCTGAAGCTGGCTGGGCTCGACGAGCTCATAAGTTCCTGGCACGAGCTTGAGCCGCCCGATGGTGAGACCGAATACCTGTTGCTTGACGAGATTCAATATGCCAGGGACTGGCAAACCTGGCTGAAGCTACAGGTTGACTTTCAGAAGCATCGCCGTATCGTCGTGACAGGATCCGCCACCCCACTCATTGAGGAGAAACAAGAGTCGGGTGTGGGCCGCTGGCACACTGTACGTCTGGCCACGCTCTCATTCTTCGAGTACCTCCAGATAAGGCGGCTTAGAGCTCCAGACCTTCCCGGTATCGCGAGCTTGACACGGTTGTTTTCGTGGGAGCCAAGGGACTTCTTGCGGTATGGCGACGAGGCACAAGGCCTCATTGGGCATTTTCATGAGTACCTCATTCGAGGGGGATTCCCTCAGCCTGCACTCGTTTCTTCGCTGCCACTCGCGCAGAAGCTACTCCGTGAAGATATTGTGGACAAGGTGCTGAAGCGCGATATGACCGCATTCTTTGGCGTGCGACGAGTTATGGAGTTGGAGCAAACGTTTCTTTACCTCTGTTTACATGACGGAGGTTTGTTGAACATGGAAGACTTATCAAGGAACCTTGCAATCAAGAAATCGACGGCCCAAAGCTTTATTCAACTTCTTGAAGCGTCGCATCTCATCCACAAGCTACCTCCCTTCGGGTATGGCAAACAGGTGTTGCGGGCCCACTGGAAGATCTATCTTGCGGATGCCGCGCTTCGCTCTAGCGTGCTCATGCGCGGCAAAGGTCTGCTAGAGAACGCAACCGAACTGGGTGCCGCGGTTGAGACGGCCTTCTTCAAGCATGTCTTTACCCGGTACTACGATCAAAGTCCTACGTTTTCCTATTGGCGAGGTAAAGGAGATGCTGAGGTGGACATCATTGCAGATTCTGGCTCGAGGCTCGTGCCCTTTGAAGTGAAGTATCGAAACGAACCGGTAACGCTTCGAGATATCGCTGGACTACGCCAGTTCTGTGAGGAGCGCAGCATCGCTCGAGGATATGTCATCACAAAGCACCACCTAGACTTCGGGTTGCTGCCCATTGGGCCGGACCGGATCGCGCTGAAGATTCCAGCACCGCTTGCCTGCTATTGGTTAGGTCGATCGGAACTCGAGCCTGGAGTCGGCGAACCGTGAAGACTGCAATGGATATGGGTGTGGCGAACCAACGGCTGGGACCGACTAGGGTCGAATGGCAAGAAGCACGTAGCGTCCCCCTGAGGGAGTCGTCCCTGGCCGCGTCTCGAGCACGGCGGCCAGGGACGACTCTGTTGATTTCTGCCATTGATCCTCGGGCGGTTAGGGGTCATGAACACAGGGGCTCCAACATCTTGTGGTTTCGGGCTGAAAAACAACAGGGTCAGGGACTTCCGCACCCCGGCCATGCTCCGAAAGCTTATTGCCGCTCGTTCAAAAATACCGCGATAGGATTCACAGCCGAGCCGGTACCGCGCTCCAGACGGAGCATCGGGCGAGCATATAAAGACTCAATTTGCAAGCATTGCCGCGGTGCTGTATTCATGCCCTTCAAGTCACACCCGCGACTCATACAAGCTCGCCGCTACAATAGCATCTGACGTTCACCAGCCATAGTGGCATGGCAAGGTAGAGAGTCCGTAGTGGAATCCCTACTTAAGGTAGCGAACTTCAGTTGGTCCGCGTCGTACTTATTGCGCGGATCGCGTTGCCTGTCCCAGATGAGCGGATCAAGCAGCCCATGGTCGTTCAACAACGCTTTGACTGCGTTCCGGATGCAGGAAAATCGGCGGCGCTCAGCCGCCGGACTACAGTAGGCGCAGGATGACAGGCGGAAATGCTGGCGACAACCACATCATCGACATCATCGGCGAGCTTCGCAGACTGCCGACGGAGCAAACCTGGGTTGAATTTAAAGTGGGCAACACCAACCCCGAGGATATCGGTCAGTATATCTCTGCCCTCAGCAACGCAGCGGCTCTGGAAAATAGACCAACTGCATATGTTATCTGGGGGATCGAAGATTCGAAACATGACGTAGTGGGAACCGGGTTTCGACCGTTAAAGGTCAAGAAGGGCAACCAAGAACTTCGAAACTGGCTCCTGCAGGGACTGAGCCCGCGGATTGAATTTCAATTCTATGAAGTCGAGTATGAGTGTAAGCCCGTGGTGTTGCTGGAGATTCGGCGGGCAGTAGCCAACCCAACTCAGTTTCAGAAGATTGAATATATTCGAGTTGGCTCCCACCGACAGCGGCTGAGTGATCACCCGCAGTTGGCAGCACAGCTCTGGCGCGCGTTCGACCTGACCCCCTTCGAAAAGCAAGCGGCATTTGAGCGTCTCGAAGGCATGGAAGTGCTTGCTCGGCTCGACTACCCTCGGTACTTTGACCTTGTGGCGCTTCCACTGCCCTCTGACCGAGACAACATTCTCGCTCGTCTCAACGAGGAGGGACTGATTGCACGCAATGACGCAGGAAGTTGGAGTATCACCAATCTCGGCGCCATTCTATTTGCCAAGCGATTGGCAGATTTCCCTTCCCTGGCACGCAAGACGCTTCGAGTCATTGTCTACGATGGCAAGGGGCGGCAGCGCACTGTGCGCGAACAGGAAATGCACAGTGGTTATGCAGCGGGGTTTGAGCAACTTATTGATTACGTTAATGCCCTGCTACCACGCAATGAGGTGCCGGGACGGGCGCTCCGTGGCGAAGTACGCATGTACCCTGAGATCGCTGTGCGCGAGTTGATAGCGAACGCTTTGGTGCATCAGGATTTCTCTGTGACCGGCGCGGGACCGATGATCGAGATCTTCACCGACCGCATGGAGATCACCAACCCAGGTGAGCCGCTGGTGGATACTCAGAGGTTCATCGATTGCCCGCCTCAGTCACGCAACGAAGCTTTGGCGTCACTCATGCGGCGTATGGGCATCTGCGAGGAGCGCGGGAGTGGCATTGACAAAGCTATCCTTGCCGTTGAGCTCTACCAACTCCCGGCACCAAGGTTCGAAGCGCCGATGAGTAGCACTCGGGCGGTGATGTTCGCTCACAAGTCAGTCCGGCAAATGGATAGGGCTGACCGAGTGCGGGCTTGCTATCAACACGCTGTGCTCCGTTTCATCGAACGGGAGCCGATGACGAACTCGAGTCTGCGGCAGCGGTTTGGCATCGATGCCCAGACACCGTATCAACGACTCCGAGCCACCGGGCGCCTGGATGCAGCCACCCAGGATCGCCTAGACCAACTCGTTGCTCTGACCAATCCTCGGCAGCTCCGCCGCCAGATCTACGCCGGGT
>JBJXFJ010000564.1:0-9965 GCA_046154735.1 Chloroflexota bacterium | reverse complement strand
CTGGCGGTGCTTCAGCACACTTCGTTCCATACGCGTGCTCGAGACATGGGTATCTACGCGCAGATTCTCTGGAACGCCAGCCAGGGACGCGGCCTCGCATCCACACTACTCATGGAGAACACCAATCACCTGGCTGAGCATGTTGCGCCGGTGCTCTGGCTGATCGCGCCGATTTACGGACTGGCCCCGAACCCGGCGGCTCTGGTGATTCTCCAGCAGCTCTTTCTCGCGGCAAGCGGGATCCCCGTCTTCTTTTGGGCCAGGCGGGTCTTGAATCAAGATCTTCTCGCGCTGCTCGTGCTCACCACCTACTTGGCGATGCCGGCCATGTCCCGCATTGCTCTCTCGGAGTTTCACCCGGTGGTTATGGCCGCGCTGCCGGCCGCTACTGCAGCGTATGGCGTGTTCACTGGTCAGACCCGGATCACCCTGATTGGAGTGGGGCTCTGTTTGTTTATGGAAGAGGAAACGGCACTGGTGATTGCCGGCCTCGGCATGAGCTGGCTGGTGATGCATCGTCAGCGGTGGCCAGTGGGTGCGGCACTCATTGGCATTGCCCTGACCTGGGCGATCCTGGTGGCCTTCGTTATCATGCCCGCATTTCAGCATCGTGTCTCGCGTGAGGCGGGTAATCGAGCCACGGGGCATTATGAAGATGTGCAGAAGGATCCGCTTGGAACAATCGGCAGCTATGCCACCCAGCGGACGTCCAGAGTCGCGGAATGGCTGGTGCTACCCAATGCCGGCTTGAGCCTGGTGTCGCCGCACATCCTCCTCGCAGCGATGCCCACCACACTCATGCTTTTCCTACAGGATCGCGCGGACACCTATGGCGGACACTGGGCTGGAGCAATGATGCCACTGTTCGGGATGGCGACCGCGAGCGGGCTGGCGCGGCTTCGCCAGTTCAGCGGGCGGCTCGGATGGATTGGGGCCGCGGTGCTGGCCATAGTTGCATCCGGAACCTACCTGGTCCACAGCCACTTTCCTGGCGGCCGTGATTTCGAGGTCGAGAAGTTTTCAACGACTCAAGTCGAACATGACCTGGCCGAGGCGGTTCGACTGGTGCCGGCTGGAACGCGCGTGACGGCTTCGCGGAGAGTAGTCCCGCATCTGGCCCATCGACCCGAGGTGTGGCAGTTTCCGCCGTCATTCTACGCAAGCGCTTTGCGCCCCGACGCTGCTCGCCAGGATGCCTACATCTTTGACCTCACCGACTCGCCCACGCGGCGAGCTCTGGAGGACCTCAACGGCGACACCGTGCTCACGCGCCGTCCGCGCCTGCACCTCCGTCAGTTTGGAGATTCAGTGCTGCTACTCACCCGAGATCAGCCCGCGCCAACCGCATTGACCAGCGTGACCTTTCCTGGCGTGGTGAGCCTGGGTGGTTTCGACCTTGAGCAGACTCCGGGCGAGGTTCGTTTGCGCGCCTATTGGGAACCGCTGGGTCGATCTCAGCGTGAGGTGGTGCGGCTGGTGCGACTGACTGATGATGCCGGCCTTGCGTTGGCGGAGCGTCAGGATATTCCGCTTCAGGCACTTCTGCCGCCCACGCGCTGGGAGCGCGGCCAAACCGTCGCTGAGCAAGTGAGTCTGCCGTTACCTGCTGGCTACCGCGGTACGTTCCGAATTCTCGTTGGTTGGCGCGAAACGATTGACGGCGTGCCCCTCAGAAGTGATGGTGGGGCTGATCTTGTGGAGATCTACCGGTGACTGAGCGGTTGGTAGCAGAGCGCCGCTGCATCATGTGCGCAGGCGCACCGTTGCCAGCGGGGCATCCTCACCTGAGCCACCAGACGTAACCGGGGCGAGCTTGCGCGCGCGAGAGTCATAGAGTCCCACGGCCAGCGTGTAGTCGCCCGATTGTCGCGCGCGACGGATATCCAGAGTTGTGGTCCGGAAGATCCAGCGCCCCGTTTCCCAACGGCTGGTGCCAACTCCACCGCCACTGAGCGAGCGCTCGCTTTGCTCCACGGGCTGACCGTCTGGCCCGCGCAGAATGGTCACGATGCGGTAGTCCACCGGTGTTGGGCCAATGGACTCCCAGGCGAGCGTGAGCTCGAGATTTCCGCCCGCGCGGATCTCTCGCCGATCCAGCGCGTAGCCAATCAGGGCTACCTGGTTCGCGAACTCAATGCTCGATTTCTCATCGAGCTGCTGCTCTAGCTGATTGCGTGCATGGGTGAGATCGGCGTCACGGCGGAGATAGATCGAGCGATCTTTCCCATTGCTGCGCTCTTGAGTGCTAATCACTTGATAGTGCTCATCAACCCACTCTGAGAATCGGCGCAGCTCGCGGAGGCCATCGGTGAATAGAAAGAGCAACTGAACGTCAAACCGTGTCGCTGACTCAATCACGTCCTGGGGGCTCAGTGACCCCGATCGAATCCGGTAGAACGATGTGTCGACGAGTAGCGGCGGCACCAATCGGTCTGCACCGTAGGAGAGGAACGGATCATCCGTGATGATGAAGTCCGTCGGTTGGGTGAGCGCCTGGATTAGTTGCGTCTCATCCGGATAGAGATCCGCGCGCCCCTCACCGGCGACATTGATAGTTTGACGATTTCTGGCCAGGATGGCCGGGGTGCCCGCGACATATGCGAGCAAGCCAATGGCGGCAACCGAAGCCAGCACAAGGCTGCTATGCCGGGTGGATGCGCGCCGCGCACGTTCGATGAGGATTCCGATTCCGGCCCCTGCAACGATGCTCAGCGGCGGGAGCAATATCGTATCGTGCTTGATCTGCAGCGGGACGTAGGTGATCAGTAGCCAGAAGCTTGCGCCAATCCAGACCAGTGTGGACACGGCGAAGGCGGTTTGCCAGCGCAAGAGCGTCAGTGCGCCAAGGACCGAGATCACGAAAAATCCGAGCTGCTCGTTCATGAGCTCATCCGCAATCATCCGCCAGTTCTCGCCAAAGCTCCACTTTTCAACCGCCACCGAGCCTTGTCGGTAGCGGACAACCTGATCAAACAGCAAGTCTGGGCCAAACATGATGGCGATGCCGGTCAAGGTGATCAGTCCCACCAGTCCCGCGAGGATGAGGTCGGAGATGATGCGCCGCGGAGGTTCGGCACGCAGGATGAGCAGGGCTGCACAAGGCGCCAGTACCGGCGCAGCCATTGGTTTCACCATCAGGGCGATGGCCAGGAGCGCCGCACCGACGCCAATTGCGAAGCGCGACCGCTCCCGGCGTCCGTGAAGGATGGCGAGAAGAGCGGCCAGGGCCGGCACCAGCGCTGGGATCTCCACCAACGCCAGCCGTGAGTTCTTCAGGAAGGTTGGGCTGAGTGCGAGGAGGAGCGCCGTAACGATGCCAGCCACCGGTCCTCCGACAGACCGTGCGATCATGCCGGAAAGTACGATAGCTCCGATAGAGTAGACGACAACGGCGAATCGAGCCCCGCCCAGAGACTGCCCCGCGGCTTCCCAGAACGGAAAGAAAATATCCAGTGAGAGTGGACCTTGAGATGCAAATATGTCGCGAACGGGGCGGAAGCCGTGAGACATGAGCATGAGCTGGGCAGTGCGAATGCCCTCGTCAAACTTGCCCGTATAGGCGTCCAGATTGGGGAGGCGAAACGAGATGGCAAGCCCGAGTACGAGCGCCAGCACAATGAGCTCGATGACAAACGCAAATCGATGAGCGCTGGCGAAGATTGAGGTCGCGGGCAATGCCGGCGCGGCCGCACGGGTGAGATCCATGGCTCGGGAAGTGTAGCGGAACAGGGCCAGACCTACGGCGGGCGACCAAGCGAAGACCTGTCAACTCCTCGGTACTAAGCACTCGCAAGTAATTGTGTCGTAGATTTCGAGTCGAACAGCTCTCTAGAATTTACGATCCACTTACTTGTGACTGCTCAATGGTTCAGTTGACATGATGGGGACCATTGATGCTGGCCCCCTCCGGAGCGCGGGCGTCTCGCCCAATACGGTCTAGAAAAGAGTTCAGGGTGGAGTGGTAAGAGCGGTCTCTCCGTCGTGCTTCTCACTGATGTCTCGGCGAGCGGGTGATGAGAAAGAAGGCTCGATGATCCCCAAGGTCTCATCTGCGTGAATCGGCGTGAGCTCGCGGATCTACTGTAGGCGCGAGGGAAGAAAGACGACCGCCAATTGGAACAGCACTATGCGCACCACGTTCACGCCGGTACTCAATTCTATTCTTCTGAAAGATCTGGGGTGCTGCAGGATCACTCACTGAACTCTCAGGGATTTTGTACAGAAACATACTATACTGTACAAAATGTGCGCTACCAGGAAGGAGTGCTATGCACGACCAGGTACCTATGACCCAGACTGTTTCCGCATCTGAAGCTCGGGCCCAGTGGAGCCAACTGCTCAAGAGTGTATTTCGCCGCCAGTCTCGCGTGATCGTTGAGAAGGGCGGGATTCCCGTCGCTGCGATCATCTCGGCGCAGGATCTCGAGCGGTTCAATCAGCTGGAGCAGCAACGCGCGGAGCGCTTCCAGGCGCTGGATGCCACCCGTGCGGCCTTCGCGGATGTGCCGGACGACGAGCTCGAAGCGGAAGTCACGCGGGCGCTCGAGCAGGTCCGAGCGGAGAAGAGGCTTCGGCTGGCTGCTCCCAGGTCGTGATCCGGGCGGTCATCGACACCAATGTGTTGGCCTCGGGTTTCGTCCGTCGCCATCCTCAAGCGCTGCCGTTCCTGATTCTCGATGCCTGGCACGATCGAGAGTTTGAGCTGATCTGTTCAGCGGAGATTGTGGAGGAACTTGAACGAACCTTACAGAGCCCTTACTTTGCCAAACGCCTGTGCCCTGAGCAGGTGCGGGACGTGCTTTCGCTATTACGCGAAGAGGCCACCCTCGCTCAGGTGACCACTCACGTCGCCGGCGTCGCCACCCATCCTGAAGATGACGTCATCTTGGCCGTGTCGGTTTCGGCAACAGCGGACTACCTGGTGACCGGTGACACCAAGCTGCAGCAACTCGTCCGCTACCAGACCGTGCAGGTCGTCACCCCAAGGCAATTTCTCG
This sequence comes from Chloroflexota bacterium, assembly GCA_046154735.1. Taxonomy (GTDB): domain Bacteria; phylum Chloroflexota; class UBA6077; order UBA6077; family JACCZL01; genus CAVXYC01. Next base: position 4,968 of record JBJXFJ010000564.1, on the reverse strand, counting down.
AGGTACTCGAGCAAACTCGCTCCGAGCCCCCTGCCCCGTGAGCACACCAACGCCAATCGAGCCTGAAGCTATTTGGGTACTCGTCAGGATTTTGCGCTGCTAACCAGCGGCCCGTTGGGGCTGTGCTGTGGTGGAGTCGCCGGACTCGAGATTGCCGAGATGATCGCGCCGGTCATCGCAACCCGGACTCTCTGGTAGGAGGCTGATCTTCGCCCGCTGTGGCAGGTGATCAGGTCCAATTTCGGGATGCGCGGCGATGATCGCCCTGGTGGGTTAAGCCTTAAGGCATTCCCAACTTCCGTTGGGAGGCATATTATTGGAAATGTCCCTAAAATCCGGAAGGGCCCGTAGGCCCCTCGAGCCGATCCCCATGTGGGGTCCATTTGCTCATTCCATCATCGATGAACCATTCTCACACCGCAATAAGCTGGTTGACAGTGCGTGTTCAGATTCGACGGGACGGATATTCACCGCGGAGACTCGTAGCCGTGGCGAGAACGAAGATGCATCTCTGTGTTTCCGAGTCTCCGCGGTGAATGCCACCCAAGCCGTGAACAGTTTCGCTTGGCATTACGCAATGACGAATGGGAGCCAACCTTGGCGATCCGGCCGTCGGGGCCGGACTTTGGGGAACACAATGACTATTGATTGGGAGAACGGCGGCGGTGCGGCATCGACGGCCAGGCCGACGGGGCAGCAGTCACCACGTGAGAAGTCTCCACATGTTCGGGCTACACCGTCTTGAAGCGGATGACGAGGACAACTCTAGCGCTGATCGCCGTTATCGCGGGGGCGCTGGCTTTCGGCGAGGTGGCCCTGCGGATCATCGGTTTAGGCCATCCGTATTACTCCGCGCCTGAAGCCTATGTGCCGAAACCGGCGCCAGACTGGCTCTTTGCGCTGAAGCCCGGGTTCCAGGGGCGCAGTGAAGGTACCTGGGTGACGGTGAATTCTCAGGGATTGCGTGAAGCGGATTATTCGTCACGACCGGCGCCGAACGTGGTGCGCCTGCTGATGTTGGGTGATTCGGTCACCTTTGGGCCAGGTGTGAAACCTGAAGAAACGTTCACGAAGGTGCTCGAGCGACGCTTAAAATATGACGATCCTTCCACGGTGTATGAGGTGCTCAATGCGGGGGTAGTGGGCTACAACACGATTCAGGAGCACACGCTGTTCCGCGAAGTGGGATCGCACTATCAGCCAACCGTGGTTGTGCTGACTTTTCTTGTGAATGATCTGTTGGACACGTTCTCCATTTTTGACCATCAGTACGAGCCTGGTGGGCGCTTCGCTCCGATCAAGCTCTGGCTTCGCCGAGAGAGTCACCTCTATCGCCTTTCGCAGAATGCCTACTGGCAATTGGCCGGTGACGCCCGGCGCGTGGGACCTCCGCCAGAGCCGGTGCGGCCACGCGTGCGCCTTCAGGAGCGCCAGGCGGAGATTCTGCGGCTCCGCGATACCGTTCAGACAAGCGGCGCACAATTATTCCTGGCCTTGTACCCGGATAATCTCCAGGATCGTGTGAGTCCCGGGGCAGATGGGGCTTCCCGATCCGTGCGTGAGGAGATGCTGGCCTTCGTCACCCAGTCGGCAATTCCCGCGCTAGATCTGACCGAGGCGATCGGCGACATCCGTGATCCGCGCGCTCGGCAGATGCGGCTCCGGGAAGATCCACACCCGAGCGTGCAGGGACACGAGGCCATTGGGAACGCGCTGGCCGAAGTAGTGACCAGCGGCGGGGTCCTCGAGTCCGCTCGTGCGGCCGCGTTACCGCGTTCATGAGCTCCCGGCCATCGACTCCACCCGTCAGTCGACAGGAATGGATCTGTGTTGGCTTTGGAGCCTTGATCGTGCTGTCCGCGCTGTTCGTCTGGGGCACGGAGCGCACCGGGCTCTTCAAGGACGATACCGCGTATTACGGGCGCTTGGCTGAGAATCTAGCTGATCCAGCGCGCCTCCCGTACACGTTTCGATTGCTCACTCCCTGGTTGGTCTCGCTCATGCCTCTGGAAACGGCCTCCGCCTTTTCCGTGGTCACGCTTGTTTCGCTTTGGGTCACCACGCTGATGCTCAACCTGTTGCTGCAGCGGCTGGGGTGCGGCTCGCGCGCGCGCTGGGGCGCCCTCACGGTTTTTCTCTTCTCGGCTGTTGTGGTGCGAATGCTCACCACGCCCACCTACGTTGATCCACTCACCTATGCGCTGACGGTGACGAGTCTGCTGGCCTTGCTGGCGCAACGGGACGTCGCGTTCTGCGTGCTCATTACGCTGAGCGTGCTCAACCGAGAGACGGCAATCATTCTCTTACCAGCCTACTTTGTGGCGCGTTGGCCGTTCAGAGACGCCGCGGCGGCGGTTCGGAGCGCACTGGTCTGCGCGGTGCCGTGCCTGGTGCTTGCCAGTGTGGTGCTGGGCAAGCTCGCCGTGCTGGGGCTGCTCAGCGACGGACTCGCGGGCCTGATCTCGCTGAGGTATGGCGGATACGTCCAGCGCGTGCCCAGGCTGGGTGATCTGCTGGACCTCTACTCGCTGTTTGGCGTTGCCTGGATTGCCCTGCTCCTGGGCTGGCGCTGGGCACCTCGCTGGCTCCAGGTCTATGGTGCGCTCATCGTTGCTCAGCTACTGGTCTCCCGTGGGGATGAGAGCCGTAATCTCTCACACCTCTTTCCCCTGGTGATTCCGCTTGTGGGCATTCTCCTGGAGCGACTCGCGTCAAGCGGACGGGCGATGATGGTGGCGTTCGTCTTGTGCGCCGTGGCAAGCATGGTTCACTTTCGCTGGATCTGGATTCCGATCGATCTCGCACGCTACGCGCTGGTCGGTGCGGGCACACTCGCCGGCCTGGCGCTGGTATTCTGGAGCTGGCGGAGCTATCGCCATCCAGTGAATGGAATCGCTGAGGCTGGGGTAAGCTCCGGCGCCTGAGGTTTTCTGGAGCCACGCAGCCGCGTCCAGGCAAAACCCGCGACCCAGAGAATACTGGCGACACCTCCGCCAATCAGGGCCGCCAGCATGGGATCCGCGGGATATCGATAGCGTGGCACCTGGCCCACAAGCAGCGCGGATGGAATCACCATGGCCAAGGTTGCCAAGGGAATCATCCAACCCGGCCGGGAAGCAGTTCGAACGAAGCCCGCGAGCAGGCCAATGACCAGCAATATCGAAAGCACTAGGCGGTGTTGGGCTGGCTGGAAAACGCGCAGGAGCATTTCGGTGACGGGCTGCTCGCGTCGCTGAATGTTCGTTGGCGGGGTGAGCACGTGAGCAATGGATGCGTTGGACTGCCATGATTCGCGCATTTCACGGTCCACGCGGCTGTTCCAGTGAAATCCCAGCTTCTCCACCTCACCCAGCAGGATAGCGCGCGCCTTGTTGTACGAGCCCAAGATGTACCGATCTGTTTGCGTGGTTACAAGTTCCAGCGCAAAGTCACGGAGCGCTTGATCGGCTTGCTTGGGTGTGAGGCCGAGCGATTCGCGAAGCCGATGATTGACCACGCTGGGCCGCAGGTCCCGCGCCGCCGCCTGGAGAATCAGGCGGCGAGCTGCGACTCGATCTGGATTATCGAATGGCGCGGGCGAATCGGGCGAAGGGTAAACGATTCGCTCGTCGTGCCGGACAAATCGACCGTATAACGTCTGTCCCAGTGCGGGGGTCGCGTCAGTTGCATTGAGTTGACTCAGAATGAAGACCGGTAGCAATATCAGAGCAAAACCGCTGAGGACAGCCGTACCACGTAGTCCGCGCTCACGAATGGTGCCTCTCAGTAACATTGCAGACAGCGCAATGATCGGAATAATGGCGCCGCCCACGGGCCGGGCCTGGTAGGCAAGTCCCACGGACATACCGGCGAGCGCCAGCCAGGCATATGAACGTCTCTGGATGCCGCGGACGGCGAGCCAGATGCCGGCCGTGATGAACAGGGTGAAAAGCGATTCTGACATCAGGTAATGCTCATAGATGATGAGTGGTCCAGAGAGAGCCACCAGCATGCCGGCCACCAGGCCGGCGAGCGGCGAAAAGAGTTGTTTGCCAAGGAGAAATGCCAGTCCCGCGGTGATGATGCCCAGCATGTGCTGGATCAGGGCGATGGAGTGAAAATCCTCACCCACGGCCCAAATTGTGGCTGCCAGGAATAGAGGGTAACCGGGTGTGCGCCGAATGGGGATGTCCGCGTCCAGGCCGTGAGCCAGCTCGTAGGCTGCTTGAAAGTAGCCAATGCTGTCCTGCCGGATAAATACCGGGGCTCGGTATGTAAACGCGAGCCGCATGCACGTGGCCGCGAGGATGACCAGCGTCAGATACAGGATCATTCGGTGACGACTGATCATGTGGGTAAGAGAATGGATGAATCGTGTGGACATAACTGTGGCGAATGTGGTGTGATAGTGCTGCGAGATCCGCGGGCTGCTTAGGCTGCCACCAGATGATGAGCCCAGGCAAAGTGGGCACGGTGGTTTCGCCCGTATTCAACAATGGAGACTATGAGCCCGTACTGGCACCTTAGCCGAGACTCCCGCGGTGCTTCAAGGCAACCGGTCAAGACCGGGATCCACCAGGTCTGCGCCCACTATCGAAGTGTTGGTGCGCGCAGACCTCGGAAAGGGCTGATGGCGAGCATTGACTCGGACGTCTGGAACCTCGCGGTTGGTATAGTTTTCGTCCGAGTCTGGCTTCTCATGTGATTGCTTCCCCAGCCCCGCTGTCGGGCTCCGTACCTGCACTCGATGGTGCGGAACGTCGGCGCATCCAGCTATCAGAGATTGTGCTCATCCGAGCCGGGCTTGCACTTGTGCTGTTAATTGCGGCCGCGTTGCGCCTTTCCGGCCTGGATCAAGACAGTCTCTGGTACGACGAGATTTTCGGACTCACGCTCGCGCAACAGCCATTCGCCGTGGTGCTTGAGGTGATCGGTGGCTTCGTGGCCAATATGGCGCTGTACCTCGTGCTCATGCATGTCTGGATGGCG
>JBJXFJ010000144.1:0-18866 GCA_046154735.1 Chloroflexota bacterium | reverse complement strand
GACTGTCGGGCAAGATGCCCGACACCACCGATGACCTCCACCCCACAATCCATGGTTGACAGAGCACTAGAGCCCGTAGAACTCCTGGGAATTGGTCTCCAGAATCTTCGTGGCCTGGGCTTTGGTGACCCGTCCCTCTTCTGACCACCCGCGCACCTCATCCAGCGCGCTCAGGTTGGCCGAGATATCTGTGTGGCTGTAGTCCGTGCCGATCATCAAGTGGTCTTCAGTTCCGAATTGCAGGATCGACTCAACATCGTCGATTGGGTCGATGGTCACGAACATCCGATTGCTCCGAAACAGCTCTGGCTCCAGTTCGGTCAATCGAGGAAACTGATTCTGCTTTCCCCGCAGCGCCGCGCGCTTCGTCGCACCAAGCTGCGAGACCGTGTAGGGAATCCACGACGCTCCCGATTCGATCAATCCAAATCGCAGCTTCGGAAATTTTTTCGCCAGCCCCGAGGTGACCAGAGCGCTGCACGAATACATGATCGGGAAGCCTCGGTCCCATTCATGCCCGGGTAGCGGGTGACCCGTGTGGATACACAACGGAATATCAAGCGTACTCGCTTCTTCGTAGACGGGATAGAAGTGCGGATCAGTGACGACGCGGTCAATGTCAAAGCCGCGTTTGAATATCCCACAAGCACCGTGCTCCTTTGCCCAGCGGAGCTCCTCAGCAGCCTTCTCCGGCTGGAGGAGCGGCAGTACCGCCGCCCAGCGTAACCGGCCGTTGGTACTGGCGCACTTCTCGGCCAGCCAGCGGTTGTAGGTGCTCGTGAGCGCCCACTCGGCTTCGGCGTTTGACGTGTTGTACCGGATAAAGAAGGTTGGGAAAATCACCTGCACGTCCACGCCCATAGTGTCCATGTGCGCCAAACGACCGGGGACGTCCTCAAGTTCGCGATAGACGCGCAGCGGGTGATTCACCTCATCTCGGATTGCGCGATTCTGGAGTCGCCCCTCCACCAACCAACATCGGCGGTTCACGTGCGTATACCCTGCGCGCGTCGCTTCATCGGGTGGGAGCGTCACGGTGACGGGTATGTACTTCTCATAAGTCGTGCCCTCGAGCGCCTTCCAGGTCGATTCTGACTCGTCAACGTGTGTATCGGCATCGATGATTGGCATAGCGCAACCTCTTTGACTTCGCTTGCAAGTGATATCCAACAGGCCGGAGCTTTCTAAGCTGGTGGACTGTCTCACTTACGGAGTGGATCATAGTGTCGTTCCGAACATGCGTCAACGAGGCACTTAGGCCTGGCGGGGCTGCGACTGCACCCCTCTCGGCTCCGCCACGAACGCGTCCTCCTACTTCTGAACCCCTACCCTCCGTTGAAGCTCTGTGATTCCGGACAGCGCCGCGGAATACAATGAGGCACTATGAGTGCTCAACTCTGGACAGCCAGCACGCTTGAATCTGACCGAGAGCTCTGGACCTTTCCGCTCAGCGAGCAAGCGCGCCTCGATCTCATGACGGCGGTGGACACGGTACGTGCGACAGAGAGGCCGCTGCTCGATTACTGCCGTGATGAATTCAACCTCGGCGCCGCCCAACCGACCATCGAGGCTGCCTTTGCCGAAGCGAAGCACGGTCGTGGCGTGGCCGTTGTCACAGGATTGCCGCGTGAAGGGTTTGACGAGCGGAGCTTCGGACTGCTCAGTTGGGGCATTGGCCTGCACGCGGGGGTAGCGCGACCCCAGGGGAAGGCAAGCCAGTATATGTCCGAAGTGAAGGACGCCGGGACGGACTATCGCACCAGCACGGGGCGCGGCTACTCTTCTAACGCGGAGCTGGATTTTCATACGGACTCAGCGGACGTGGTAATGCTGACCTGTTACAACAAGGCCAGGGCTGGCGGCATGAGCATCACCACCAGCTCCGCGGCAGCGTACACGGCCATGCAGGTGGAATATCCCCACCTGGTTGAATGGCTGCACGTTCCGGTGCACTTCAGTCGGCAAGGCGAGGAGGCGCCGGGCGAGGCACCGTCCTATCCCCACCCGATCTTTGACACACGAGACGGCAGACTCTTCAGCAAATGGAACTGGAATCGGGTTGTCTCCGCACTGAAGCTGGCAGGTGTGTCTAAGATCGATCCACGGCAGCAAGAAGCGCTGGACACGTTTGATCAGGTCGTACGCCGCCCAGAGCTCGCGCACTCCATGTGGCTGGAGCCGGGCGATCTGCAAATCATCAACAGCCATGTCACTCTTCACTCGCGCACGAACTTCGATGACCACGGAGACCCGTCATTGCGGCGCCTGCTATTTCGCCTCTGGATAAGCCCGCCGGATAGCGACCATTTACCGGAAAGCTGGCGCGTGCTCTATGGCGCGGTGGAGCCCGGCTGCGTGCGGGGTGGGATCATTGGCCAGGCGCACGATGAGCACTGCAAGGCCTTTGAGCAGCGCCAGGCCGCCGTGCTCGGCATGCATCTGCCGGGCACGTGATAAACCCTAGACCTCGTACAGACGGGCCGATGAGGCTCGGTGAACGCCCCGTGGAGTCGGGCTTCTAGTACAACTTGGCGGATGTAGCTCGAGAGTTCTGGAGTGGTTCCGGGCATTTTGCCCAATAAGCCGGCTCGATCGAATCGGATAGGGTCGGGCAAGATGCCCGACACCACCCCGCTATCCACCGTGCTACATCCGCTCCTATGTACTAGCCCCCGAGTCTTGCAAGGATGGTGTTAAAGGTCCTCGAGGGGCGCATCACGGCTTCCGCTTTCGTGGCATCCGGCTTGTAGTAACCGCCCAGATCCACCGCCGCTCCTTGAACGGCCAGTAACTCGCCAGCAATGATGGATTCATTGGCCCGCAGCTCCCTGGCCACGGGCACGAAGGTGGCCGCGAGCTCAGGATCTTGAGTCTGCGCCGCAAGCTCCTCAGCCCAGAACAGCCCCACGTAGAAGTGGCTCCCGCGGGTGTCGATCTCACCGACCTTGCGGCCCGGCGACTTGTCCTCATCCAAGAACCGCGCGTTGGCGCGATCCAGCGTGTCGGCCAGAATCTGGGCGTGCGCGTTGCCGGTCGTCTGCGCCAGGTGCTCGAAGCTCGCGGCCAGCGCCAGGAATTCGCCCAGGCTGTCCCACCGCAGGTGGTTCTCCGCCTGAAGCTGCTCCACATGCTTTGGCGCCGAGCCGCCGGCGCCGGTCTCGAACATGCCACCCCCGGCAATCAGCGGGACAACCGAGAGCATTTTGGCGCTCGTGCCCAGCTCCATGATCGGGAAAAGGTCCGTGAGATAGTCACGCAGAACATTGCCAGTGACGGAAATGGTGTCCTGGCCCTTACGGATACGCCCCAGACTGAACCGAGTGGCATCATCCGGCGACTTGATCTCGATCTGCAGGCCAGATGTATCGTGCTCGGGGAGGTAGGCCAGCACCTTAGCCTTAACGTTCGCATCGTGGGGGCGCGTCTCGTCGAGCCAGAACACCGCCGGAGCGCCAGTCAATCGTGCCCGGGTGACCGCCAGCTTGACCCAGTCGCGAACCGGGACATCCTTGGTCTGGCACATTCGCCAGATGTCACCTTCGGCCACCGCATGCTCAAAGACGACATTTCCGTCCTGATCGACGACACGAACGGTTCCCGCGGCCGGGATCTCAAATGTCTTGTCATGACTCCCGTATTCCTCGGCGGCTTGGGCCATGAGTCCAACGTTTGGGACGGAGCCCATGGTTGTCGGATCATAGGGCCCATGAGCGCGGCAGTCATCGATCACCACCTGGTAGATACCGGCGTAACTACTGTCCGGAATGACCGCCAGTGTATCGACCTCATTGCCGTCTCGGTCCCACATGCGGCCAGAGTTGCGGATCATGGCCGGCATGGACGCGTCAATGATCACATCGCTGGGGACGTGCAGTCCGGTGATCCCGTTGCTGGAATCGACCATGGCCAGGCGGGGACCATTCTTGAGCTCCTCGTGTATATCAGCTTCCACGCCGGCGCGCTGGTCCACCGGGAGCTTCTGTGCCGCCTGGAGAATGGCACCGATGCCCTCGTCTGGATCTCCGCCCACCTCGGCTATGGCGTCACCATAGTCTGCAAAGAGCCCGGGAAAGAACGCACGCACCGCGTGACCAAAGATAATCGGATCAGATACCCGCATCATTGTCGCCTTGATTTGAAGGGACAATAGGACACCTTCAGCCTTGGCGCGGTCGATTTGCTGGGCAAGGAATTCGTCCAGCGCGGCCGCGCTCATCACGCTGGCATCCACGATCTCGCCAGCCTTGACCGGAACGGACTCCCGCAAGACGGTCGTTGAGCCATCACCAGCCACCAGCTCGATACGGAGCGACCCGTCCGCCTGTACCACCGCCGACTTCTCCGATGCTCGGAAATTGCCGGCTGTCATGGTGGCCACGTTGGTGCGAGACTCAGGACTCCATTTGCCCATGGAGTGCGGGTGCTTCCTGGCGTAGTTCTTAACCGACGCAGGGGCACGACGATCCGAGTTCCCTTCGCGCAACACTGGATTCACAGCGCTCCCAAGAACCTTGCTGTAACGCGCCCGGATGGCCTTCTCATCATCCGTTTTGGGAGTGTCCGGGAAGTCGGGCAGCGCATAACCCTGCTGCTGGAGCTCAGCGATTGCCTCCTTCAACTGTGGAATGGAAGCACTGATATTGGGTAATTTGATGATGTTGGCTTCGGGTCTGAGTGTCAGAGCACCCAGCTCCGTCAATGCATCGCCAATCTGCTGCTCCGGCTTCAAATACTCGGAGAAATTGGCAATGATTCGCCCGGCCAGTGAGATATCCCGCGTTTCGACGGACACCCCGGCCGCGGCAGCGTACGCAGAAATGATGGGCAAAAACGAGTATGTAGCAAGAAGTGGCGCTTCATCCGTGTAGGTGTAGATGATCGTAGAGTCAGTCACCGCGGTCCATCCTGCGCATCTGCACTCATGAACATGTTGGTCCTGGTCTTCCCTGCCATAGTCGTTCCCAGCTTTCCGGTATACATGTGTCCCTCGATCCTCCATGTGAATGGGCGAACCTGGAGGATCTTACTTTAGCAGAGCACTGACGTTCTCGATCGCGATGCTGGCGACCTGAACCGATTGAATTGCTCGGGCACCACGGAGTCAGAAAGCCAGCCATCTCTTCATCCGGGTGCCCTGGCCACGCTGCGAGCCCTGATCTAGCTCAGGCTGAGGGTGCTGGCCGCGAAGAGCTGCTCGATGCTGAAGCGCTCGCTGATGATCCCCTGATCAATTGAATACTGGACCACCGTTTCGATTGCCGTGCGGTTCGCATCGATCCCAACGGGCAAGGGGTCCTCGCCAACAATCTCCATGAACCGGAGATCCGCCTCGGCATCCTTCGCTTGTGCACCGTTGGCTTTGAGATCCTGAAGGTACAAAGCCTTCGCTTCTTTGAACGCATTGAACAGTGCCAGGGCCAAGCCGGGATCGGCGGCCAGCAGCTCGTCCTTCACGACCACCGTGTTATTGATCGGGAAGATGCCCGTTCTGCCATACCACTCAGCCTGCTTTTGACGCGGGGATGAGATCAGTGTCTTGAGATTCGGCGCATCCACGTTCTGTAGACCGATGGCCGCGTCGATCTCGCCGGCAATCAGCATCTCGCCCAGATTGGCGCCCTTGATGAGCCGGGTGTTGGACGGGTTGGGACACTCATCCAGATGCTCATTGTCATTCAGGATCCAGGTGATGGAACCAGGGTCCACACCATGCTCAGACTGCAGTAGACCACGGGCCCAGACACCGGCCGTGCCAGCGTACGCCCGCACGCCCACCTTCCGCCCGGCGAGGTCATAGGGCGACTGAATCCCAGAATCCACGTTGTACTGAATGGCACCGTGTGGAAACGCGCGCAGCGGAAAGATCGGCAGGGCGGTCAGCGGCTTCCCGATCTCCTTGCCCTGCAGGTAAGTCACGATGGCCATTTCGGAAACGTCGAACTCCAGGTTCTTGATCATGCGATCAAAAAGGCGTGGCATGGGCGCCACTTCCAGGCAGTCGAGCACGTAGCCTGCGAGGGTAACGCGACCGTCTTTCAAAGGCGCGTACTGGGATCGAGCCACAATGCCCAGTGAGAGGGTTGTCGTGTTTGACGCTGTTGCCATGGCAGTCTCCAGATATCGTCCGCTGATCCGGCCGATGAGGCGCGGATCGCTCTACCCCGTAGAGTAAGGGATTCCGACCGAGCAGTGGGATTCGCCACCTACCGTGCAGGTGCGTCATTCGTTCTATATGGCGTCATACTGACTGAGATGATCTTCTGCACGAATGAACCAATCACTCTGATTACACCCACCATCACTTCTAAGGACGGCACATTCCGCTCTCGGCGGTCCACATGCTTCGTTCCCATCGCATGACTCAGGAGATCATCCACGAATTGAACCGCCGATCTGGCTCCGAGCACCGCTGCTGACATGACTCTGGTCTCGTTGCGTAAGTTTGAGCTCGTTGTGGACGGGCAGATGCCGGTCCGCTTTGAGCTTGGCCAAACACCGCTGAGTCTGGGGCGGGATGGCACATGCTTCATTGTGCTCCCGGATGCGCAAGTCTCGCGCAAGCATGCTGAGCTATACCTGCGCGGTGATGTCCCAGTGATTCGGGATGCAGGGAGCAGCAACGGCACAAGAGTGAATGGCGAGCAGCTCCATGACCATGCTGAACGCGTCTTGAGTCATGCCGACACTTTGGCTATTGGTCCGTACAGGCTGATATTTCGTCACGCTGCCCACGGGAATGAGGTGTGGGAGCAGCCAGACCCACCGACTATCCCAATTGCGGTTGCAGCACAGCGATCGGACGGATCACCGACTCGGGCCCCCCGCTCCGAGAAACCCCGTCTCGTACGCAACCTGCTCATGGGGGCACTCAGCGCGGTGCTCCTCGTCGTCGGCGTAGTCCTTGGTGCAGTCTGGTTCTTTTCGCCCCCGAACCTGTCGCTCCTGGTGCTCGGCAGCGATGCCCGACCCAGCGAGCTCGCCGCCGGCGATCGCGGACGGACCGATACATTGGTGGCCTACGTTGCCGATCGCGTGAGCGGTCGCAACCTGCTCATCTCCGTTCCCCGGGATCTCTGGGTGCAGACGTCTCCCACGAGCTCCGGGAAGATCAACACCGTCTACCGCCAGGGCGGAGGCGAAGCAGCCAAAGGCGCGGTCACACAGGCCCTTGGACTTCCGGTAGACCGCTATCTGGTCATTGGGCTGCAGGGCGTGCGGGACATCGTGGACGCTCTTGGCGGCATTGACATACTCGTGGACACCGCCATCCGCGACACCAGCTACCCCACGGACGATTACGGCACCACCGTATTTGAGATCACGCCCGGTCCACATCACCTGGATGGCGAGACTGCCCTACGGTACGCCCGCACCCGCCACGGAGATGACGATCTCGCCCGCATCGCTCGGCAGCAGCGGGTCATGCTGGGAATTCGCGATGCTATTAGCAGCCCCGCCAACGTCTGGCGATTACCGAACACGGCTCTGGCCATCAGCCGAGCTACGATGAGCGACCTGAATCCACTAGATGTGGCCAGCTTGATGGTTGCCTATGCCCGCGCTCCCGGCCCGCCTGAGCGAATGACTCCAACCTGGAATATGGTCCTGCCGTTCACCGCACCCAGTGGTGAAGCCGCGCTGAGGGTGCAACCGGCGCTGCGTGAGGCGCTGGCTATCCTGATCATCGGCCCCGGCACGGCTATCGAAGTCCTGAACGCGGCCGGGCGTAATGGCGTGGCCGCCAAGGCCTCAAGCATGCTTAATAGCCGAGGCTTGAAGATTGACCGGGTGAGCACCGCGGAACGCACTCAAGCTGATTCACTGATCCAGATCCGTGCGCGGAATCGGCTGGCTGCGCGATCCCTGGCGTCACTCGTGGGAATCGCCAGCAGCGCGGTCCGGGAAACGCAGGATCTCCCGGACGATGTGGATATTCGAGTGATCCTCGGCTCAAACTATGCCGCGCCGTGATCCACGGGTGGAAGTTCATCACCGTGCAACAACAATGAGATTCCCGGACGGCACCCGGGGTTGTCCATGTGCGAACATAGCGGTTTTAGTACCATGCTTACGGGTGTTTGCCGTCGTGCTCGCCACCCGCGGTACCTCATAAATGAAAGGCGGATCACACTGTGACGGATCGGGCTATGAGCGCGCGCAAGAAGGTAACCATCGTTGGCGGCGGTCAAACAGGTGGCATTATGGCCTACCATCTGGCAGCCAAGAACATCTGCGACATCGTAATTAAGGACGTCGCCGAGTTCGCCCAGCACCACGGCAAGGCGCTGGACATCATGCAAGGCGGCTCCTTTGGGAGCTATGAGACAAAGATCACGGCCACGGACGATTGGGATGCGACGGCCGATTCAGATGTCGTGGTCATCACTTCCGGCGCCCCGCGCAAGCCAGGCATGACTCGCGAGGATCTTCTGAAAAGCAACGCCAGCGTGGTGGGCGATTACGCGGCCAAGAATGCCGCGGCGTTAAGCCCCAACGCGATCATCATTGTCTTTGCTAATCCAATGGACGTGATGTGCCACGCCGCGGCTCGGGCCACCGGCTTCCCCCGTGAGCGCATCATTGGCCAGGGCGGCATGCTGGATAGCTCCCGCTTCCGCACATTCATTGCCATGGAGCTGGGCGTGGCCCCGCGTGATGTACACGCCTATGTCCTGGGCGGCCATACGGACGCCACCATGGTGCCCATTGTCAGCCAGGCCCGCGTGGGCGGCATGCCCCTCACCAGCCTGCTCTCCCCTGAGCGCATCGACGCCATTGTGAAACGCACCATGAACGGTGGCGCGGAGCTGGTGGAGCTATACAAGACCGGCTCAGCATTCCTTGGCCCATCCGTCGGCACCATGGCCATGGTGGAAGCCGTACTGCTGGACGAGAAGCGTCTCATGCCATGCGCCGTGCTGCTGGACGGCGAATATGGGATCAAGGACACGTTCTGCGGCACGATTATTAAGATCGGCGCGGGCGGTGCGGAAGAAATCTTTGAAGCCGCCGTCTCGGACGATGAGAAGGCCAAAATTGTCGCCGCGGCCAAGGGTACTGCGGAGCTGGCCGCAATTATCTAGCGGGCATCGAGAACTGAATGCTTCGGATGCTCCCGGCGCTCACAGCCATGCGAAATCGCTGTGAGCGCCCCCGATTCGTCGCTGATTGGGGCCCGAAGCGGGAGCGCGGCGCCTGGATCGGGGGGGCTCTCAATACGGTGAAGTTAAGAATGAGGACGGACGGGGGCAGGGCGCAAATCACACTCGTCCCCACTGGCTGCTTTCACTATTCATCTTGAACTCTTCACGCTTCATTAAACCGCATTCGCCGCACACCCCCTCACGTCGGATCCGTCTTCGACTCAGCCCCCATCGTCCGAGCGCGCACCAATGATCCCCCTGCAGGTTTGGTCGATGAACAATGCGGGCAGGTGGAATCGCAAACGGCGGCCACGATTTGATTCAACCGTATAATCGCCCCTCAGACATGCACTCGAAACGAATCCCGTCTGTCCGGCTCAGCCCAGATTGACCTTTCCGTGATGACTCGCCGTGGAAATCCTCCCGCTACCTTGACACGCGCGAGCGAATGCATGCGCATCGCGTGGTGCAGCAGCCAACTGCCCTCCGCCAAGTGTGCACCCAGACCACGCATCAGAGTATCACGCTGACAATGACCATCGGTCACATGGAAGCGGTCCCAAAGCCCGATGCCAGACTCCGTCATCCAGCTTCGCGTAGAGCGTGGTTGCCCGTTGTAGGCCGAACGGTATTGCCACTGCTAGTGCTGGGCGTGGCTGCGGCTGTGCGATTCTGGAATCTGAACGGCCTGCCACTCTTCATTGACGAATCGCTCTGGCTACGCTGGGCGCTGAATCCATATCAATACCTGCCCCGCGGCGCGGGATTTATGGACGTGCTGCGCGTCTCGTTGATCGGGGATATCAACCCGCCGCTCTTGCACTGGGTGCTCCTGGCCGTACTTCCCTGGGTGGATCAGCCGGTGCTGGGAGGGCGTGCTACCACCGCGACGTTTGGCGCTTTTGCCGCCCTGGGGACCTACTTGCTCGGCACGGAGCTCTTCAACCGGCGGGTGGGAGTGGTGGCCGGATTCATCCATGCGTTCTTGCCGCTAGCAGTCTTCTTTGATCGCTTCATCCACTATGACGCGTTGACAGCCACATGTGTGGTCTACACGGCCTGGCTCTCGGCGCGACTTGCCCGGAGGCCTGGCACACTTGGCGCAATTGCCCTGGGAGCGGTCCTGGCAGCAGCCGTCATTGCCAACCCTCGTGGCGCCACCATTGCGCCAGCGCCCGCTCTGGCGATGCTGCTCCTACGCGGGTCCCAACCGCTCAGCGCGTGCCTGCCCGCGCTGGGTATCAGTTATCTGGTAGCCGCCATGCTGGCACCATTGACCTTCATCGGCATCCCGCTGCCCGCCATTTACGAGAAGATTTTCGGCTTCGGCCTCACCCCGGGCGAGGTGCTGGAGGCACCAACTGCTCTGTGGGAGCAGAACATGGCGCTCCTGGAGTCCTGGGTGAACATCTACCTCGGCCTGGACTTGCTCAAGCTCGCCGGGCTGGGCACACTCGTTATGCTGATCCGGAAGCCAGGAGCCGGGCTCTATGTGCTCATTCTGTGGCTGTGCCTCGTCCTCCCGTTTATCCTGGGCGGCCGGCAGATTTACAGTCGGTATCTCGCCGTGTCAGCATTTCCACCTGCCGTCGCCACGGGATTTCTGGTGATTGCGCTGACCAGTCTTCCGGGTGCCGTCCTCTCACGGCTCGGTGTCGCCCATCGCCTGCCCCAGACAATCCTCGCTGTTGCCGCGGCGCTTGGCGTCCTGTACATTGGGGTCCTGCCGACCGCACAAACAGCCGTAGGTCTCGTCAGCCATCCACTCACGGTACAACTTCCCGACTCAGATCGCGCTCAGTATCAGACGGGCTGGTACTCCGGCCACGGCGTCCCAGAGGCCGCGACCTTTGTTTTGGCCAAAAGTGAGGAATCCCCACTCATACTTCTGCGCGATGATGGCATGCCCGGCTCTGGTGTCCACTTTTACACTTACCGCGCGCCCCACATTCGGCACGTCATTGAGCCAGGTCTCGCGTTCAATCGAGATAACACCGTTGCCCGGATTCGCCGCTGGCTCACTGAATCCGGTGAGGTGTACTTCGTGGTGATCGAGGATCTCTCAGGGCAGCGCCCCAGCCGCTCGCGCCGCCAGGATGAGGTGCTCAGAGGATTTCAGGAGGCGCGCCGCGTGGCTGAATACCCGGCCCCGGATGGGCAAAGTCAGATTGTGGTGTTCCGTGTTGAATAGCCACCGGAACGTTCGCCACCCAGAGGGAAACCGCTAGCGGCGGGAATCCAGCAGAGCGATCATTCGTCCGGTGGCAGCGGGCAACCAGCCTGCCGCCACCGATCTATGGTGTATCGAAAGAGCACCATAGATGACTTTGAATCGCACAAGGGGCAGGAGTAGACAATCCGGGCCGCCAGTTGTCCACTTCTGTGGGTTCTATACCGGCAGTCTTTCCCCGCTAACGCGCCAACTCAAACACCGGGAGACCCACATTGCCAATACTCGGCTTTGCGATGACCTGGGCGCGCGCGACTGCCGCGTCAAGCGCCTCTGCCACGGCGCTGATTGGAACCTCAATGGCTTCGGCGATCTCGGAGATCTCCACGGGCCGCTGAGCGAGCTTGATAAAACGGAGGCTCTGAGCGCTCACCACCGCCCTGGCTCGCACGCGCACTTGATCGGCCTCATAATCCTCAGCACGCTGGGGCAGCACCGCGCTGCGTCCGCACATCATGCAGTTGGACTCGCCGTCACCGTCACTCCACGGCATGGACCCGCCACACGTTGGACATCGATTTATCTGCATAGTCATCTCCTCTGTCCTGTGTCTAAGGACAATGCGTTTCGGCGCTCTTTGTCCGTGATGGACTCAGGCTCGAAACAACCAACGTGTAGCCCGGCGTCGCTCCTACGAAAATCTCCGCGGTCACAACCAATGCTAGCCCAGCACCTCGATGTAGCTCTCCCGGTCTTTGAACATCTTCTGCTGCATGCTGAAACCCTCACTGACAAGCAGGTGGTAGCATTGTCCGAGAGAGCTCTGGGCACTCGTCACTTTCAGCGCCGGCTCGCCGTAACCCCAATATAAGCGCACAATGCCGCGACTTGATTCCGACATGTATCCGCGCCGTTGCCCACCGGCTTTCGGAATTCCGGCTGTCTCGAGCGCCTGTTCAACTCGCTGTACTAGTGTCATTGGTTTCTTTCCCCCTGCCACACCCGGTGCAGAGCTCATGTAGGCAACGTTGCGTCATGTGAGGGCGCGGTTCCGTCGCGGCCAGGGAGCAGCACCCATTTCGTCGCCCCGGTCTCGCCGCCACGCAATCTCAGTCTCATGACTTTAACCCTCCATGCCCGCGGATTGTCCATGCCATTAAGCATCCCGCGATTCTGGCAGCACACGCATCTCGCTTCTCAGGGCACCAGCCTGATGACCCATGCGTTTCAGGTCAAGGATCACGCCGTCATGGCGAACACGCATCCGGCACACATCCGCCACGTTCATAGATAGTAACCAGGACACCGCGATATGCTCGGCACTCCAGTAGCCAAATGGCCCCTGAGAGGATTCACTACACTCTCCCTACAAAGTTGAGCAGGGGAGTGTTTGCCTGCCAGCTCACACCCAGCCTGGGTATATTCGGGGAGCGCTGAAACCGGAAGTGTCACGAGATGACTCCTGCCTGAACATTGGCAGCTTCGTCAGCTCGAGTGACGACGTGCAACGGAGACATGAGTCTCCGCGAAACCAGACCCGTAAAAGGGCCGGCGAAACAACCAGTACTGCAAGTATACCGTGTTCCCGCGCGGACAACGCGAATATGCTGCGCGAAAGAATCGCTGGGGTGGGCGAGGTTTCTTGGAGCAGCGCACTGCGCCGGCAAGGAAGAATGACTCTCAAAGTGTGCAGTTGATGGAAATCTGCGAGACACAATTGTTCGAGAATTCGACCAATTCAGGGAATTTGTGACAATTCGATGCGACATTGCGCCGCAAATGGCGTATAATCGGAGTTGCTGGATAGTTTCGCAGGACGACCCATCGGGTCGGATAAGACGCGGCTACTATATGCCGCTCCTGTTTTCCCTTCGCCGACTCGCGCTGACGGAACCACCAAGCCCACGTACAGGAGTCAGCGTTGAGTTACGCCGACAAGAGCCTATCCTGCCGCGATTGCGGTCAGGCGTTTATTTTCACCAGCGGGGAGCAAGAGTTCCACGCATTGAAGGGGTTCAATAATGAGCCCTCGCGATGCCCGGATTGCCGAGCCGCTCGCAAGTCCGCCCGGGGCGAAGATTCCGGCGGATACAGTTCAGGAGGCGGTTACGGCGGTGGCGGCGGTGGCGGTTATGGCCGCTCCGAGCGTCAGATGTTCTCCGCAACCTGCTCCGATTGCGGTAATGAAGCCCGCGTGCCGTTCCAGCCGCGCGGCGACAAACCCGTTTACTGCTCAGACTGCTTCTCCAAGCAGCGTGGAGCATCCTACCGCTAGTCGCCTTTCTTAGGCACTTCTCGAAAAAGAGGCCCGGGGTTCTCCCCGGGCCTCTTTTTCTATCCCTGGCCCCGACTATTCACACGCTTCCGTGCCTGCTTCCGTATCCCTGTAATGTTGAGACACGCAGCATCACAGGGATGCGGTGGCTTGCGCGAAGACGACGCTGGCGAGGCGCCCCCGGTGGGCGCCAACGCTGTTCAGGCCCAAGCGGCGGGAACAAACTGCCGTGGAGGCCGGCGGAGGAGTCGGGCGCCGGTCAAAAAGTCGGGCTAACTCATGCTCCACAATGTGAAAAGTGAACCTCGGCCAGTGACCCAAACTCTTCACCGTTAACTTGTCTCGCCGCTCGCTCGGAGGAAGATCACCGGGCACGGCGTTGACTCAAGAACTGTTCTCACCGTGCGAGCCCTCTGCGGATCAAATCGGCCGTTCCAGGTCAGCACAATGTAGTGCACGCCGTGTTCTCTGGCGGCGCGCACAATTTCACCACCAGCGTCTCCCACCGCGATGAGCATTTCTCGTGGGCAGTGATCAAGCTCGCGACAGAAGCGCATCGCAAATTCATCCACCCAGACCGGCCAGCCGAGATGCGGCTGGTCAACATACCTCGGCACAGTGAACGCCCGCGATTGAGCCGACGGAGTCCCTTCAGGATGCACCACATGTAGAATGAAAAGTCGGCGATCCTGCTGCCCGAGGAGTCGCAACACTGGTGGCACAGACTCCGCCACGGTGGGCGTTCCCTCAAGCGGCAGGAGAATATTAAGCCTCTCAGCCAGCACTGGCTCAGAGGTTGGCGCGATCACTGGCGGCACCAGCACCACGGGACATCGAACGTCGCAGATCACGGAACTGGCAACATGGCCAAGCGATCGGTCTGGATCCAGGCCCCACCCACGAGCGCCCATCACCAGGAGTGCACATCCCGGGTCCTTGGCTGCCGCGACAATGGCAGCCTCCGTTGGGCCAGCCGCCGAGTCCAGCACCAGGCCGGGAAGATCGCTGCGACTCAAGCCGGCTGAGCCCGTTAGCTCCGCCGTGGAGAGCGGACTATCCGAAACGTGCAACACGTGCACCGGCAGGTTGCTGGCTCCCGCCAATGCCCGAGCGACCTGTAAGACCGTGCCGCTCAATGGTGAGCCATCAAGCGCGGCAAGGATCCATTTCGCGTGGGCTTCAATCTTGCCGACGGGTGGCGCGTTCTCCGCTATGCTCGGAGCTGAGGCTGGGCTCATGCATGACTCCTGAGAAACAAGATGAGACTCACGAAACTCGTGATGGAATAGCCAGCGCAGGGCAACAGCGACGATGCTCACCGCCAGCATTCGCGCCAGCGCAAACCGGCAGAGCACCGAGTTCAGCGGCTTGTTGTTATGTACATTCTCACACGCCGGGTGCGCGCGCATCACACCCAAACGGGTAGCTGAGGTTACAGTCGACACTCGTGGCAGTTCCGGACAAGCCTCTTGGCCCGCCGCTGTTCGAGTGACGACGCATGTACCCGCGTTTCCAATAGTACTGGTTTGCGGTGAAGAGCAACACCCCGGGTGAGCACCCATCAAGCACCTGGGGCCTAGGAACAGGTTCTCTTCGGTGTCCAACCCCGGAGTGGTCCTCGATGTAGCACGGCGCCCTGCCAACAACTTGACTTTGAAAAGGCCCTGGGCCGAGGAAAACGGTGCCTGGCGAAGGGACCAGGGACTGAGGAGTTGTGGGTAGGTCAGCCTCTTGCCTAGGGTCTCGCGCTCACGGCTCACGGATTTCGCACGGTGAGTCAGTCACCGCAAGTGTCACAGTGTCCCCCTCCCGCAGCAGTCGATCAACCGCAGCCAGATCACTGACGCTCAACGGCGCCCCTGATTCCAGAGTAATGCTCAGACATTCGCGTTCGTGGTCAACGACAAAGCGCAGTGATCGACCGCGCCATTGCAGAGGAAAGCAGAGCGTAACCCACACATCCGGGAGCCGCGGATGCACTTGGAGTGCGTTCACAGTGGGCTGAACCCCACCAAAGCCCATCACGGCCGCCTGCCAGATGCTACCCTGGGCAGCCATGTGCACACCGCCCGCCGCGTTTCCCATCCGATCATCCAGATCAATCGCGGCCGCCTGCTGAAAATAGGCATATGCGGATTCATGGAGCCCCAGTCGCGCACTGATGGCCGCGTGGATGCCGGGACTGAGCGAGCTCCCGTGTCCGGTAAGCGGATCGTAGTAGTGGAAATTCGCTTCAAGAACAGACGGGCCAAATAGCTCCGGGAAAAGATAGAGCAGCATCAGCACATCCGGCTGCTTGATAACCTTTGCCGCGCGCGTCCGCTCTCGACCCAAGAGCACGTCCATGGGAACAACGCGCGGCTCATACGAGGCCAGGTCGATCTCGTCGAGCGCATGAAATCCCTCAAACTGCTCGATGACATGCGTCAGTGGGTCCCGGCGGATAAGCAAGCCGTCCGCAACCTCAGACCACTGCCGTAGCTCCGCTTCCCGAAAGGCGAGCACCTCACAGAGCCCACCAAACGCATCGGGCCACTTCTGTTGCAGGCGTTCCACCATGAGCACGGCTTGGCGCAGATTCCATTGCGCAAGACCGTTCGTATAGGCATTGTCATCCACGTGCTCGTGATACTCATCCGGTCCAATGACGTCCCGGATATGACAAAACCCGTCGCTCTCACGAGTGGCGCGGCTGGCCCAGAACCGCGCCGTTTCAATAATGATCTCCGCGCCAGCTTCAAGCATGAACTGTTCATCGCCGGTAATCCACCAGTAGCGCAGCACCGCAAACGCGATATCGGCGGAGATGTGATGGGCGAGTCGACCGGTCCAGATGGGCTCAATCTGACCGTTGAATCCGATGACTTCATTCGGAGTGGTCTCCTCCCCCGTGTCCGCGGCTTCCCAGGCGTAGAGGGCGCCCCGGAACCCAAGCGCGCGAGCCTTGGCGCGAGCGGCATGAAGGGTACGGTAGCGATACATGAGCAGACTGCGCGCGGCGATAGGCTGCGTGAGGGTGTAGAAGGGCAGCAGATACATTTCTGTATCCCAGAACACGTGGCCGCGATAGGCCTCACCAGTAAGTCCGCGTGCGCCAATGGACACTCGGTGATTTCCGGGGGCCGCGGCAACGATCAGATGGTATGCCGCAAAGCGCAGGGCCGCTTGATCCACAATCGGCCCATTGATGGTCACATCAGCCTGCTCCCAACGGAATCGCCAGGCCTGCTCATGTTGACTCCAGAGCTCATCCGCCCGCGGAACAAGAGCGGCGATGCCGGGCGTCGATTCTGATGTTTCCAGCTCGTCATCCACTGCCACCTGAATAGTGGTAATCTTCTCAAGTCGGTACGTGCAGCCCATTTCCGCCAGCCACTTCCATTGATCGCCCGCACTCCACGACGTGACCACTGGCTGAACCTGGACACCGTCCTGCTCAGGGCTGAGGGACGTTGCTAGCGCGTAGAAGACGCGCACACCAGATGTGGCCGGGACGGCCGTCACGCGGGCGCCATCTCGAGCCTCCACGGTGTGGACAATTTGATCCGACAGCGCCCGAACCAGCAGCTCCACCACGAGGTTCCCGCTGTAATTCTCCGGGGTAATCTCGATGCGCTGCAGCATCACCGCGCGATCAGCGAGTGAAGCAGCATGCTGAACATGGAGCTTTGTTATTCGGCCGGCCGGATCGCGATGCCGCCAGAGTCGGTGCACCTGCGCATGCTCCATATCCAGCCAGCGCCGATGATCGAGAACCATGCCGGAATTCAGCCCAAGAGCCTGTCCTTCAACAACGACTGAAAGCGCCAGCCAATCCGGCAGAAGCGCCAGCTCGCGCACGGCCGACGGAGCCGCGCCAGTTGAGTACACGCCGGCGACAAACGTGGCCGCGTTTGACTCAGGGCTGCCCTCCGGCAGCGAGGCCTGGGTGCCCACGAATCCGTTGGACACCGCAAAGATGGACTCAATGACCCGCTCAAGCAGAGGATCATAGCTCCGGTCAACGATGTTCCACGCATTGAGCTCTAACCCAACCGGCGCCGTGGGGCTCAACGGCTCTCTAGAAATGCTCACTGCACACCAAGCTGAAGATCCAGAAAGGATTGGAAACGCGAGGGGCCACCGGGGAGATGGAACACTGCGGAAGGCAGCCCAAAAGGCTCCGGGCCAAACGAGGCCCACACGGCACCGGCCAATGAGGGGAGCAGCATGCGTGCGTCACTGCCCTCTATCCCACCAATGGGGCCAAACTCGTCTCCTCCGATGAAGACGCTCTCCGGCAGAACGCCGTATGGACCCAGGATTTCCTGTTCGAGCCAGCGCATGGCGTCCGCCTTGTCCGTCAAGCCCACTTCAATATTCTTGGCGTCCGTTGTAACGCGCGCCTCCTCCAAACCGTAGCGCCACATCATCTCCGCGGTGATCCGAAGCACGTCAGCGATTCCCCCGGCGAAACCCGCGTTCCTCAATCGAGTATCCGTTGCCTGGGCAAGCGCGCCAATCTCAGACTTTGGTGGATCCGCCCATTGCGGCTCGGGAAGGAGATCAATCTTACGTCGATTCAATCGATCCATCACCAGCCCAACATGGAGACCGCTGCGCTCCAGCACGGCTTCGCACACGGCCTGCGCAATGGCATTAAGCTTGACGGTCTCGAGTGGCGTCTCCTGACGGCGGTAGAGCAGCCGCGGATCCGACCCGGCAAAGTCCCACACCTCAGAGCCGCGATTGGTGCTGAGGCGCAGACGATCTCGGAGTAGTGGATCAATCCCAGCGGAGAGCTGACCGTGGATGTTTTGCACATTGGTCCCACTCACCACCATGACCCATACACCGCGTGCCAGCAGGCGGCTGAGACGGTCGCGAACGGGCGCGGCATCCGCACGCCGATTCTCTACCGCGGTCCCGTCCCAATCAAACGCCAGGAGGGCAAAGGGTGGCTTGAGTGCATCAGGCCAGTCCCATGGGGAGGACTCGCCCACCGGTGGCCGCTGCATAGATTCAAGATCCTTCCGCACTGACGTCTTTCAGTCTGACCCACCATGCCCGTAAACTTCCCGACCCATTTGAGTGGGAACTGAGTATTCCACGACTCTTCCCCACGACCATCTCAAGTGCAACGACTGGATCCAACGCAGAATCCGTACCCGTTCGTGATCTCATTGTCTGGCTACAATGACGTCGGCGACACAATGGGACGTTGACATACGCGAAAGCGAACACGTGGTGAAAGGCAGGAGCACGCCTGTGAGCGAAGCACAAACTGGATCTGCAGCAC